>JBDTXN010000032.1:0-24092 GCA_040006175.1 Gemmatimonadota bacterium | reverse complement strand
ATGGCGCAGGACGAGGCGCTCTGGGTGCCGGGCACCGACCACGCGGGCATCGCGACGCAGAACGTCGTCGAGCGCATCATCGCGAAGGAAGGCAAGTCGCGCTTCGATCTCGGGCGAGCGGCGTTTCTCGAGCGCGTGACCGAGTTCGTCACGGAAACGGGAGGCACGATCCTCGAGCAGCTGCGCGCGATCGGCAGCTCGTGCGACTGGTCACGTACCGCGTACACGTTCTCGCCGCAGCTCTCGCGCGCCGTGCGCGAGGCGTTCGTGCGCCTTCACGACGATGGGCTGATCTACCGTGGCCATCGCGTGATTCACTGGTGCCCGCGCTGCCTCACGTCGCTCAGCGACGAGGAGGCGGAGCCGCACGAGACGCACGGGAAGTTGTACTATGTAAGGTACGCAGCCGCAGATGGGTCGGATCGCTCGATCACCGTCGCGACCACGCGCCCCGAAACGATCCCGGGCGATGTCGCGGTCGCGGTGAACCCCGAGGATGAACGGTATCGCGATCTCGTCGGCACGACGGTGCGGCTGCCAGTGATCGGCATCGAGATCCCAGTGATCGCCGATGCGTACGTGGATCCTGCTTTCGGCACGGGGGCACTCAAGATCACGCCGGCGCACGACCCGAACGACTTCGAGGTCGGGCGACGTCATCGGCTGCCCACCCCGGTCATCATCGATCAGGTGGGCGCGGTGCGCGAGGTGCTGGACTCCAAGGGACGCGTGCCGCCGGAGCTCGAGGGGCTCGACCGCTTCGATGCACGCACGCGGATCGCCGACATGCTCGGCCAGGCCGGGTCGCTGGTGAAAACGGAGGTGCACCAGAACAACGTGCGCCACTGCTATCGCTGCGAAACCGTGATCGAGCCGCGACTGTCCGATCAGTGGTTCGTGAAGATGAAGGATCTCGCCGAGCCTGCGCTCGAAGCGGTACGCGACGGCACGATCCGCATCATGCCCGAGCGCTGGGTTGCGGTCTACGTCAACTGGCTCGAGAACATTCGCGACTGGAACATCTCGCGTCAGCTCTGGTGGGGACATCGGATTCCGGTCTGGTACTGCGATGCGTGCGGCAGGAAGCCCATCGTGAGCCGCGACGAGATTTCGGAGTGCCCGCACTGTCACGGCGCCGTGCACCAGGATGAGGACGTGCTCGACACGTGGTTTTCGTCCTGGCTCTGGCCGCTCTCGACGCTCGGGTGGCCGGACGAGTCGAGCGCTGATCTGAAGGCGTTCTACCCGACCGATGCTCTCGTGACCGCGCCGGAGATTCTGTTCTTCTGGGTCGCGCGCATGATCATGGCCGGCTACCACTTCGAGGGGCGCGCGCCGTTCCACACGGTGTATCTCACCGGCACCGTGCGCGACATGCAGCATCGCAAGATGTCCAAGTCGCTCGGCAACGGCATCGATCCGCTGGACGTCGTCGCGCGGTACGGTGCCGACGCGCTCCGCTATACGGTGATCGCCGGCATGGGCATGGGCGCGGATGTCATGCTCGACCCCGACAACCTCGATCAGTCTTTCGCCACCGGGCGCAACTTCGTAACGAAGCTCTGGAACATCGGGCGCTTTCTGCTGCTGAACGTCGGTGATGGCGACGTGCAGCCGCTGGCGAGCATCGCGAAAAGCCGCCTCACGCGCGCGGACGAATGGATCCTCGACCGCCTGGACGCCGCGATTCGCGAAGCCGATGCATCGCTGGGTCCCGCGCGTCCCGGCGATGAGAGGTGGAGCGAGCGCGAGCTCACGCAGGGGATGCGGCTCAGCGAATACGTCGAGAGCGCGCGCCGCTTCGTCTGGAACGAGCTCGCCGACTGGTACGTGGAGGCCGCAAAGCTTCGCGTCTCCACAGAGGGGCCCGACCGCGATGTCGCGCGCGCCGTGCTCGTGCACGTGTTCGATCAGGCGCTTCGCCTGCTGCACCCCGTGGTGCCGTTCGTCACCGAGGCGCTCTGGCAGCGGCTTCCCACGCGCGCCGCAAACGAGTATCTGGCGCGCGCAGCATGGCCCGCGCCTGGCGAGTCGCGCGCGCGCGCACCGCAGTTCGAGATCGCGCGCTCGGCGGTGAGCGCGATCAGGCAGATTCGCGCGGAGTACAACGTTCCACCGGGCAAGATGGTCGACGCAGTGGTCGTCGGGCGCGATGCGCGCGCCGTGGGGGTGCTCGGCGAAGAAAGTGATCTGATCGGCCGCCTCGCGCGTGCCACGATCACGGCGAGCACGCAGGGCCCAACTGGAGCTGCGGCGCATGCGCTGCTGCCCGACGGCTCCGAAGTGGTCGTGCTCCTCGCGGGACTCGTGGACATCGAGAAGGAATGCACGCGCGTGAGCGCCGAGCTCGCGCAGCTCGAGAAGCAGTTGGCGTCGCTCGAGCAGCGGCTCGCCAACGAGAGCTTCGTCTCGCGCGCGAAGCCCGAGGTGGTCGAGGCCGAGCGAACGAAGCTGGGCGAGTGGAGCACGCGCCGCGAGCAGCTTGCGAGCAAGAAGAGGACGCTGTGCGCCGGCTGATCTCTCTCGCTGCAGCCCTCGCACTCGGCGCGTGCGCGCAGCAGGGCTTCCCGCCCGGCGGGCCGCCCGACAAGGAGCCGCCCAAGCTGCTCAAGACGAATCCGGACACGAATGCGCGCAACGTGTCGGACAAGGAAGTCGATCTCCAGTACGACGAGGTGCTCAGCGAGAGGCCCGGAGGGGCCAGCTCGCTCGATGCGCTCGTGCTGATCTCGCCGCGAGATGGCCAGCCGCGCGTCGGCTGGCATCGCTCGCGGCTCACCGTGCGCGGTCACAAGGATTGGAAGCCCAATACCACGTACACGATCGACGTGCAACCCGGGATCTCCGATCTGCGCGGCAACGCGGACAAACGCGGCTTTCGCCTCATCTTTTCGACAGGTCCTCGGATTGCCGGAGGGTCGATTTCCGGCATCGTGTTCGACTGGCCTGCGGGGCGCCCCGCGCCGAACGCGCTGGTCGAGGCGGTCGCGCATCCCGACAGCACCGTCTACATCGACCGCGCGGATTCTCTCGGCCACTTCACGATCTCGCACATTCCGCCGGGCTCGTTCACGATCGTCGGCTGGATCGATGCGAACACCAATCACGATCTCGATCCGCACGAGCTCCAGGATTCGCTGACGCTCACGCTGAAGGACACCGCGCGTGTCGAACTGCTCACGTTCATCCACGATTCGATCGGTCCGCACATCGTGACGGTCGAGGTGAGGGATTCGCTGACGCTGCACGCAACCTTCGACAAGCCGGTCGATCCAAAGCAGTCGTTCGACAGCGCGCACATCATGGTACGTGCGGCCGACTCGTCGCTCGTGCCGACGAAGGCGATCATCTCCGCGCGCGAGGTGGACAAGCAGCGTGCCGATTCCGTGGCGCGCGCCGATTCGATTCGCGCAGGCCACGATACGACCTTCCGTCGTCAGTACGAGTCCCAGCACAGGGTGCCCACGGACTCCAACGCGCGCGCGGCGCTTCGTCGCGCGGCCGTGCTTGCGACCATCGCGCCAAGCAAGCCGGTTCCGGTGAGCGAGGTGCTGATCCCGCTCACGCGGCCGCTCACACCGGGCGCATCGTATCGTGTCGAGGCGAAGGACATCCACAATCTGATGGGTGTCACGGCGAGCTCGATCCGATCGTTCACCGTGCCCAAGCCTGCACCGCCTCCGCCTCCGCAGAAGAACGGCGCGGCGCCGCCGGCCACGACGTCTCCGAGCGCGAGGCCTGAAACGCCGCCGCCGACGCGTGCGGACACCGCAAAGAAGCCGCCGGTATGACCGACCTGCGTCCCGCCCTCTTTCTCGATCGCGACGGCACGATCAACGTCGACACGGTCGCCGTTGCCAGCGCGGAGAACGTGCGGCTGATTCCCGGCGCGGCCGCTGCTATCGCGCGCGTGAACGCGGCGGCCATTCCGGTGATCGTCGTCTCCAACCAATCCGGCATCGCGCGCGGACTGTACACGGTGGAGCAGTACGAGCAGGTGCGGGCGCGCATCGATGAGCTGCTCGCGGCGGGCGGCGCGCACGTGCTGACTACCTACTACTGTCCTCACGCGCCCGAGGCCTCCCCGCCGTGCGACTGCCGCAAGCCACGCACGGCGCTGTACCGGCAGGCCGCGGCCGAGCACGGTATCGATCTCGCGAAATCGTGGTACGTGGGAGACAGGCTGCGCGATATCGAGCCCGCGAAGGCGTATGGCGGGCGCGGGATTCTGGTGCCTCGCGACACGACTCCTGGCGTGGACGTCGTCGCCGCGCGCGATGCCTTCGCCATCTCCACGAGCCTGGGTGCCGCGGTGGACCGAATACTCGCCGCGCTCCCACTATCTAGCGCGCCTCGGGGCGGGTAGACTCACGTCATGCCGACCCGCCTCGCCGTGCTCGCGTCCGGCCGCGGCTCCAATCTGCGTGCGCTCCACGAGTTTCTGTCGCGCTCCGATCGCGCGAGCATGGCGCAGATGGCGCTCGTGCTCTCCGATCACACCGATGCCGGTGCGCTCGCCTATGCGCGCACGCGCGACGTCGCCGCGGCCGCGATCGACGGTGGCACGCTTGGCGGCGACCGCCTGCTCGCGGAGCTGCGGTCGCATCGCATCGATCTCGTCGTGCTCGCCGGCTACATGCGGCTCGTCCCCGAAGTCGTGGTGCATGCGTACCGCGGACGAATCGTGAACGTGCACCCCGCGCTCCTCCCTGCGTTTGGCGGGCGCGGAATGTATGGCTCGCGCGTACACGCTGCGGTGATTGCGGCGGGCGCACGCGTGTCGGGCGCAACGGTGCACTTCGTCGATGAGCGCTACGATCACGGCGCGATCATCGCGCAGTGGCCGGTGCCGGTGCTTTCGGCGGACACGCCGAAGGCGCTCGCGGATCGCGTGCTGCGCGTCGAGCATGCGCTCTACCCGCCCGCGATTCTCGCAGTGGCGCAGTCGCGCATCTCGCTCGACGAGAATGGCCGCGCGACGCACATGCACCTGCCGAAGCTCGATGATGCAGCCTTCGTGCTGGACTCGCTCGACGATGCCGCGCTGCGGGACGCAATCGGTATCGCCCTCTCTGCCTGATTGCCCTCTTCGACCACATGCCCCGCGCACTCATTTCCGTTTCCGACAAAACCGGCGTTGCCGAGCTGGCGCGCGCGCTCACCTCTCGCGGGTGGGAGATCATCTCGACCGGCGGCACCGCGCGCGCGCTGCGCGAGGCTGGAGTCACGACCCGCGACGTCGCCGATGTCACCGGCTTCCCGGAGATGCTCGACGGGCGTGTGAAGACGCTCCATCCGGGCGTACACGGCGGCCTGCTGGCGCGGCGCGATCTGCCCGACCACATGGAGGCGCTGGCGATGCACGACATCGAGCCGATCGATCTCGTGGCCGTGAATCTCTATCCGTTCCGCGAGACTGCGGCGCGCGCCGGCGTTCGCCCCGAAGAGGTGATCGAGAACATCGACATCGGCGGGCCATCGATGCTTCGCTCCGCGGCGAAGAACTTCGAGTCGGTGTACGTGATTGTCGATCCATCGGACTACAGCGACGTGCTCGCGGCGCTCGATGCGAAGAGTGACGATCTCGAGCTCCGGCGAATGCTCGCGGAAAAGACGTACGCGCACACGGCCTCGTACGACGCGGCGATCGCGGGATGGTTCTCGAGGCTGCGCAACGAGCGCTTCCCGGAGAAGCTCCCACTCTCGCTCGACCGCCGGCAGTCGCTGCGCTACGGCGAGAACCCCGGGCAGGAGGCGGCGTTCTACGTCGAGCATCGTGGGGCGGGACTCGCGTCGCTCACGCAGCGTGGTGGGAAAGAGCTCAGCTTCAACAACCTGCTCGACCTCGAGGGGGCACTGCTCGCCACGGACATGCTGGGTGACGGGCTTCCCTGCTGCGCGATCGTGAAGCACACGTCGCCGTGCGGTCTCGCGGTCGCGGCGACTGCGCTCGAGGCGTATCAGAAGGCGCTCGCGTGCGATCCCGTGTCCGCATTCGGCAGCGTGATCTCCTTCAACGTGCCCGTCGATGAGAAGCTCGCGGACGTGATCTCGAGTCTGTTCGTCGAGTGCCTGGTGGCTCCGTCGTTCAGCGAGGGCGCGGTGGAGATCCTCGGCCGCAAGAAAAATCTGCGCGTGCTCGAAGGACGCGCGACCTGGCCTCCAGGCTCACTCGACTTCAAGCGCGTGCGCGGCGGCATGCTCGTGCAGGATCGCCCGTCGATCGACCACAGTCTCCAGAGCTGGAACGTGGTGACGGAGCGCGCGCCGACGAACGCCGAGCGCGACGATCTGCTCTTTGCGTGGCGCGCGGTCGCGAGCGTGAAGTCGAACGCCATCGTCCTCGTGCGCAACGGCGCGACGATCGGCATCGGTGCGGGACAGATGTCGCGCGTGGACGCCTCCTTCCTCGCGGTGCACAAGGCGCGCACGACCGGCTTCGATCCCGCCGGCACCGTGCTGGGCTCCGACGCATTCTTCCCCTTTCGCGATGGCGTGGATCACGCGGCCGAGGCGGGAGTGACGGCGATCATCCAACCGGGCGGATCGGTGCGCGATGCCGAAGTGATCGCCGCGGCGAACGAGCGCGACATGGCCATGGTGTTCACCGGGGTGCGGCTGTTCAGGCACTGATCTTTGCCGGGGAGGGGGTAGGTCAACGGCCTTGTACACGAATTTGAAAAAACAAAAAGGACGAATTGAATCCGACGCGGAGCGAGTCGGTAAGCGCACAGTCGCGCATCGGGTTCTTTTCTTTGGTAGATCCCTCTACGTCCGAGAGCGTCGCCTAAACGCACTGATCTCAAACGACGACAACCAACAGAGCAATGCTTGACGTGGCCGGTACGCCCTCGCTCCACGTCGGGTTCAATTCGTCCTTTTTGTTTTCAAATTCGTGTCCAGTCAGTTGTCTCTTCCCTCCCACACGCTCGTTGCCTCGGCGTGGCGCCCGTTCCATCTTGCACTGCTGATCCGGGCCGGCGAACGCGCCGGCGGCCGCGCGTTCCCGACTCCCAGAATATGCCTCCGAAGAGCACCGATCTCGACTATCGTCCGTCCTACCTGGCCGCGACGATCACCTCGCTCGTCATCTTCGCCATTTATCTCGCAACGTTGGCCCCGTCCACCGCGATGTGGGACACGAGCGAGTACATCTCCGCGGCGTACGTGCTCGGCATCCCGCATCCGCCGGGCAATCCACTCTTCGTGTTGATCGGGCGCTTCTTCGCTATCCTGCCGCTCGGCACGCTCAGCGTCGCAACGAAGGTGAACATCCTCGCCGCGCTCACGAGTGCCGTGGCGGCCGGCATGTGGTTTCTGGTCACCGAGCGCGTTCTCGTGGGCTGGCTGACCGAGCGGTGGCAGCGACTCACCGGCGGTGCGCTCGCGGCGCTGATCGGTGCGACCGCATTCACGGTCTGGAATCAGTCCGTCGTGAACGAGAAGGTGTACACCGTCTCGCTCATGGGGCTTGCGATCATCTCGTGGCTCACGGTACGCTGGTCGGATGATCCGGATGGACCGATGGCGGACCGGCTCCTCGTCATCATCGCGTACCTGCTCGGGCTCGGCTACGCGAATCACATGATGGGCTTTCTCGCCGGACCCGCGGTCGTCGTCGCGGTCGCGGTGCGTCGACCGAACACGTTTCTGCGCTGGAAGCTGATTGCCATCAGCATCGGTGCGCTGCTCCTCGGGATGTCGCCCTTCCTGACGCAGCCCATCCGTGCGGCGCACTTCCCTCCGATCAACGAGGGGGAGCCCACGACGTGGAATGCCTTTCTCTACAACTTCAATCGCGGGCAGTACGGCAAGCCCGCGCTGCTGGACAGGCAAGCGCCGTACTTCTCCGGCCAGCTCGGCATGTACTGGCTCTATTTCAAGTGGCAGTGGCTGCGCGACGTGAAGGATCAGTATCCGCGAGCGCAATTGATTCTCGCGATGATCTACATGCTGCTCGGCCTGATGGGCGGGTACGTGCACTGGCGCCGCGATCGCAAGTCGTTCTGGTACTTCGCGACGTTCATGCTGACGCTCACCGTCGTGCTGATCTACTACCTCAACTTCAAATACGGCCACTCGCAGTGTCTGGCGATGAACAACCCGCCTGACGTCGCCTGCGAGGTGCGCGACCGCGACTACTTCTTCATCGTCGCGTTCTCCGCCTGGGGTGTGTGGACTGCACTTGGTCTCGTGTACATCTGGGAGGGCGTCGCGGCGATGTTCGGGAGCGACGAGCTGAAGGTCGGACGCGAGGTGGTGGAGACGCCGCGGAAGACGTCCTGGCTCGCGAGCTCGTGGATTCTCGCCTTCGCGCTCGTGCCGCTGTTCACGAATTGGAAGGCGGCATCGCGCTCCGGCCAGACGGACACGTTCGCATTTGCCCACGACCTGCTCGATTCCGTCGAGCCATACGGCATCCTGATCACCGCCGGCGACAACGACACCTTCCCGCTCTGGTACGCGCAGGAGGTGGAGGGGGTGCGCAAGGACGTCCTCGTGCTCTGCACGTCGCTGCTGAACACCGACTGGTACGTGCGGCAGCTCATCCGTCGGCCCGTCTACCCGTACGATGCGGCGAAGGGACCCGCGATCTACCGCGGGCGTCAGTGGCCGATGCCGAAAGGACCGCCGCTGCACATGACCACCGTGCAGGCGGACAGCCTCCCCGAGTATCTCGACATTCGCGAGCCGCAGCTCTTCAAGAAGGGGACGATCGAGGCGACGATCAAACCCCAGCCACTGCAGAAGGCGGACATCGTCGTGCTGCGCATGATTCTCGACGATTATCCGAATCGCCCGTTTTACTTCAGCCGCACCGCCGGCAGCTATCCGCAGGACGTGCTCGGGATGGGACAATACTTGCTGATGCAGGGGCTCGCGAGAAAGCTGCTCCCCAACACGCCGACACCGGGCAAGGACACCGTGCTGCTTCAGGGCGAAGGGTTCGTCGACGTGGCGCGCACACACGAGCTCTGGTACAACGATTTCCGCGGACCCGCGGCGGTGATCAAGCGCGGCTTGTGGGTCGACAAGGCATCCGTCGGCATCCCCTACATCTACATCACGACCGCAGTCGATCTTGCGGACATTGCGCAGCAGCACGGCGACACCGCGCAGTCGCGAAAGTTGATGGAGACGGGGCGCGCACTTGCGGACGCGACGGATCTGAGTCGCCTCTTCAATCCCCAGCTTCCCGCGTCCGCGCCCGCCGTGCCGCTCGGCAACGACTCGGGCACAGGAACGAAGATGTCGGACAGCGGCACTCACCCGAAGAAATGATTCGGGTGGGCGCCAACGCATGGCGGTGATGATGGAGGGGGAGCCCGAAGCCTACGAGGGAACGGCCGTATTTCAGGCCGATGCTGCGGCAATCACCGAGGCGATGCGCGCAGAGCGCACGTCGAGCCGGTACGATCCCCGAGTGTTGCACGAGACCGTTCGCATGGCAGCGTTGCACGCGAGACTGCACCAGTGTCCGCCCGAACGGCTCGTGCGAGCGCTGAAGGCGCTGGTGCGCGAGATCTCGATGGATGACAACACCGAGGCGCACCGGCTCATCTACACCGACCGCATCATCGCGTGGGCGATCGAGAGCTACTACGAGCTGGCCGAGCGTTGACTACGCCGCCTGCGTCGCTCGCACGTCGGGAGACGATGGCGCCGTCGCGCCCTGGAGATCGAAGGCGTTCGCGATGAGCTCGTAGGAATGAATGCGCGCGTCGTGATCGTGAGTGATCGTCACGACCAACACCTCCTCGGCGCCGTACTCCCGCGCGACCGCTTCGAGTCCCGTCCTCACAACGCGCGCATCGCCCACCACGGCGCGTCTGCCCATCGGTAGCGAGTGCGACGAGGGATAGCGGTCGAGAAATTCCAGCGCAGTCTCCACAGTGGGGATGGCGATCGAGCTCCCCGCGCGGAGAAGGGTGATGGCCATGCGCATGCTCGACGCGAGCCGTTCCGCCTCGTCGTCGGTGTCGGCGCTGATCGCGGACACCGCGACCATCACTCGCGGCTCCGCGAGCTCCTCGGATGGCTCGAAACGGTCTCGATACAGCGCCGCGATCTCGGCGCCCGCCGGATTGATGAAATCCGCGAATGCGTACGGCAGCCCGAGCTCGGCTGCCCAGATCGCGCTCTGATGCGAGGAGCCCAGCAGCCAGGGCTCGGGTCGCTGCGGCAATCCCGGCAGCGCTGCAAGGCGGCGAAAGGGATGCTCCTGCGGGAGGCGATCGTAGAGGTAGCCAAGCAGCTCCGCGAGCTGTTGCGGAAAATCGTCGGGCGAGCGCTGGCGCCGGTCCCGCTGCAGCGCGAACGCGGTTTCCGAATCGGTTCCGGCCGCGCGCCCGAGGCCGAGATCGATGCGGTTCGGAAATAGGCCGGCGAGCACGCTGAAGTTCTCCGCGACCTTGAGCGCGCTGTAATGCGGGAGCATGACGCCGCCGCTCCCGACGCGTATGCGCGGGACTGCGGACGCGATGGCGGCGATGAGCACCTCGGGCGAGGGGCCGGCTATCATGGGGCTGCCGTGATGCTCTGCAAGCCAGTAGCGATGGAATCCGAGTGCGTCCGCGTGTCTCGCGAGATCGACGGAGTTGCGCAACGCCAGCGCGCTGGTGGTGCCCTCGGGCACTGGCGTCTGATCGAGGACGCTCACGCGCAACGTGTCGGGCGACCCAATCTTTTCCATGACCATGCGGCTCCGGCTGGTGAGATGCCCGCGCAACGACTCGCGCGCGCCCATCGGATGAACGCGCGCGGTTGCATCCGGTTTCCCGTGTCCCTGAATCGACGACCGATTCCTCCTGCCACGGCTCGGGCCCTTGCGACGCTGATTTCCCGGCGATCTACTCGCTAGAGTTCGGTCGACGTGGCGCGCGCGCCGAAAGCATGCGATTTTGCGCGAGTCGCGATGCCGGATGTTCGACGTCCGGCTCCGGGACAGGTGGCAGAGCGGTTGAATGCTCCGGTCTTGAAAACCGGCAGACCTTCACGGGTCTCGTGGGTTCGAATCCCACCCTGTCCGTCGTCTATGGCACTGCCCGGCGCGCAAGTGCGTCAGCGGAGATGTCGATCACGCAGCGGAGCCGCTCGGCCGGTACCGCATCGTCCCTCCGTTGAGTATACTTGACGCCCGGAGACGATCCCGGTTTCGGGAGTGGTGGCCGAGAGGCTGAAGGCGGCGGTTTGCTAAACCGTTATAGGGTTGTAAAGCCCTATCGAGGGTTCGAATCCCTCCCGCTCCGCTGGTGAGAGAAAGCCCGCGATGCGTCGCGGGCTTTCTCGTTTCTACCGGTTGGCCTAACGAGCGATCGCACGAGCAGCTCACACCAGATGGTAGCGATCCTGCAGCGCACACGCGCTCAGTATGATCATCAGCACCTGATCGGTCGTCGTGCGCTCGCCGCTGTCCATCGTCGGCAGGCGATCCAGAAGCGCCGCAACGTTGCGAGGCTCGAAGTACGGGAGAGACGCGAGCAATGGTCCTCGCAGTGTGTCCTGCATCATTTCGTTGAAGCGTCCGGACGGGTCGAGCGTTGCTGGCGGGCTCAAAAACGGGTGCTTTTGACGGCGGTACACGGTATCCGTAATCACACTCTTCGTCGCCTCGCGCAGGACGTACTTCTCCGTCGCTCCGCGAATCTTCTGATTCAAGGGCATCGAGCACAGCAGCTCCACGACGTGGTGATCCAGAAACGGCACACGTCCCTCGACGGAGTGCGCCATCTCCATGCGATCGCCCAGCGTCGTGAGAATGTAGCTGGGGAGTAGTGTCTTGCCCCACAGATAGAGGGACTGGTGAACCGGCGGACGCCCTTTCAGCTGACGGGGGATGTCGATGCTGTCGAGCATCGTCTTGAAGTAATCGCGGCACTCGACATCCGCGGCATAGCCGGGCGAGAAAAGCGCGCGAAGCTTCAGACTGTTGCAGGCATACGTTTCGAGCCACGACGGTGTGAAGCCGAGCCGGCGCGTCACACTCTCCGTCGACACGCCGTCACCATCCGGAAGCAGGATGCCTCGAGACACCTCGTTCGCGCGCGCGAGGTCGGCGAGCATCTGCTCAACGACGACGGGATCCTGCCCCGCGTTGTCGTACAGCAGCATGTCGCGGCGAAAATGCGGATAGCCTCCGAGAATCTCGTCGGATCCCTCGCCGGTCAACACCACTTTGTAGCCCGCCTTCCGCACGGCGTCGCTCAGCAGGTATTTCGCAACTCCGTGCGCATTGAAGCACAGCGCCTCGGCGTACGCGGTGGCATCGAAGAAGTGATCGGCAAGATCGGACTGCTTGATGGGCACGGGGAAGAAGTCCGCACCCGCGAGCGCCGCCATCTCCCTGGCGATCGGGCCTTCGTCGTATGCGACCTTGTCGAACGTCAGCGTGAAGGCGCGAATCGGATCGCGGTGATGACGCGCGGCAAGCCCGAGCACAGCGCAGGAATCCAGGCCGCCACTGAGATAGCATCCGACCGGTACGTCGGCGCGCAGGCGGAGACGCACTGCCTCTTCGAGCGTCGCGCGCAGCCGCTCGGCGTGCTCGCGATCGTCGTACCTGGCGACCGGCGCGTTCGCATCGGGATAATTGAAATCCCAATAGCGATGGAGTTGCACGTAGCCCTTGGTCGCGAGCAAAAAATGCCCCGGCGGCACCTGGGAGATTCCCTCGAACAAGGTCTCCGTTGGATGCCCGCCGGGCAGCGACCCGAAGATGATCTGCTGGTTCCACCGCGCCGGTACGCCGGCAGCGAAGAGCGCCTTCACCTCGGAGGCCACGTACACGGCGCCGTCGTGCACGGCGTAGAAGAGCGGCTTGATGCCGAATCTGTCGCGCGCCGCGAAGAGCGTCTGATTCGCCTCGTCCCAGAGCGCAAAGGCGAACTCGCCGCGCAGCTCGTGCAGGCACCCGGTGCCAAGATCCTCGTACAGATGCAGCGCGATCTCGCTGTCGGAACGGGTGCGAAGGCGATGGCTGCGCGATTCGAGCTCGCGCTGAATGCGCTCGTAGTCGTAGAACTCGCCGTTTACGACGATGTGAATACGGCCATCTTCACTTTCGATCGGCTGGTCGCCTGTGCGAAGGTCGATGATGCTCAGGCGCGCGTGTCCGAGCCCGATGCGCCCGTGCGGCGCCACCCAGGTGCGCTGACCGTCCGGTCCTCGCTGCACCAGCCGCTGCGTGGCGCACTCGAGATCGCGGGGCGCGATCGTTTCGCGCGGTGAGAAGAGCGCGACGATGCCGCACATGGAGGCTTCCTGGGTTCGAACGATCGTGCTCGAGGAAGCGACAGTGCATCATGGGGTCCGTCGCGTCTCGCACGATCTGGACTACGTAGGCAATGTACGTAGTCCCTGACACCCACGTGAGGACTTGCATTGCACGCAGTGATCGAGCGCGCGAAATCCGCTCAGCGAAATAGCGTAGCTAACGTTTTCAGCCTAGACTTATCCGTCTGGCCCGCAGGTCCGTCAACGATCGGCGGACCTGTCGTATTTTTGTCCTTTACGCATCCAATGCCCGATCCACTCGCAGCACCACGCGTTCGCTTTGCTCCGTCCCCCACCGGATACCTCCACGTGGGAGGCGCGCGCACGGCGCTGTTCAATTGGCTCTACGCCCGTCAGACGGGCGGTACCTTCCTGCTTCGCATCGAAGACACCGACAAGGCGCGCAGCACGGACGAAAGCGAGCGCGCGATCTTCGAAGGACTCGAGTGGCTCGGTCTCAACTGGGATGAGCAGGTGGTGCACCAGGCGCTCGGCCTCGCGCGTCATCAGCGCGACGCGAACTTTCTGCTCGAGTCAGGCGCCGCCTATCGCTGTTTCTGCACGCCCGCCGAGCTCGAAGTGCTGCGCCAGGAGGCGGCCGCGCGAAAGGACAGTTTCAAGTACGATCGCCGCTGCGATCTGCTGGCGCCCGACGAGATCGAGCGTCGCGTGAAGAGTGGGATGCCATTCGTGGTACGATTTCGTGTACCGGACGGCGAGACCGACTGGGAGGACGCGGTGCACGGGCACATCGCGTTTCCCAACAAGGACATCGAGGACTTCGTCATCCTCCGCTCCGATGGGACGCCGATCTACAACCTCGCCGTCGTCTCCGACGACATCGACATGGGAATCACGCTGGTGATGCGCGGGGATGATCACATCTCGAACACTCCCAAGCAGATCCTGCTCTATCGCGCGCTCGGCACCGAGCCGCCGCGGTTCGCGCACGTACCGATGATCCACGGCATGGATGGCAAGAAGCTGAGCAAGCGCCACGGAGCGACGGCAGTCGCCGACTACCAGAAGGAAGGGATCCTTCCCGGCGCCATGGTGAACTTCCTGGCGCTTATGGGATGGTCGCCTGGAGGCGATCGGGAGGTGATGACGCTCGAGGAGATGATCGCGCTCTTTTCGCTGGGCGGGCTCCAGAAAAAGGCGGCCATTTTCGACACGAAGAAGCTCGAATGGATGAACGGTCAGCACTTGAGCCGCGTATCGGCCATGGAACTCGAGCCACGCCTCACTCCGGCAATTATTGAGGCAGGGATCGCCACCGGGGAAATGTTGGAAAGCAGACGCGAGTGGTATCTTGAATTGATCGAACTGTTGAAGGTCCGCGCCCGAACGATACTGGACATGGTACGCCAGGCCGCCCCATTCTTTCCGGGCGACATCGTATACCATTCAGAGGCGGTCGAAAAGCAGTGGAAGGATCGCGAGGCGACCAGCGAGCTACTGCACGCCGTGCAGGAGCAGCTAGCCTCAATTTCCACCTGGACGCCGGAATCGCTCGAAGAGGCGTTGCGGGCGCTCGCGACCGCACGCGGAGTAGCAGCAGGGAAGATATTTCAGCCTCTCCGGGTTGCGCTGACTGGGCTCACTGTAAGTCCCGGTATTTTCGAGGTTCTGATCGCAATGGGACCTGAGCTGACGAACAAGCGACTACGAGATGCGTTCGAACACCTGAGGGCGCCCGCTGTGTGATCATGCATGGCCCGCCACGCGCGGATCTACTGAAAGAGCCGAAGCCCATGCAAGCGGAGATGCGGCGGCACTACTTGGCTAGGAGGAAGCATGCCGGAAGTCTTGAGCGCCATCGAAGAGAAGGTCTACCACTACTTGCTCGACTTCCTCACCACGCACACGTATCAGCCGAGTGTGCGCGAGATCGGCAAGCGGTTTCGAATCAAGTCGACGAAGACGGTGTCGGAGCTCCTCCACTCGCTCGAGCGGAAGGGCTACATCGAGCGCGACCCATCGCGGTCACGCGGCGTACGCCTGCTCGGCTTCGAGGGCGCGCGACGCACGCAACCTATTCCCTTTTACGGCAAGATCGCCGCGGGCGATCCGATCCTGCTTCCGGAACATCGGAAAGGATACATCACCGTAGATCGCCGCTTTCTGCCGGCCGAAGATGTGTTCTGGTTCAAGATCCAGGGCGACAGCATGATCGGCCGCGGTATCTTCGATGGCGACTTCGTGATGATCCAGCCGGGCACCGAAGTCGAGGAAGGGATGATCATCGCCGCGCGACTCGGCGAGGACGCCACTGTGAAGACGTTCACGCATCGCGATGGCGTGGTGGTGCTCGTTCCGGCGAATCCGGCCGAGCACGAGATCGTCGTGAAAGAGTGCGACGACTTCGCGATCATCGGCAAGATCTGCGGCGTCTTTCGTCCGTTCCAGGAAGTGCAGGAGCACGAGGAGCTCGCGCTGGTCGAGTAGTACGCGGCACCCCAGGCGGGCGCACGCGCACGCTACGGAATCTGCGCCGGCTGCTGAGCGGGTGACGGTGGCGCAGGCGGTGACGACTGATCGTTCGTGGCGGGCTCCTGATCCTGGTGCGCCTGTTGCTGCGATTGTTGCTGCGCGTGCTTCGCCGCCAGCTCAGCCTTGTGCTCGCGATCCTTTCGTTCGCGGATGTGCTTGACGGCATCCTTGAACTCGTCGTTGTCCATCGCGCGCTGTGCGTTCAGAAAGATCTCCTGTCGCTGGCTCTCCTTCATGCGGTCGTTCTGATACCGTGCGGGATTGCCCTGCACGTTGAGCGGCAGTAGCGCGAGCAACGCGGTCGGCAGCGCCAGCTTCCCCAGATAGATCTTCTGCTGGTCCATGCCGTACTTCTGGCCGTTCTTCTCGAACGTCCAGTCGCCGGGCTGCTTAGCGCTGTTGTAGAGCGCCATCGAGTCGTTGTGCGCGAACACGCGCAATGAGATCGCGCTGTCGAGCCGCTCCGCCTGCGTCTTCGGCGCGTAATACGTCGGACCCGTGGGCGCCCACACGCGCGGGTCGCCGTACGAGGGCGTCACGCCCGCGCCGGGGCCACCCGCGCCAACGACCGGCCCCGCGCCGGAAGGCGGCTCGGTGCTCACTGGCGCCGGCGGCACAGTGGTGGGGATAGTCGTGGGAGCCACGAGCGGTCGCGATCGCGTCTTGCCGCGCACCGGCACGTTGTCGCCGCCGCTGCGCGCAGTTGCGCTTCCGGCGGATGGCGTCGCGACATAGGTAATGTGCTCGACCTTCGGCGGCTCGCCGCGCTGCGTCGTGAGCCACTGCCTGATCGGATTCGGAATGGAGAGAATGAGCACGAGTGCCGCGCCCACCACGATGTGGAGGGCGATGGAGACGAGTAGCGACCCGTCGAGGCGGCGCTCGCGCTTCTTCACGAGGAGATCACTTCGCGGTGGCGAGAAGACCGTTGAGCACGCGACCGGCGCGGTGCGAGGCTTCCACGATTCGCTCGGGCGAGGCAATGAACGAGATGCGGAAGAACCCCTCCCCTCCCGCTCCCAGTGCCGATCCTGGCAGTACCACTACTCCTTCCTCGGTGAGAAGACGCTCGGCGAACACCGCACTCGGCAGCCCCTCGGGCAGCGGCAGCCAGAGATACATCGTCGCTTTCGGAGCTACGCATGGAAAGCCGGCTTCGTTGAATGCGGCGACGGATGCATCGCGACGCTCCTTGAAGATCGCGAGGTTCCCGGGCAGGAAGCGCTCCCACGCATCGAGCGCGGCAACGCCGGCAGCCTGAACGGCCATGAACTGCCCCGTATCGATAAACGACTTCACCTTCGCGAGTGTGCCCGCTATTTCCGGCGCGCCCACGGCCCAGCCGCAACGCCACCCCGTCATGTTGTACGTCTTGGACAACGAGTGAAACTCGATCGCCACGTCACGCGCTCCCGCGATCTCGAAGATGCTCGGTGGCACGTAGCCGTCGAAGGCGAGCTCCGAGTATGCGTTGTCGTAGACGAGCAGGATGTCGTGTTCGCGGCACAACTTCACCGTGCGCTCGAGATATTCGCGCGGGGCGATCGCCGCGGTCGGATTGTTCGGATAGTTGAGATACACGAGCCGGGTGCGACGAAGCACGTCGACCGGCACGTCGTCGAGCTCGAGCAGGAAGTTGGTGCGCGGGCGCAGCGCAACTGTGTGCACCTCTCCCTCGGAGAGTAGCGAGCCGCCGAGGTACGCCAGATAGCCGGGCTCCGGAATGAGCGCGATGTCGCCCGCTCCGACGTAGGCGAGCGCGAGATGCGCGATTCCCTCCTTCGAACCGATGAGCGGCACGACTTCCTTCATTGGATCGAAGGTGAGCCCGAAGCGGCGCTGCATCCATCGTGACACGGCCTCGCGAAACGCCGGAAGTCCAAGGCCAAAACCATACCGGCTCATCGATGGGTTGTGCGCCGCCTTCTCGAGTGCCTCTACAGCCTCGACCGGCGGCGCGAGGTCCGCGTCACCGGCGCCGAGATCGATCACGTCCACACCCTTCGCAAGGAGATCCCGTTTCTTCTGCGGCATCGCTGCGAGGAGGTACTCGGGGAGAGTCTGGTAGCGCGCGGTCGTGCGTGGCATGTGCGAGTGGTTTGAGTAGTGGCTCAGTGCGCGACAACGGTGTTGCGGATGCTGCTCAGCCCCACGATCTCGACCTCGACCTCGTCGCCCGGCGAGAGCCTGCCCACGCCGGCGGGCGTGCCGGTCGCGACGATATCACCTGGCTCCAGCGTCATGATGGTGGTGATGTAGGCGAGGAGCATGGGGATGTGAAATGCCATGGCGCCGGCGACGCCGCGCTGACGTTCGGCGCCGTTGACGCGCGTCACGACGGTGATGCTGTCGAGATCTGATGGGACGGCAGCATCGGAGCCTATCGGACAGAACGTGTCGAAGCCTTTGGCGCGAGTCCATTGACCATCCGTCTTCTGCAGATCGCGCGCGGTGACGTCGTTTACCGCAACGACCGCGCCGATTGCGGCACGTGCCTCGGCCTCACTCGCGCGAAAGATCTTCGTCGCGATGCGCACGCCGATTTCGCCCTCGTACTCCACCTGCTTCGATTGCGCGGGGAGAACGATGGCATCGTTCATTCCGATCACACTCGAGGGCGGCTTCAGAAAGAGCAGCGGCTCCTTCGGTAGCTCGTTACCGAGCTCCTTCGCGTGCTCGATGTAATTGCGGCCCACGCATACGATCTTTCCTGGACGGCTCACACGTTCTCCGGGTTGCTCGGAATGCCGTAGAAATCCTGCAGCTCTCGTAACACAACGTTCCATGGCGCAATCACGCGCCGCGCCGGCGGGAGCGCACCGAGGATGCCGCGGCCGTACGCCTTGGTACACGCCCGCGGATCGCATAACACCACCGCGCCCCTGTCGGTTCCGGTGCGGATGAGGCGACCGAAGCCCTGCTTGAGCCGAAGTGTCGCATGGGGCAACATCAGCTCCTTGAAGGAGTCGCCGCCGCGCGCTTCGATCGCTTCGCTTCGCGCAGCCGTGAGCGGCTCGGTAGGCACACGAAACGGAAGCTTTGCGATCACCAGCCCGCGCAGCGCCTCGCCCGCAACATCGACGCCTTCCCAGAAAGATGCGGTGCCGAGCAGGATCGCGCGCCCCGACTCGCGAAAGCGGCGCAGGAGCACGTCGCGCGGCTCCTCGCCATGCACGAGCAGCGGCCAGTTCGCATTCAGCCCGCGCGTGCGCAGCTCGCGAGCGACCTCGCGCACATCGCGATGACTCGTGAAGAGCACGAACAGCCCACCATCGGACGCGGTGGCATGCGCGGTCGTGGCACCGATCACCGCGCGCAGATGCCCCGCAGGATCGACGTTCGGCGCAGGGAAGTCCGTCGGAACGGCGAGCATCGCCTGTGCCTGATAATCGAAAGGCGACGGAAATACGGCGGTCGTCGCACCGAGCGCCTCATCGTCGAGGCCGAGCTGCGCGCGCAGAAATGCGAAGTGATCGCCGCTCGCGAGCGTGGCGCTCGTGACGACTGCAGTAGTGACGCGCTTGAAGAGGTCCTCGCGCAGTATGGGCGCGATGTCGAGCGGCACCGCCGTCGCCGCGACGTTGCGATCGCGCCCGCGGACCTCGAGCCATCGCACGAGCGACGCCTCGTCGCCGGGCGCAGGGACGAGCGCGCGCTGCAGCGCGTCGCCCGCGCTCTCGAGTCGCCGGGCCACCCCGCGAATCTCCGAAAGAAGAGACGCGACTCCCTCGCGCGCCTGGTTGCCCTCTGCCTCCATCCGCTCGCGCACCAGGCGCAGTCCATCCTGCAGCAGCGCGAGCTCGCGCAGCAGTGCGCCGAGTGACTCGCCGAGCCCCTGCTTCCATATCGAATGCGATGCGAACGCCGCGGTGAGGCGCGCCACCGGCTCGTTCGACGTCTGCAGATAACGATCGAGGTAGTCGAACACCTGCTGCGCGCGGTCACGCGCCGCGTGCACGGCAGGCGCGAGATTCGCCTGGAGCAGATCGAGGCTCGCGGTGCTCATCAGATCCTTCTGCGACTCGAGCTTGTTCGCGAGCGCCGAGAGCAGCCCCTTGCCACGCCGCTCGAGGCGCGCGAACAGGCGCTGCAGCCCGCGATTGGTCACCGTCGTCCCCAGATGCGACGACGCGGCGTCCTCGAGATGATGTCCCTCGTCCACGATCAGCCGCTGATATGCGGGTAGCACCGCGGCATCTGCCCAATTCTGCTGCGCACGCCGCACCGCGAGATCGCTGAGCAGCAAATGATGATTGACGACGATGACATCCGCCTGCGCAGCGACACGTCGCGCCGCGAAGAGAAAGCACTTGTCGAAGAACGGGCACTTGAGGCGCAGGCAGAGATCCGACTCTGCTGCCACCTCGTCCCATACTTCCGCGCGCGGCGGCGTCGCGAGATCCGCGAGCGAGCCGTCCTCCGTGCGCTCGGACCACGCGCGAATCTCCTCGAGCTCGTTCGCGGTGCCATCCGCGAAAAGTCCGGGCGCAGAGCTCGACGCCTGCTCGAGGCGATACAGGCAGAGATAGTTGCGCCATCCCTTGAGCAGCGCGAAGCGAACCGGCTGGTCCGTGAGCGCGTCGCGCAGAAAAGGCAGATCCTTGCCGACGAGCTGCTCCTGCAGATTGATCGTGTTCGTAGAGACGACCGTGCGCTCGCCGTTCGCGGCGGCCCATCGTAGCGCCGGGAGCAGATAGCCGAGCGACTTCCCCACTCCGGTGCCGGCTTCGAGGAGACCGATGCCGCCCTCGTTGTAGAGCGTCGCGATCGCTCCCGCCATCTCGCGCTGCGCGAGTCGATCCTCGTAGCGCGCGAGCTTCGCCGCAACGAGCCCGTCGGGTCCCAGCGCCCGCGCGACGGCACTCGACTCGATCGGCACCGTGACGCGCGCCTTCGGCACCTCGACGACGACGTAGAGCTCCGTCGCATCGTTGTCGATGATGCCGAAGCCGATACCGCCGTCGTGCATGCGCGTCGCCACGATCAGATCCGCGTCGGACGGCTCGAGCACGCCCGACGGATGATTGTGCAGCAGCATTTCTCCACGCTCGGCCACCGCCGGAAGCGCGAGCACACTCTGCACATCGCCACGCGCGACGACGCGCGCCGTGCGCACGATCCCCTCGTCGTCAACCGTGGCCACGAAGCACACTTCGCGACCACCCGCGAGACGGATCGCGGTGCGCATTCCCGTGGCGGCCGATGGCGCGAGGCGCGACTCGTCGCCGCCGTTCGCGTCCCCGTAGCGACCCGAAGGCGCCCGAGCGGTGAGCGGCGTGCTCACGTCTTGAGCGGCTTCTTCTTCGCCGCCGGGAAGAGGACGTTGTTGAGAATCAACCTGTAGCCGGTGGAATTCGGATGCAGGGAGAGATCGGTGGGCGGATTACCGATCGCGTGCTGCGGATCCTCCGGGTCGTGCCCTCCGAGGAACGTCCAGCTTCCCTTCCCGTAGTCGCCGTGGACGTACTTCACCCACGGCGCCCCAGGCTCCTCGGCAAGAATCGTCACGCCGGGCTTCAGCGTCCGCCGCGCGAAGCTCGTCGTGACGCCGTAGAAATCGGCAATGACCGACCGATGGTCCTGTACGAGCATCGAGGCAACGGGATCGAACTTCGCGCTGAAGCCGAAGAGCGTGAAGGTGCCGAGCGGCTGGCGTCGGCCGGGCACGTTGGCCTGATGCCCGTCGATGTCGCTCATCGAGCTCACGTATGGCGAGGGCTCCACGTGCGCGTCGCGAAACGCGAACGTGCGGGTCCAGTCGAGCTTTTCGTCGGCATGCTCGTCGATGGGCGTGCCGTCTGCGAACACGCTCGCGATGTCGACATGCTGCGCGGCGATCGCGAGCTCGAGCGTTTCGGTGGCGCCGCACATGGCGAAGAGAAAGCCGCCGTTGCTCACGTACTCGCGGAGATGCTCCGCAACGTCCTTCTTGAGCGCAGGAATGTTCGGAAATCCGAGCGCACGAGCGGTCGCGAGAGAGCGCTCCTGCTGCTCGGCAAACCAGGGCGCGCCACGATACGAGATGTAGAACTTGTTGAGCTGCCCGGTGAAGTCTTCGTGGAAGAGGTGAATCCAGTCGTACTTCGCGAGCTCGCCGTGCTCGACCTGATCATCCCAGATCGGCGTGTACGGAATGCCCGCGTACTTGAGAGCGAGCGTGACGGCATCATCCCACGGCGGCGAATACGGCGCGGTGTAGATCGCGATCCGGGGTGCCTTCTCGAGCGGCACCGCGTCCATGTTGCCGTTGGCCATGAGGCTGCGGATCTGACCGAGCGCGCCGTCGTCGAGCGGCTCCGCGGTCACCCCGTCCAGCCCGGCGCGGCGGCGGATCTCCGGCGTGTCGGGAAGCAGGAAGGCACCGCCGCGATAATTGAGCAGCCACTCGGCCTTGCCTCCAGCCTGCAACGCCGCGTACGTCAGGCCGTATGCCTTCAGGTGATTGCTCTGCTCATCGTCCATCGGGACGAGCACATGCTGCGCTCGCGCGGCGCCCGGAAAGCACAGAAGAACCGCGACGGCAGCTCTCCATAGCCGCATGCGGAAAAGATAACAGGCGGGCACTGCTCAGCTCTGCGGAGCGATGCCGTTGCGCGCCAGCTCCAGCTCGCGTCGCGCCTGAGGCAGGAGCGCGCTCTGTGGGTAGGTGAGGATGAGGTGCTCGAGTCGCTCGACGGCCGCCTGATTCTGGCCTCCGTGACGCAGGGCGCGCGCCCAGTCGAGCTCCGCCTCCGGCGCCTCCGGTGCGTCGCTCGACTTGGTTACGATCGCGGTCCAGAGCGCGATCGCCTGCATCTCGCCATTGTGCGCCGCGTACAGTCGCGCGGCCGTTGCAAGGAGCAGCGGTGCAGCATCGCCGAGCTCGGCGGCGGCCTTCTCGAATCCCGTTGCGGCGGCAGCGGTATCGCCTCGCGCGAGCGCGAGGAATGCGCGGCCGGTCACCGGCGCGGTGTCGGCTTTCGTGCGCGCCAGCAGCGCGAGCGCGGACAGCGCCTCCGGCGACGACTCGACCTCGGGGCGCAGCGACTTGCGCGCCGCCGCGAGATTGCCGTCGTAGAGCGCGATCCATCCGAGCGCGTCGGCGTCTCCGGAATCCGAGTGGGCCAGCAGCTCGCGCGCCTTCGCGACATCACCGGCGCGAATCCATCCCCACGCGAGAACCCGCTCCAGCGGCGCGCGATCCGCGGGACGCAGGAAGCGCCCATACCCGCTCATCACCTGCGCCGCCTCCGCGACCCGACCCACCTGGGCCAGCGCGCGCAAATGAACGGGAACGATCGTCGCGGCGGCCGTGGCCGAGTCGAGCGTGCGCTCGCCGAGCATCGCGAGATAGAGTGAGCCGTTGGCGTCGCCGCCGCGTAGCGCATCGTACGCGGCGCGAGCAAGCGCGCGCGGCTCCGGGCTCGCGTGCTGCGCGGCGGCCAGCGCATCGCGAGCGACGAGCCACGCGCTCGCCGCCTCCGCCTTGGTCGCGAAGTCCCCCCAGGCAACGACCGCGGCGCTATCCGGAGACAGAACGCGCAGCGACTCCCAGCCGTCACGCGGCGCGCCCCACATGAGCTGGAGCGACGCGAGCACCCGGCGGGCAGAGACGGTCACCGGCGACGCCTGCAGCGCCTTCACGATGCTCGCACGCGAGGTCGCGGGGGCGGCGACGAGCGAGAACGTCGCTGCCTGATCGAGATAGGCGTTGCCCTCTACGGCCTCACGCCACGACTGCGCGGCGAGATCCCACAATCCGGTGGCCGCACGGAGCTGCGCGAGCTCGTACTCGAATCCACGTCCGGATCCGGCGTCGCGTTGCGCCTGTCGCAGCACGCTGTCCGCCGCTCGCGTGTCCCCGTCTGCGATCAGCAATCGCGAGTACTCGCGCGCTGGCGTCGGATCGCCGGGCACGTCGCGGCGCCAGCGCTCGAACGCGTCGCGGAGCTGGTCGCGTTTGCCGAGCGAGCGCAGCGTGCGAAGCTGTGCCTCGCGAATCGGCGCGAGCTGCGGCTTGGCGGCGATCGCCCGCTCCACTGCCGGCAGAAACTGCTCGAGGTGGCCGAGCTGCGCATCCACGCGCTCGAGTCCGAGCAGCGCGGGCAGGTTCGCCGGATCTCGCGCGAGCGCTTCCGTGTACGCCCCGGCAGCCTCACCGAATTTCGAGCTGAGCTCGAAACCCTCGGCGCGCGAATACGGATCGGCGGGTTGAGTTTGCGCCTGCGCGTGCGCCCGAGAGCTGAGCGTACTGCCAAGCAGTAGCGCGAGCATCATGGTTCGCAAACTACTTGAAGAAAAGCCTATAAGCCGTTGTGATTTATGGTTCTGCATTGATGCGCTTGAAG
>JBDTXN010000031.1:0-24253 GCA_040006175.1 Gemmatimonadota bacterium | reverse complement strand
GCGGTCATCTGCCCGTACATCATGAGCCCTTTGCGCTCGAGATCGCGGAAGACATCCCAGGTTGCCCATCGGCCCACGAGGTTGCTGTTCGCGATCAGCACGCGCGGCGCGCTTGCGTGCGTGCGGAACACCGCGACCGGCTTGCCACTCTGGACGAGCAGCGTCTCGTCGTTCTCGAGCGCGCGGAGCGAGCGCACGATGGCGTCGAAGCACTCCCAGTTGCGCGCGGCTTTGCCGGTACCACCGTAAACGACGAGATCGTCGGGGCGCTCGGCTACCTCGGGGTCGAGGTTGTTCATGAGCATGCGCAGGGCGGCCTCCTGCTGCCAACCCTTGCACGAGATCGTGCTGCCGCGCGGGGCGCGCACGGGGCGTGCGCCGGCCGGTGCGTCGATCAGAGTTGCACTCATACGAACATCGAAGTGGAATGGGTGAACGCCAGCTGCTCGTCGTCGAGGTGTGTCACGTCGTCGAAGGTGCCGTCGCCGATCGCTGCGCGGAGAATCGCGATGTCGTCACTCAGCACGCGATCGCGATCGAGATGCGAGACGAGCTCGCGTACGTGCGCGTGCAGCCGCGCGACGCGCTTCGCAGGTTTGAGCGGCGCGCGGAAATCGATCGCCTGCGCGCCGCACATCAGCTCGATCGCGAGAACGTGCGCGACGTTGCTCACGATGCGCCGCAGCTTCCACGCGGCACCCATCGCCATGGGGACCACGTCCTCCTTGTTACCGTCCGTCGGGATGGTGTCGACGCTCGCCGGATGCGAGAGCACCTTGCACTCGCTCGCCAGCGATGCCGCGGTCACCTGCGCCATCATGAACCCCGAGTTCACACCGGCCTCGGGGCTCAGGAAGGGCGGCAGCCCCTGATTGAAATCCGGGTGCACGAGCCGGTCGATGCGCCGCTCGGCGATCGTCGCGAGGTTGGTCATCGCGATCGCGAGCACATCGAGCGCGAGTGCCACCGCCTGCCCATGGAAGTTGCCGCCGCTCATCAGCGTGCCGTCGTCGAAGACGAGGGGATTGTCCGTTGCCGCGTTCAGCTCGCGCGAAACCATCTGCTCGGCAAACTGGATCGCGTCGAGCACCGGGCCGTGCACCTGCGGCATGCAGCGCAGGGCGTATGCATCCTGCACACGCGGATCGCCCGAGCGGTGCGATTCCCGGATCTCGCTGTCGGCGAGGAGCATGCGGAGCAGCGCGGCCGAGCGCAGCTGTCCCACCTGGCCGCGCGCCCGATGGATGCGCTCGTCGAACGCATCGGGGGTGCCCATCAGTCCCTCGAGTGACATCGCGCCGGCGGCGTGCGCCACGCGCCACAGGCGCTGAATGTCCAGGAGCGCCACGGCGGCGACCGCGGTGTGCGCCTGCGTTCCGTTGATGAGGGTGATGCCTTCCTTCGGCTGCAGCACGACGGGCGCGAGCGCGACGCTCTCGAGCATCGCCGCGGCGGTACCTACGTTCTCGCCGCGGTGCAGTACGCCTTCGCCGATCAGCGTGAGCGCAAGATGCGCGAGTGGCGCCAGGTCTCCGCTCGCGCCCACGCTCCCCTGTTCCGGCACCTCGGGGTAGAGCCCGGCATTCAACATCGCGGCGAGCAAATCGATGAGCTCCGCGCGCGCGCCGGAGAATCCCTTCGCGATGACGTTGGCGCGCAGGAGCATCATGGCGCGGACCTCGCGCTCGGGCAGCAGCGCGCCGACGCCCGCGGCGTGGCTGCGCACGAGGTTGATCTGAAGCTCGCTCAGCCGGTCGAGCGGTATCGACATCTCGGAGAGCTTGCCGAAGCCGGTCGTCACGCCGTATACGACGTCTCCGCGACGCACGATCTCGTCAACGAAGTGGCGCCGCTGCGCGACTTTCGACCGCGCATGCGGCGCCAGCTCCACTTCCCCGCCGCCATGGGCGACGAGCCACACCTCGCGCAGCGTGAGCGAGTCCCCGTCGAGCTGAATGCGCTGCTTCATGCGCCAAAGCTACGAGCGGGGACCCCCCATCGGCTACCGCACGCGCTTGAGCTCCGGGTTGCCGAAATCCGTCTGATACGCCCAGTCGAAAATCACGTTATCGCTCGACGTGTGCGAGATGCGAACCGCGCCGTAGTGCAGCCCATCGCTGAGCCGCGTTTCGAACACGTAGGCATACCCGGGCACCGCCTGCACCGAGCCTGTGACGTAGCCGCCGACCGGCGCGATGTCGATCGACGTCAGATCCTGCACGGGATCCTGGCTGTAGAGCACGACGCTCGTGCCGCTCCGTACGGGAGTCAACCAGAGAGTGCCATCCGTATGCCGGTCCACGCGGAAGTCGATGTCGTTCCGGCTGCCCGACAGGATTTGTCCGAGTTGCGACGAGTTATCGAACTCGAAGCGAAAGCCGCTCGTCGAGAGATCCGTCTGCGCGGTGGACACGAGCACGTTGCGCGAGTCGAAACGAGGCGTGTCGTTGCGATAGGCCGACACTGGGCTCTCATCGCCGGATGTGTTCACGGCGCTCACCGCAAAGCAGAGCGGCACGCCGTTCGTGAGTCCCGAGACGAGAAAATCTTCAGAGACAGACGTTCCCTCGAGACCCCAGCCGGCGTCGTCGCACGTGCTGCGGTCGAGATCGTAGGACGTCGAATAGATGTTGTAATGCGAGAAATCGTTCGGGTTCGCGAGTCGCGAATTCGGGTTCCAGGACAGCTGAACGGCGGTATTCAGCGAAACCGACACCAATGTCTCCGGCGTCTCCAGGGAGCCGCCGCGTGGGCCGGTGCTTTTGTCGTTGGAGCAGGCGGCAAATACCAGGGCAACGATGGGGATTGCGAGCGCGGGACGCATCGGTAGCTCCGAAGAGGTTATGAACTGCTCGTTTGCACGCGACGCGCCAATTGCCACATTCGGATAACGTTATATGGCGGGCTTGTTTATCGAAGCAGCCCTGGATAAGAGTGTCCGCTGGAGTGGACACTTGACCGGCCGCGCGAGGGAACAGTCACAGTTGGGCCGTTCCCCGCAGCAGCTCGCTCGACCATGAAGGAGCGCGAGTGAGCTCACTACCGACGGGTTCGATTCGTCTGTTTTGATTTGATTCGTATACAGTCAGTTGCTCTCCTCTCGCCACTCCCACCCAACGACGGCTTTCAGCGACCGAAAGTGCTACGGCACCACCTGAGGCCGGTATGTGCGCCGGTCGTAGTTGAACTTGAGATCCGGCTCCGCGATCAACGACACATAGAAGTTGAAGGCGAAGTTTCCGTTCGGCGCCTGCGTGAACGCGAAAATCGCACGCCAGTCGTGCATGTCGCGTTGGAGGCTCACCACGTGATCCGAAAACTGGTGCAGCTCGAAGTCGTAGCCCGTCGTCCACTGCATCGACCAGCGCGGGGTGATGTGGAAGGACATGTTACCGCGGAGCGTGCTCTGCGCAGGGCTCACGTACTGCGTGGCGCCGCCGATGATCTGCGACACCGTATCGGCAGGCGGCGGGTTCGCGATGCAGCGCTGATAGACGATCGGATCCGTGAGGAACTGCTTGCACAGCGCTCTCACGTCCAGCACGCGCACGTTAGAACCTGAGATCGGCCGCGAGCGCGAAGACGTGAAGCTGACCTGGAGATTCCACCCCTGATTGGAATTGATCGCGTACGGATAGCGTGAGCCGACGGATCCCGCTGTCGCGGGCAGATCGTTGATGCTGTTCGCACCGTAGGTGCTCATTCCGTTCCCCCGCAGATTCGCGCCCACCGGTGTCGTATCCGGCTCTCCGCCGCCTCCGAAGATGCGCTGTAGCGTCTTGAACGGATTGCTGTTCTTGCCGATCGAGAACGTCGCCGTGAGCCCCGTACGGAAGGGCTTGAACTTCGCGGTGTCGCTGAGTGGATCTCCCTGGAACAGCGAGTAGTTCGAGGAGAAGTCGAAGCCCGGCAGCAAATCCGACTGCACCGTGTAGCTGAACGAGTTGCTCGTTACGCCAAAGCGATGCGTGCGGCGGGCGACTTCAAAATCGTAGTCGATAGGCGATGCGTTGAGCGTGAGCAGCCGGATCTTCTCCCCGCCTTCGGGCGAGGTGTCGGCTTTCGAGCGCAGCTTTGCCTCGAACGTCTGGTTGAACTGGAACTGCATCGTCTCCTGTCGCAGCCCTCCCAGATAACCGGAGCGCGTGCGACCCGTTGCCGTCAGAAATTCATCGCTCACGTCGGACGATGGCGCATACGCGAACGACAGCCTCGGCTGGATCGACTGCCGCAACCGCGAGAACGGTCCGAAGCCGGGGAAGAACGCGAAGAACGTCGGCGCGGCGGAGATGCCGGTCTGGACGCGCTTCGATTGGTGCACCCACTGCCCATTCGTCAGTGTCGTGCGCACGAGGTACGCGTAGCCGCCATCCGCATTCGTGAGCGACACGAACGGTGCGACGTTCCACGTTCCCTGGAAGATCCCCGGAAGCGAGAACTGCGTGTCCCAGTCGAGCTGCGTCTTGCGGAAGTTGGCGTACGTGCGGGAACCCGTCTGCACGCCGGTGTTGAAGTCGAACTGCGTCACCGTCGTCGGCAGATCGTTGAGCTGATCGTTGTAGCGGATGCTGTTGTTAAGCACGAAGCGTCCGATGCGAAACGGCGTCTGAAAGTTCGCCGTGGTGTTGCGCGTATTCGCGTTCACCTTCGTGCTGTCGAACGTGCCGTCAGGACGGATGACGTATCGGAAGCTCGCGTTGTTGTCGAGGTTGAACGCCTGGTTGTTGTCGACCGCGAGTGTGGGCGTCCACTCGAGCCACTTTGCGAGGGTGATCGGCTGGGCGGAGACTGAAAAGTTGGGGAAATCCTGATTCACGAGATCGCGCCCGGAGTATTGCGAGCGCGAGCCGCCGGCGGTGACATTGAACTTGCCGAGCTTCTGGGTGAATGCGAGCTGCGATGAGATGGCGGCGAGCGCCTGCGCCGCCGTCAATGCATCCCGCAGATACACGTGCGTATTGCTCGTGTAGTTCAGATTCATGTTCAGCGTGCTGGTCTGCGAAAACTGCTGCGAGTGCTGCCAGTTGAACCCGTAGGTCTTGTCCCCGTTGCTGTAGGTCCAGTAGCTCGTGCGAATGCCGCCGCTCACGAAGCGGTTGAGCCAGCGGTAGCGGTACTCGCCGTTGAACTTGTTGTAGCCGAAGTCTCCGTCGCGGTTGCTCGTGCCGCTGCGCCAGTCGTAGGAGACCAGCGCGTCCATGTAGTCGTTGATGTTGAAGTAGTAGCCGAGATTCTCGACGGAGCGGACGTACTCGGGCGAGGTGCGCACGATGTCGGTGATCCCGAAGCGCGGCGGGATGATGCCGCTGCGCCGGCCGTTGCGCATGTCCTGGAAGATGAAGGGCAGCCAGAGCACCGGGATGTCTCCCACGTAGAGCACGGCGGGCCGCGCGACGAGCAGCGACTTGCTGATGATCTTCACGTCCGACGACTGAAAGTGGTAATGCGGGTCGGGAAGATCGCAGCTCGTGATCGTCGCGTCCTGCGCGTACGAGATGCTGTGCCCCTTCCCCGTCGTATCACCCTTCACCGCTGCAGCGTGCCCGTAGACGTACCACGTCTGCCCGCTTTGCGCCGACGACGTGCTGAGCTGATTCACGAGACCGAAGTGCCGGCGCAGATCGTACTCCAGTCGTCCGATCGCGAGGAGGTCCGCGGTCCCCTGAGACGGGTCGCGAAGATAGATGGTGTCCGTCTTGGGCGACGTCGCGCGCATGACGCGCAGCGAGTCGTTGTAGAGGATCGTGTCGGAGACGAGCGTCGTCTGCACGCGCTCGACGGCCGCCTTGCCCGAGAGCCTGAGCTCGTGCCGGCTCGAATTCAGCTGCGCGTTCTTGCTCTGGTAGCGTGTGATCGTATATCCCGTGCGCTGCAGCAGCCCGGCCATCGTGGAGTCCGGATCGGGCCACTCGACGAGAATGCGCGGCGCGTGCAGGCTGTCCGCGCGCGCGGAATCGGCTGGATTGCGCGGCGGCTGCATGCGTCGCCCGCGACCGCCACCGTTCGAGTCGCCGGGAAACTGCCCGCCCGTCGGGTACTGGGTGGGCAGCGGCTGCTGCGCGAGCACGGGGGCCGCGACGAGCAGCAGCGCGCATGCGATCCATCGGGCGAGCACGCGCGCGATCACACCGCGGCCTGCGCCTCGAGTGCCGCCTGCCGACGGAGGCGCCGGCGATAGATAATGATCGTCAGCAGCACGCTCACTTCGTACAGCAGGTAGAGCGGAACCGCCATCGCGATAGTGGTCCAGACGAGATCACCAGGTGTCAGGAACGCTCCAATGATCACACACACGACGATCGCATGACGCCGAAACTTGTTCAGAAACTGCGGCGTCACGAGACCGAGCAAGGCGAGCGACACGATCACGATCGGCAGCTCGAAGCAGATGCCGAATGCCAGCGTCATACTGATCGCGAAGCCGAAATATTCCTGAGCCGAGATCAAGGGCTCGAGCGACGGACCCCCAAAGCCCATGAGCCACTCGACCGCGAGCGGCAGCACGACGAACCACGACAGACTCACACCACACGCGAAGAGAAACGTCGCAAAGAAAAACATCGGCATCACCAGCTTCTTCTCGTGCTGGTGCAGCGCCGGCGAGATGAATGACCAGAGCTGGTAGAACACGACCGGGAGCGCGAGCACGCATCCCAGCGCGATCGCCGCGTTGAGCACGATCGAAAACGCCTCGCCCGGATGCGTGTAGATCAGTTTGTGCCCCTTCAGAAAGGGCAAAATAGGCCGCTCGAGCAGGCCTATGATGTCCATCTGCGTGAACACGAAAAACGAGAGCCCGACGCACACGATGAGTGCGAGGAGCGACCAGATGATACGCCATCGCAGCTCCTCGAGATGATCGAGGAACGGCATCTCGTCGCTCACGGCCGTTCGTGGTTCCTGCATGCCGATCCGGATGAACGCTGCTTGAACGCGACTCGAACGCTACTTGAGCGTTCGAAGCCGTTCCTTCGCCAGGGCCGCCTCATCCGAGCGCGGATAGCGCGACACGAGATCGTTCAACAGCCCGCGCGCGCCGACGATGTTTCCCTTCTCCTCCATACCCAGTGCACGCTTATAAAGTGCCGTGGGAGCCCTCGGAGATGTGGGATAGCCGGAAATTACCGCCGCGTACGCGGAATCAGCCCCGGCCGCATTCCCCTCCTGGTGATACGCCTCGCCCAGATAAAACTGCGCGTCCGGCACGAGATCCGACGTCGGATATTGCTGCAGCAGCGTCTGCAGTCCTGTTCGTGCCGCGCCCGGCGATCCGCGGCGAAGCTGCTCGAGCGAGATCTGAAAGAGCTGGTTCGGGCCGGGCGTCGTGCCACCGGACGGCGCCGGCGCCGTCGTCGCTCCGGGCCGTGTGGATGGATACGAGCTCGACGGCGAGGTCGCTCCTCCGCTCGGCGTCGCACCAGTCGCGCCCGCGGGAGCCGCGCTGATTGGCGCGGTCGACGACTGGATGTCGGACTGCTTCGCCTCCAGCGACGCGCGCAGTTCCTGCACACGCTGCTGGCTCTGGCCGGTCAGCTGCTGAATCTGCAAGAGCTGCTGGCCCACGTTGTACAAGTCGCCGCGCACATCACCCTGCATCTTGACCACGCGCGTGCTGAGCAGGCCGAGCGAATCGCGAACGACGTTCATCGACGTCACGACGCGGTCGAGCGCGGCCCGACGCGCGGAGTCGCTGCGCGCGTTGTCCGCGCGCAGCGTCTGCACATCGGCGTGCAATGCCTGCACATCTTCCCGTGTGGCGAAGCACGCGCCCGTCGCGAGCAGCACGAGCGGCAGAAGGCACCGCACGCCGCGGATCATTGGGCCGCCGGCTTGAGAGCGTCCTCGCCCGCCGTAATCTCGAACTCGTCGCGGCGGTTCTTCGACCAGGCGCCTTCGTCGTGCCCATCAAGCGCGGGATGCTCCTCGCCGTAGCTGATCACCTCGATCATCGCATCGGGAACGCCGTGCTGCGTCAGATAGCGCTTCGCCGCTGCGGCACGACGCTGTCCGAGCGCGAGGTTGTACTCATCGGAGCCACGCTCATCGGTGTGCCCGCCCACGCGGATCTTCACGCCGCTGCTCGCGTTCAGGATGCCGACCTTCGCGTCGAGCGCGGCACGATTCGCATCGGTGAGCGCATCGCTATCCAGATCGAAGTAGATCGGCGCCGTGAGCGACGCGCGCGCCGCCTCGGTTGCACGCATGGCGTCGTTATTCGTTGGCGCAGCGACCGGCGGTGGCGGTGGTGGTGGCGCAGGTGCGGGCGCAGCAGTCGTGGGTGCTGGCGCGGGCGCCGGCGCGACCTTCTTGTGGCAGGCGCCGAGCACCAGTACGCCTGCAATCGAGGATGCAGCGTACAGCGAGCGTGCGTTCATAGTGGGGTATCTCCAGAGAAGGAACGATTATCGATAGCAACGAAACCATGTGCGGAACCCGCGCTCGATCACGCGCGGTGCGTGCTCAGCGGCGCTGCCCCAGCGAATGAGACCATGCCGCCAGACGAGCGCCACCCGCGTGCGTGAGCTGGCGGGCGTGCCCGGATTCCGAATCCAGAATGAACAGTTGCTTGACGCCCGTGCGCGACGACGTGAACACCAGATGCCGAGCGTCCGGCGCCCACGCTGGATCCTCGTTCACGCCTTCGCTCGTCAACTGCTTCACAGAGCGGTCGCGCAGTGAGATCACCATGATCTGAAACATTCCACCGATCTGGGACTGGAAGGCAATGTGCTGCGCGTCCGGCGCCCAGTCTGGATTCGAGCGGTAGTTCTGATCGCCAAAGTTAAACGGAGTGAGCAAGTCGACGTTCGAGCCGTCCGCATCCATAATGTATACCTCCGGATGCCCCGCGCGCCCCGATGTGAATGCGATTCGACGGCCGTCGGGACTGAACTCCGGTGACGTGTTGTCGGACCCGTGACCCACCGTGATCCGCCGAGGCGCGCCGCCGGCGAGATCCGCGAGCATCAGATCGGTGCCCGCCTCGTCACCGTGCGAATATGCGAGCGTGCCGCCCGTCGGCGCGAATGCGGGCGTCGTGTTCAAACCGGTGGTGGTATACGGAAGCGTGCGCGCCGCACCACCGCTGATGTCCTTCGTCACGATGCTCCATCCGCGGCTCCCGAGCACGCTGTACGAGAACGTGTGACCGTCGGGAGCCCATGCCGGCGAGAGTGACAGCCCTGCATCGCTCACCTGCCGCTCGCCCCAGCCATCGCTGTCGACCACGTACACGCGCCCGCCGCGAACGAAGAGCACGCGCGTTTGCGCGACCCCGCGCGTGCCTGTGATCCACTGCTCCACCTCGTCCGCGATGCCGTGCACGGCGAGGCGCCACTCTGCAGAACCTCCTGCAGGTGGAAGCTGGAAGTCCGCTACCTGCACGATCTTAGTGCCTGTCACATCATGTACTGCGACATGTATCCCGGCGGAGGTCACCGTCGCCTGTACTGCCGCCGCCGCACCGAGCGACTTCCACAACGGATAGCTCACTCCGGGACCGAGCTGTTGCAGTGAGCTCTCCGCCGGGCTGCCCGGAAGCCCGATCACGTTCACGCGATCCCCGTAGTCGAGGTCGCGCGCGAGGAGCCCCTGGATGCTGTCTCCCCATGCGCCCCGTACCGCGAGCACGATCACGCCCGGCTTCGTTCCTGGCTGGTACGTGAGACCGATCCTCACGGCGCGCGTCGTGTCTTGGGCTCTGGCGGACAGCGGCATTGCCAGCAGTATGAGCGCGCCGAGGAGGCGCGGCATCGCGCGCGAGCGCGCGCGGAGGAATGACAGAGAGGGCGAATCGCGCATCAATGAACCACCGTGGGGTCGAAGCTGAAGATGACCGGGAGGACGTCGTCGGAAAAACCGTTCGGCAAGGGGCCGAACGCGCGGCTGTTTCCGGCCGACTCCACCGCGCCTTGTGCGTCGAGATCGAATGAGTAGTTCCCGGAGCGCGTAATAAAAGAGATGGCGCTCACAGAACCATCCCGGCGGATGAGAAACTGTACTTCGGCGCGAACGTTCGTGTTCTGGTGCTCACCGAAGTTCTTCGCGATCTGACGCACGATGTTCTCGAGGTAGCCCGGAAATGGAAAGTCCACGCCCTCCGTGCGCACGGTGGCGACGTCTGTCCCCTTGTCACCCACCGGGCCACCGCCTGCAGGTGTAGTGGTTGCCTTGGGCGGCGTGGCGACAGGTGCGGGGGTCGGAGTCGCGGCAGGAGGCACCTTGCTCGCCACCTTGGTCGGCATGGGCATCGCCTTGGGCGGCGTCTGCGCTCGCGGTGGTGGTGGCGCGGGAGGCGCGGGGGGCGGCGTTGGCGCCGGAGGCACGACGATCCCCTCGGCGCGCCGTCCCGGAGGCGCGGCCACGATGTTCACGCGGTACATGGGCGGCATCTGTCTGGGCGGCGCGGGCCGCACGAAGATCAGCGCGGCGACGACGGCCGCGTGCCCGAGCGTCGAGAAGGTGAGAGGAAGTGCGAGCCGTGAGCCACCAGCGGCGCGCGCCTCTCTCACCGTGCGATCGCCTCGGGCTCCGCGACGAGCCCCACATCGCCGACGCCGGCGGCCCGCATCACGGCGAGCACTTGCACCACCGTTCCATACGGCACACCCTTGTCCGCGCGCAGATAGATCCCGCCGTGCCCGCGCTGCGCCGCGAGCGCCTTGAAGCTCGCGCGGAACTCATCGTAGCGGAGCCGGTTCTCGTCCACGAGAATGTTGCCGGCACGGTCGACCGTTACCACCAGGCCGTTCTTCGCCTCGAGTGGACGCGCCTGCGCCTGCGGCAGCGCGATGTCGACGCCGCCCTGCATCATGGGCGCCGTAATCATGAAGATCACCATCAGGAGCATCATGACGTCGATCAGGCTGACGACATTGATGTCTGCATTCAGCGGGAGCCGTCCCGCACGCGAGCGTCGGCTCATCTAGATCCGTCCCTCCCGCACCATCATTGCGAGGATTTCGGTGCCGAATCCCTCGAGCTCACTCTCGAGACGATTCAGTCGCGCCGCAAAAATGTTGTACCCGAACACGGCCGGGATGGCGACGGCCAGCGCGGCGGCAGTTGCCGTGAGCGCCTCGGCCACGCCCGGCGCGACGGCGCTGAGATTCCCCGATCCCTTCACCGCGATTCCGACGAAGGCGTCGATGACTCCAAGCACCGTACCCAACAGCCCTACCAGCGGGCTGACGGAGCCGATCGTCGCGAGCCACGGGATGTACGACGAGAGCTGGTCCCGTTGCGTGGAGCTCTCGGACTCGAGCACGAGCCTGAGCGCCTCGACCTGCGAACCGCGCAGCGGCGCTGCCGAGGCCTCGCGCAATGCACCCGGCTTCATCTCGGCGAAGAAGTTCACGGCACGAGTGAAGACGCGCGTGAACGGATTCGATTTTGCCCGGCGCGTGAGCCCCGCGGCGGCATCGAGCGATGGCGTGCGCTCGAACTCGTAGATGAACTCGCGACCGCGCTTCGTCACGCGGCGGAACTCGATCCATTTCGCGAGCATGATGGCCCAGCTCACGAGCGAGAGCATGAGCAGAAATACAAGGACGATTTTGGTAACGAGCGAAGCCTGACGCACCATGTCGATTGCCGACGTGGGTACAGCACCACCTACCTGCATCAGGATCCCATGAGTCATGCGGTTTCTCCGGCGCGGCGAGCCGCGAACCATTGGTATGTGTCGCGAAGGCCGTCGCGGAGCGACATCTCTGGTTTCCATCCGAGTCCCTTGCCGGCCTTGTCGTTGCGGACGGCCGAGCGGCGCTGCTCACCCGCGCGCGCGGGCGCGTGCACGATCTCGGAAGAACCTCCCGAGACATCCTTGAGCAGCGTCGCGAGCTGCACGACATCCGTCTCGATGCTCGTACCGATGTTGAAGGCGCGGCTGTCGACGCCCGTGGCTGGCGGAAGCTTGACCGTAGCCGCGGCGAGGTTGGCGCGCGCCACATCGCCGACGAACACGTAGTCGCGCGTCTGGCCGCCGTCGCCGAAAATGGTGAGCGGAGTGCCATCGATCAGCCGGTCGCAGAAGATCGCGACGACGCCAGCCTCGCCATGCGGATCCTGACGCGGACCATACACGTTCGAGTAGCGCAGGGCAACGCAATCGAGTCCGTGCACGCGTGCAAAATACCCCATGTACAGCTCGACGCTGAACTTGGCAGTTCCGTATGGCGACTGGGGATCCTTCGACGCGTCCTCCGACGTGGGGGCCTCGACCAGATCGCCGTACACGGCCCCACCGGTGCTCGAGAACACGAAGCGCGTGGCATGGTTGGACTGCCGCACCGCCTCGAGCAAATTGAGCGAACCTCCAATGTTCAGCGACGCATCGGCGGCGGGATCGGCGACGCTCTTCCGTACATCGATCTGCGCGGCGAGGTGGCAGATCACATCGAACTTGCCCTCGCGCACCAGCGCGGCAGCGCCGGTGGAACAGATATCGAGCTCCTTGAACACCGCATCCGCGGGCACCTGTGAGCGCTTTCCACTCGACAGGTTATCGATGACGGTGACTTCGTGGCCGTTGGCGAGGAGAATGTCGGCGACGTGCGAGCCAATGAAACCCGCACCCCCGGTGACCAGCGCGCGACGCGGCATCTCAGCTCTCCTTCGTTGATGGAGACTCGGGTGCGCGGTCTTTGCTCGAGGGGTCCGAGGCGCGGAGATCGAAGAGGTAGCGGAGTGCGTCGACTACGCCCAGCCCTCTTCCGTTCGCGGCCGCGGCGCGCAGACGCACGCTCGGCTCGTGTAGAAACTTGTTCATCAAAGACCTCGAAAAATGTTCGATCGCCTCGCGGTCGCGCGACGAGAGATGCTCGAGCTTTCGCATTGCTTCGGCCAGCTCCGCTTCGCGCAGCCGGTCCATCTCGGAGCGGAACGTGCGCAAGACCGGGACCGCCGCCAGTCCCGCAAGCCACTCCCAGTATTTCTCGACCTCGGGCGCGATCACTTCTTCCACCGCCGGCAGCTCTTCGCGGCGCCGCTCGATGTTCGATGACGCCACGGTCCGCAGGTCGTCTATGTCGTACAGGAAAACATTGCTCAACGAGCCGACCGCCGGCTGAACGTCTCGCGGTACCGCTATGTCGAGAATGCACAGGGGGCGATCGCCGCGCTCCTTGAGCGTCGCGGCAACATGCTCGACCTCGACGATCGGGTGCGGCGCCGCCGTGGAGCAGATGAGCAGGTCCACATCCGCCAGATGCGACCAGCACTCGTCGTAGTGCAACGCCTGCGCGTGATAGCGCTCGGCGAGGACCATGGCCCGCTCGTGCGTGCGATTGGCAACGATCGCCGTGCGCACACCCTCGCTCACGAGGCACTCGAGCGCGAGCTCCGCCATCTCACCCGCGCCGAGCACCATCGCGTGGCGTCCGCTGAGCGATCCGAAAATCTTCGATGCGAGCTGCACGGCGGCCGAGCTGGTCGACGCGGCGCCGCGTCCGATCCCCGTTTCACTGCGCACACGCCCGCCGACCATGAGCGCGGATTGAAAGAGACGCGTGAGCACCGCTCCCGAAGCGGCGCGGCTGCGCTCCCAGGCGTCGCGCACCTGCCCATGGATCTGCGCCTCGCCGAGGATCATCGAGTCGAGGCCGGCGGTGACGCGGAAGAGGTGCGACACCGCGTCGCGATCGCGGCTCACGTACCCGAACGGCGATACATCCTCGCCGAGAAGCGCGGAGAAGTCGCTCCAGATCGCAGGCACCGCATCCCCTTCACCTTCGACCGCGTAGACCTCGGTGCGATTGCACGTCGAGAGCAACACGATCTCACGCGCTCGCGCCGCGCCGAGGATGCGCTGCGCCACCGCGTCCGTGTCCGCGGGGCTGACCACGAGCCGTTCGCGCAACGCGAGCGGCGCCGTGTGATGGCTCACGCCGGCGACGATCAACCCCACTGTGACGCCTCGCTCTCCAGCGTTCCTCGCTCGACGCGTTCGCAGAAGCCGACATCGATGAGCGCGTTCGACGCGCGGTGCCATTCGTCGGCTGCCCCGCTGTCGAGCAGCCGACGCCTGAGCGATGCGAGCCTCGCGACGGCGTCACCGTAGCGGGAGTCGTAGCGTTCCGCCAGCGAATCGCGGATGCGCACCGCGGCATTCGGAACGCCGCCCGCCGAGATGCCGATGACGAGATCGCCCACGCGGTGCGTGGCGGTCGTGCGGCAGTTCCCGCGCGCGGGATCGTCCGCGACGTTCACGAGCCGATGCGCTGCGTGCGCATCGTCCGCGACGCGGCGGTTGACCGCGCGGTCGCTCGTCGCGGCGATCACGAGCTGCGCGTTGCCGATGTCGCTCGAGTCGTACGGGCGCTGCTGCAGATACATGCGGGGGTGCTTCTCTGCGAGCGCGCGGAGCTCGACCCCGATCTCGATCGCAACCACGCGCACGTGCGCGCCTGCGTCGAGGAGCGCTCGTGCCTTGCGCATCGCGACCGGGCCGCCGCCGACGATCAGCGCCTCGATCGCATCACCGTGCAACATGAGCGGCAGCTCGCTCACAGGAATTCTCCGGTGCGCGGCCCTACGGCGCGGAACGCGACGTAGAGCGTAACCACGGCGACGAAGAACGCACTCGACCAGATTGCCGCGCGAGCCGCCTGCCAGCCCGCGACCACGCGCCCCACCGTCAGCGCCGTGATGGCGAGCCACGCCGTGACGCCCCAAATCACCTTGAGCTGATCGGCGTCGCGGTAAACGAGCGAGTACCCTACCGCGAGTGCGGTGCCGAGCGTGATGGAGATCCAGCCGCACACGATCGCGAGATGGTTGACACGATCGAGTGTGTCGAGCGGCGGGAAAAATCGAAAGATCGCGCCGAAGCGTCGCGACTTGAGCTCGCGACGCTCGAGCAGGTACATCGCTCCGGAGGCTGCCGCCGTCGCGAAGGCTGCGAAGCCGAGAAGGCTGAGCGCGATGTGCAGGTGCAGCCACAGTCCACCACCACTGGCAGCGGACGGGCCCGGAGAGAAGGGCGACGCGAGTGCACCCGCTGTCACTACGGCGGCGAGCGGCGCGGTCACCAGCGTCAGGCTCACCTCACGAGCGAGGGCCTCGACGGAGACGAGGGTGACCGCCACCAGGAATGCCGCCGTCGAAAGCGCCGGACCCAGCCCCGTCAGCGGTGGCTGGCCAAACTGCCACGTGTAGGCCAGGAGCGCCACCAGATGCACGGCGACTCCTGCCGACAGCAGCGCAATCACACCTCGCACGGGCGCCGCGATCGGGCGAGCGAACGGTGCCGCCGCGAGTACCGCGGCCGCTATGTAGCAGGCGATGGCGATGACGTGAGCGATGACGAGCATGGAGCCGCAAATCTAAGCGAGGAACGGGGTTGCCGTGAGGGATGCAAACGGGGCCGCGCGTGCTGCGCGGCCCCGTTCGACGACTCATCTCGGTGCGCGAGCGCATCGATTGCTCAGGGCATGCGAGCGGTCAAGCGCGCCTTCGTGCCGACCTTCACCGCCGGATTCTGCTGATCGACGAGAATGAGCGTCGTGCCGCGATCGGTGACCTTCACCGCCTGCCCGAGCGCCACGCGCTCTTCGGGGACGTTGGCCATCTGGTCTCCGCGACCCTTCACCAGAATCGCGCGGCGCGGCACATAGAGCGTGTACTGGTCTCCGACCTTCGCGCCGTCCTTCGCGGTGACGTTGATGACGACGTAGCTCTGCACCGACGGCAGCACCGAGTTGTTCGAGACGAAGAGGACCTTGCCCTCCGTACCGAGCATGAGCGGCGCCGGACGCGCATCGTTCCCCAGCGTGAAGTGATCGATGGGAATGATTCCCTGCCCTGCCTCGACATTGCTGTACTGCGTGATGATGCGGACCGTCGACGCGTCGCCATTCTCCGCGCGCTCGACCTCGAGCACGCCGGTGGGCTGCATCATCTGCGATCCATCATCCAGCACGGGACCAGGCTGGAATGCGAGATATCGATCACCGCGCGCCGGCACGATGTCCTTGGGGAGCGTGATGTAGGCGCGCTCTTCGTTCAGCATGCGCGAACGCGGCGTGGTCGTCGCGATGCCCGGGATTTCCGCGCTTCCGACGATCGTACCCTGATCGTTCGGTCCGTTCATGCGATCCAGCCATGGAGCCGCGAACGTCTCGCCAACGCGAACCGCAGGATGCGGATACGCTGTGGCCGATGCGCCGAAGCGCGAGGCGCTCGCGACGCGGCGCGACGCGGAGATGGAGAACACCGTTGCACCGGTCGCACGCGGCGCCTCTACGAGCGAGTGCGTCGGCATGGGCGACATGCGATCATCGACGACGGTCGTGACCTCTGTGCCGTTCGGGGTCGTGGCGACCATGTTCGACGGCAGCTTCAGAACTTCATTCGGATAGATCCAGTGCGGATCCTCGACGACGTCCGTGTTGATCCGGTAGATCTCGGGCCAGAGGAACGGATCGTTGAGATACTGGTGCGCGATGTCCCAGAGGGTGTCGCCCTTCTTCACCGTGTGCGTGCCGCCGGGCGCCGGCTGGCTCTGCGTAGAGTCCTGCGCGGCGAGAGGCGTTGAAGCGAGCGCCGAAACGAGGAGCGCCGCGAGCAAACCGCCACGACGGAACGGTACGTTGCGCATGTGTAAACAATCCTGTGTTCACAAGGGAAGAAACCCAATCGCAGGACTCGGCGTTCGCGCTCCCGGAAGAGCGATTCGCGAGAGGCTGCGGCCGAGCCGCTGGGCTACCCCCAGACGACGCCTGAAAGCGCGCGGGGTAACCGACGGCGGCGCGCAGGGTTGGCCGCGAAACGTCGCTCGCGGGCTCTCCGCTGCGGCACCTCGCCCGGCGTCGACATCATGCGACGCGCCGCGTCCGCACGTGTCACCCAAATCGTGCTCCGCGAGGCACTTCCACCTCGGTCGGCGCAGCGCGTGCCGCTAACTTGTGCAACCCGCGTGGAACGCCGTTGGTCCGCGCCGCCGACTGCCCGAATCCAACTCAACGCGCGCCATGGCACAGCCGATCATTCCCGTTCGGGCGCCCTCCAGCAGCGGCGAGCCGAGCGAGCCTCCGCGCATGCCGCCGACGCCACGCTGGGTGGATGCGTTGATGCTCTGCGTAGTCGCGGCCGTGGCGTACGGGATCATGCGCGCCGCGGCCGAGTGGCGGGCGCCGCTCTCGCCGAACGTTCGCGTGAGCCTTTCGGCGCGACTCCTTCCGTACTACGCGGGACTCTCGACGCTGCGCATGACGATCGCATATGTGCTCTCGCTCGCCTTCAGCGTGACGTACGCGCGAATTGCCGCGGGCAGCCGCGCCGCCGAGCGATTGATGCTTCCACTGCTCGACATTCTGCAGAGCGTCCCCATCCTCTCGTTCATGCCCGGCGTCGTGCTCGGACTCGCCGCACTCTTTCCCGGACGCACGCTCGGCCTCGAGATCGCTGCGATCATCCTGATCTTCACGAGCCAGGCGTGGAATCTCGCGTTCAGCTTTCATCAGTCGCTGCTCACGATACCGCGCGAGCTGAACGAGGCCGCCGCCGTGTACCGGCTTGGCTTCTGGCGCCGGTTCACGCGGCTGGAGCTGCCATTCGGTGCGATCTCGCTCATCGCGAACAGCATGATGAGCTGGGCCGGCGGATGGTTCTTCCTCATGGCCTCCGAACAGTTCACACTCGGCTCCAACAATTTTCGTCTTCCGGGACTCGGATCGTATCTCGCGAGTGCGGCCGATGCCGGCGACACGCACGCGCTCGTTCTCGGTGTCGCAACGCTGGTGTTCGTCATCGTGATGCTCGATCAGCTGTTCTGGCGCCCGCTCGTCGCCTGGTCGGACCGCTTCAAGTCGGAGCAGTCGGGCGGCGAGGCGCCGCAGTCGCGACTGCTCGACGCGCTGCGTGGCTCCGCGATGCTCGAGTCCCTTAGCGCGCGCGTGGCGCGCCCGCTCGCGCGCACGCTCGATCGCAAGCTCGGATCCGCCGGATCTTTCGAGCCGCGCCCGCGTGCGCACCGAAACGAGTTGCGCGCGCGTGTCGTGCGATGGGGATCGATGGCGCTGCTCGTCGCGCTCGCGATCTGGGGCACTGTCGCGACGGTCGGAGCACTTGCCGGGATGACGGGGGGCGACTGGCGGCTCGTCGGCATGAGCGCAGCCGCGACCTTCCTGCGCACGACCATCGCGCTCGTCCTCGCCGCCGCGTGGACGATTCCTGTCGGCGTGGCGATTGGAATGAATCCGCGCTGGGCGCGGCATGCGCAGCCACTCGTGCAGATCACGGCGTCCGTGCCTGCGACCGCTGTGTTCCCCGTGCTCCTGCTCGCGCTGCTCGCACTTCCGGGCGGGCTCAACATCGCGGCGGTCGCGCTGATGCTGCTCGGCACACAGTGGTATCTCCTCTTCAACGTGATCGCGGGCGCAACCGCGATCCCCTACGACCTCCGGCTGGTCGCGGCGTCGTATCGCATCACGGGATGGCGCAGGTGGAAGACGCTCATTCTTCCGGCGATCTTTCCGTATCTCGTGACCGGAATGATCACCGCGACCGGAGGCTCGTGGAACGCGAGCATCGTCTCGGAATACGTCACGTTCGCCGGCCGCAAGCAGAGCACGATCGGACTCGGCGCATTGATCGCGCAGGCGGCCGAGCGGAGCGACTTTCGCCTGCTGCTCGCCGGCACGCTCGTGATGGCGGGGATCGTGAGCGCTACGAATCGGCTGGGATGGCGGCGCCTCTATGCGCTCGCAGAAACGCGATACCGCCTCGACTGATGGATGCACCGATGAGCATGAACGCATGAGCGACGTGAACACGATCATCGCAGCGCCGGGCGCGACGACAACCGCGCTGCTCGCCGCGCACGACGTCATGAAATTCTTCGGGGACGACCGGCGTCCCGTGCTGGAGCACGTATCTCTGGAGCTCAATGAAGGCGAGTTCGTCGCGCTCCTCGGTCCTTCGGGCTCGGGAAAATCGACGCTGCTGCGCATCCTCGCGGGACTGATGGAGCCATCCGGCGGCGAGGTGCTCGTGCACGGGTCGCCGCTCGAGGGGCCGAATCCGAACGTCGCAATCGTCTTTCAGAGCTTTGCACTGTTCCCGTGGCTCGACGTACTGCAAAACGTCGAGCTTGGCCTGCTCGCGATGGACGTGTCAGACGATGAGCGGCAGCGCCGCGCGTCGAAGGCCATCGACCTGATCGGGCTCGATGGATTCGAGGAGGCGTTCCCGAAGGAGCTCTCGGGTGGCATGAAGCAGCGCGTGGGCTTTGCTCGCGCGCTCGTCGTGCAGCCGGAAGTGTTGTTCATGGACGAGCCCTTCTCCGCGCTCGACGTGCTGACTGCGGAGAATCTTCGCGCGGAGCTGCAGGATCTCTGGCTGAACAAGACCATGCCGACGAAAGCAGTGGTCATGGTGACGCACAACATCGACGAGGCGGTGTCGCTCGCCGATCGCATTCTCGTGTTCGGCGCGAACCCGGGACACATCCGTGTGGAGCTCAAGGGGCTCCCCTCGGCCGAGCGCAGCGAAAAGAGCGCGGCTCGCTCACGGCTCGTGGAGCTGATCTATCGGGTCATGACGAACCCGGAGGAGGACGCGCTCGCCATCGTCGAGCAGAGCCTGCAGGGGCGCACGCGTCCGCTCGCTGCCCGCGGAGCCGGCCGCGCTGCGGCTACGCGCGCGCGGCGCTATCAGGTGCTCCCCGATGTGAGCATCGATGATCTCACTGGACTCGTGCAGTACATCGGCGGCATCGGCGGACACGCTGAAGTGCAGGATCTCTCGCGCGACCTGCAGATGCGAGCGGACGACCTGCTCGCGATCGTCGAGGCCACGGATCTCCTGGGCTTCGGCGCGCTGCAGGAGCGGCAGGTGGTGCTCACGCCGATCGGCACCCGCTTCGCGGACTCGGAGCTGGACGAGGAGAAGGCGATCTTTCGCGCGCAAGCGCTCGATCACATCGCGTTGCTCCACCACATCGTCCGCGACCTCGAAACGACGCCAACGCATACCCTGGACGCCGAGCGTGTGATCGATGAGCTGGAGCACAGCTTCAGCGGCGAAGAGGCCAGGCGGCAGTTCGAGACAGCGGTAGACTGGGGCCGATACGCGGAGCTGTTCACGTACGATGATTCCTCGGGTGAGCTGACGCTCGACGAGGAGCACCGCATGCGCCGCAGCTAGTCAGCCGATCAATCCGTTCGCATCGTGACGCTCGGATTCACTTGCGATGCGCGCCGCGCGGGAATGAAGCACGCGAGCGCCGCGATCGCGAGCAGCAGTACCGGGACGGCGATGAAGGTTGCTGCGTCCGTTGCGCTCACCTCGAACAGGAGCTTCGACACCACACGCGTGAGTGCCACGGATGCGAGGAGTCCGATCGCTACGCCTAGCCCTGCCACGACGAGCCCCTCGCCGAGGACCAGGCGGTAGATCTCGCCCGCGCGCGCGCCGAGCGCGAGCCGGATGCCTATCTCGCGTGATCGGCGACCGACGGCGTACGTCATCACGCCATAGATGCCGACTGCGGCGAGCACGAGTGCGAGCGCGGCGAACACAGCGAGCAGCGTCGTCCGGAACCTATCGCCGGCGACGTTTTCCTCCACCAGCTCGTGCAACGTGCGCACGTTCGCGACGGCCAGCTCCGGATCGATCTGCCGTACGGCGTCGCGCACGAGGCGCCCTACCTCAGCGGGATCCTCGCGCGTGCGCGCGACCACGGAGAAGCTCGGCGTGACACCCATTCCGCCCTGCACGAATGGAAAGTAGATCGCCTCCGACGGTTCCTGCGCGACGCCATCATAGCGCACGTTCCCGACGATACCGACGATCGTGTAGGCATTGTCATCGCCTGGGCCCCCGACGTTGATCTGCTCGCCGACCGCGTTCGCGCCGGGGAAATACTTGCGCGCCAGCGCATCGCTCACGATCGCTCTGCCGGGCGCATCCCGGGTGTCTCGTTCATCGAAAATGCGACCGGAGAAGAGCGGAATGCCGAGTGCGGAGAAGTAGTCGCCATCGACGGCGAGTACGTCGGCAAGCGGCGAGAACTCCCCTTGTGCGGGCGGCCGTCTGGTCACGAAGAAATCCGAGCTCGAGCCTAACACGTCGGGCGGAAGTCCCACGCTGCCACTGACCTTCTCGATGCCGGCGCGTGAGCGCAGATCAGCGAACAGGCGATCGTGGAACACGTTCACCTGCTCGGTCTTCGCATAGCGAATCGATGGCAGCGCAATCGACGCGGTGACCACGCCCGTGTCGTGCACGCCGGTATCGACGCTCCGAAGCTTGGTCAGGCTGCGAATCAGCAGCCCCGCGCCAACGAGCAGCACCAGCGAGAGCGCGAACTCCGCCACCACGAGCGCGCTTCGAAGTCTGCGTCGCGCGGGAGCGTCGGTGCCGCCGCGCACCGCCTCGCGCACCGCGCCGATCGCGCGGGCCGACGCACCAAGGACCGCTGGCGCGAGCGCGAAGAGCAGCACGCTTCCCATCGTCGCGAGTGCCGCGAGTGCGAGTACGCGTCCGTCGACACCCGACCCGGCGTCCCGCAGCACGAACAGGCTCTCAGGTGCGATCGACATCAGCACGCGCACGCCCCACATCGCGACGACCACGCCCACCGCGCCTCCCAGCAGCGCGAGCAGCATGCCTTCGATCAGGAGCTGGCGCACGAGGGCCGCGCGGCTCGCACCCAGCGCGGCGCGCACTGCAATCTCCGACTCACGGCTCGTTGCCCGCGCGAGCATGAGGTTGGTGACGTTGACGCACGCGATCAGTAGCACGACGACGACTGCACCCATGAGCGTGAGGAGCACGGGGCGAAGCGGCTCGCTGAACCGCTCGCTCATGGATTGCTCGGTGAACGTCCAGCGGACCGGGCCGCCCGGGAATTGCGCGCGAACGGCGGCGGAGATCTGCGCCAACACCGCGCTGCGTTGGCTCGCGGCGACACCCGGCTTCTCGCGGGCGAACACCGCGAGCCCGAACGGACCGCGACGGGGCGGCGGCGGATACGTATCATTCATCCATAGCTCCGCACGGTCGCCGCGTGGATACCACACGGTGGGTGGCATCACGCCGATCACGGTCGTAGGGCGCCCCTGAACGTTCAGCGACTTGCCAATGATGCCCGGATCCGCGCCGAGCCGGCGACGCCAGAACGCGTCGCTGAGGACGACGAGCGGTGGCGCACCGTCGCCATCGTCGCCCGATCTGAAGCCACGCCCGAGTGCTGCCTGCACACCCAGTGTCGAAAAAAAGTTCGCGCTGACGATCGCACCGTACACGCGCTGCGCACGATCTCCAGCGACGTAAGAGAATCCCTCATTCGGCAGCCGAAATGATGCGACGGACGAGAAGGCACGAGTGTCCGCGCGGAGTGCGAGAAAGTCGGCTACTGAGAGCGAACCCGGAGCTCCGGTCGTGCCGCCGTACATCGCGAACACGCGCACGAGCTGCTGGGGCTTGGCGAACGGCAGAGGGCGCAGCAACACCGCGTCGAGCACGCTGAACATCGCGGTGGTTGCGCCGATGCCGAGGGCGAGCGTAATCGTGGCAATCGCCGTAAAACCGGGAGCTCTGCGCAGGGAGCGGGCGCCGTAGCGCACGTCGCGCCAGAGGGCCGAGAGGCGCGAGCCAGTGGATTGCGCCCCAGGGGGCTGCGTGTTGGCCTTGCGATGGGGGCGCTCGCTCTGCGCGAGCGCGTCGACCAGCGGCTCGTGACAGAGCTCGGCGCGCACCTTCCGGAGCGCGTCGCCATCGCTCATGCCGTGCACGCGTAGCTCCGCGAAACGGTCCTCCAGATGCTGCGCCAGCTCCTCCGCGATCTCGAACTCGCGCTCGGCGCTCAGCGCCAGCGGCCCGAGGCGTGCGCGAACCTCGCTGCTCCAGTCAGGCATTCGCGGTGCCAACGACCTGACCGATGGCCTGCACGAACTCGAGCCAGCTCTCGCGCTGCTCCTTCACTGCCTCGCGCCCCGCCGCCGTGATGTGGTAGTACCGCCTGCGTCGTTGTCCGGCCTTCTCGATCCATTTCCCTTTGATCCAGCCGCGCTCCTCCATTCGATAGAGCAGCGGATAAAGCGAGGAGACCTGAAACTGCACGACGCCGCCGGAGCGGGACTCGATCAGCTTGCTCAGCTCGTAGCCGTGGCGCGGCTCGTCGCGGAGAAGAGAGAGGATGAGGAAGTCCGCGCTTCCCTTCTTGAGTTCGAGGGTGATCATGCGAGCGATATATATGAGTCCAATATATATTGCACAAGCCCTTTGTGAACGGAGGTGCGAAGGCACGACTCTTCCACTGGGGGGCTCGCACACGCAGGGAGGGGGCAGTGAATAAATATTTCGCCGTGGCGCTGATCCCGCTCACCACCGCATGCGCCTCGGCGCCCGCCACGAATAAGGATCCGCTTCGCACGGACTGGGCGGATCTCGCACACTATCGCGACGCCGATGCAACGCTTTCGCCGCCAGTGAACGACGAGCATCGTGTGGTCTTCATGGGCAACTCGATTACGGCGAGTTGGCAGCCGTACTTCGCCACCATGTTTCCCGGCAAGCCATACATTGATCGTGGCATCAGCGGTCAGACGACACCGCAGATGCTGGTTCGTTTTCGACAGGACGTGATCGCACTCGAGCCTGCCGTCGTCGTCATCCTCAGCCGGCTATCAGATCATGGCGTCACTCGTGGTGACCGCGATTGAACGCGCACTTCGAGCGAGGTGACGTTCACCCTTTCAACAGCATGCAGGCACCGAGCAGTAGCAGAAGAACCGCAACGACGCAACGACGCGACGAAACGCCGTCTCGGGAATGCGGCGCAGTGCTCGAGCTCCAAGTACCGTGCCTGCGAGGGTATCAACCGTGGCCAAGAGTACGAGCGGCCAGATGCGCGCGATCGCGGTGAACTCGATCGCGAAGTACACTGGCATGCTCGCGCCGTCGAGTGAAGATCACTCGAAACTCTTACCGGTGGATAAAGGAAGGGCGATACAGGTTGTGCGCCTCTATCGCCCGTTGTTCTGTCAACGCGCGCCGCACACTAGAACGGCAGGTCGTCGTCCTCGGAATCCAGATTGCCGCGGAAATCCTCGAAGTCGCCGCTCGGTGCGCCCGTGCCTGCACCCGCACTGCGTGAGCGATCTGTGGCCGCCGCGCGTGGGCGCGCACTGCCGGAGCCTGCGTCGCCCTCGTAGCTGTCGGATCCGCCCGCCTTGCCGCTCAACATGATCAGCTCGCGCACGTTGATCTCGGTGGTGTATCGCGTCTGGTTCTCCTTGTCCTGCCACTG
>JBDTXN010000030.1:0-25239 GCA_040006175.1 Gemmatimonadota bacterium | reverse complement strand
CGCCGCTTCTTTTTCCTGCCATATGCCAACGACGCTTCCCGATCTTCTCGCCGTCCCCGCGCATCGCGCATTGGCCATCGAGCGCTACGCCGCCGAGCTCACGCTGGGACGCACCGTGGCGCTGCTGACGCACATCAACTCGGATGGCGACGGCTGCGGCTCGGAGGTGGCGCTCGCGCTGCTGCTCGCACAACGGGGGATGAAGGTGCGGATCGTGAATCCGACGCCGTGGCCGGAGATGTTCGATTTTCTCAAGCTCGAGGTTTCCGAGCGCAGCGATGAAGGCGCGGCGGCGTTGCTGGGTGTCGATCTGGTCATAGTACTCGACATCAGCGATCTCAAGCGACTCGGCTCACTCGCAGATGCGGTGCGCAACTCGCCTGCGCGCCGGCTCGTGATCGATCATCACGTGCCGCAGGACGAGCCGGCGGGCGAGATCGTCGTCTCGGACACCACGGCGTGCGCCACGGGTGAGCTCATCTTCGATGTCGCGAGAGTGCTCGGCCTCGAGATCACGGCGCCGATCGCGCGCGCGCTATACACCGCGATCATGAGTGACACGGGTGGCTTCCGTTTCAGCAACACGTCGCCGCGCTGTCACGCGATCGCGGGGCAGCTTCTCGCCGCCGGCGTCGAGCCGGAAGAGATGTATCGCCGTATCTACGCGTCGGTGTCGGTGGGCAGACTACATCTGCTGCGCGATGCGCTCGCGACGCTCGAGGTGGACGGCGATCACGGTCTCGCGTGGATCGCGTTGCCCGCGGGCGCGCTCGAGAAGTATGCCGTGCGACCCGAGGAGCTCGACGGCCTGGCCGAGCATCCGCGCTCGGTGGCGGGAACCAAGATGGCGGTGTTCTTCCGCGACCTCGGACATGGCAAGGTAAAGGTGTCCTTCCGCTCGACCGGCGAGGTCGACGTGAACGCATTTGCGCGCCTGTTCGGAGGGGGCGGCCACGCGAAGGCGTCGGGCGCACTGATCGCGGGCTCGCTCGCCGAGGTGCGCGACAACGTGATCACGGCGGCACGAGCGTTCCTGTTGCCGCCGGAGTGATGGAAGATTAATGGCGCTGAACCACGAGCGCTGAGCCATTCACCCCTGACTCTGCCCACCCAAACCGGCACCAGCGCGCGTTTGCTGAAATCACTATGCCGCTTCAAGTCCGCTAGATTTCGCGCATGTCACTCTTCAAGCAGCGTACGGCGCCGGACGTCGAGGATCGCATTCGTGCGGCAATAGATGGAGTGCGCGAATTACTCAGAATCGAGTCGATGGATGTCGAGCTCGTCGAGTTCGATGCCGAGACGGGCGCGGCTGTGATTCGGTGCACCGGCGACTGCCCCGATTGCGATCTCTCGGCGGAGAATCTCACGGTCGGGATCGACGCGCATTTGCGTCAGCAGGTTCCGGAGATCCGCTTCATTCGCTTCGTAGCGCTCTGAGCCCGGCATGACGGAGTCCATGCAGACGCGCATCGCCCACGCGCTCCAGGGCGTGATGAATCCGCGCACCAATGAAGATGTCATCCGCTCGGGCATGATCCGCGACGTCGCGGTGTCCGTCGAAGGGCGCGTGCGCTTCACGATTCTTCTCGACGCGCAGGATCCCGCGTCACTCGTGCGCGAGGTGCGGCAGGCCGCCGAACGCGTGGACGGAGTGCACGACGTCCGGGTCGATGTGCGCGATCCGTCGCAGTCGTCCCCGAACTCGGCGGTACCACCAGTAACGCGTGGTGCGCCGGCGCCGACGGCTGCACCACCCGCATTCACGCCGCCAAAGGGGCGCTCGCTCCCGGTGATGGGTCAGGAGCCCAAGCCGCGGGCCGCCGTTCCGCCTGCACCGACGCCCGTCGCCTATCCCAATCTCGGACGCATCATCGCCATCTCCAGCGGGAAGGGCGGCGTCGGCAAGTCCACCGTGTCCGTCAATCTCGCCGTCACGCTCGCGGCGCAGGGGCTTCGCGTAGGGCTCATGGACGCAGATGTCTACGGGCCCAACATTCCGATGATGATGGGCGTCAACTCACCGCCACCCGTCGTCGGCGACAGCATCCAGCCGCTCTCCGCGCACGGCGTCAAGCTCATGAGCCTTGGCTTTCTCATCGAGCGCGACCAGCCCGCGATCTGGCGCGGTCCCATCGTGATGAAGATCGTCACGCAGTTTCTGCGCGACGTGAACTGGGGCACGCTCGACTATCTGCTCGTCGACATGCCTCCGGGCACCGGCGACGCGCAGCTCTCGCTCGTTCAGGCGACGCACGTACACGGCGCAGTGATCGTCACCACGCCGCAGCCGGTGTCCACCGGCGATGCACTCCGCGGCGCGAAGATGTTCGAGCGCGTCAACGTGCCCGTGATCGGCATCGTCGAGAACATGAGCTATCTCCTCTGCGCTCATTGCGGCAAGCCGACTCCGCTCTTCGGAAGCGGCGGTGGCCGCGCCCTGGCGGACGAGCTCAACGTGCCGCTACTAGGTGAGATTCCGCTCGAGACCGCGGTTCGTGAAGGCGGTGACAACGGCACACCGATCGTGCTGGCGCGTCCCGACTCTGCTGCGGCGCGCGCACTGAGCTCGATCGGAGTGCAAATCGTGGAAGCCTCCGAGGCCCTCCAGACGTGAGTGAGACGGTAATTCCATCCTCAGTCGTCGACACGCGGCCGCCGGATTCCAACCCGGCGGCCGCGTTGCCGATGGACCCGCGCGATGGTCTCGCGACCGCGATCACCGGCGAATACACGTCGGTAACGTCGCTGGTGAGCGGCTCCCTCACGCGTACCGTCGCCGCGGTCGCGCTTCCCGCCGTCGCGTCGACGCTGCTCATGACGCTCTTCGCCACCGTCGACGCGTTCTGGGTGGGCACGCGCATTGGTCCGCTGGGGCTCGCCGCGGTGTCGACGTCGATCTTCTGGGTGTGGATGCTCATCTCGTGCGCCGAGATGGTGAGCGTCGGACTCACGGCCGTCGCGGCGCGCAGGCATGGCGAGCGACTGCACGACGCGGCAGCGCGAGCGGTGTCCGATGCGCTCTTCCTCTCCGTCGCCGTCGCCATCGTGCTCGCGGCGCTCGGGATCACGCATCTCGATTCGCTCTTCGGCATCATGCACACGCCGCCCGAGGTCACCGCGCTCGGTAAGAGCTATCTGGGCACGTATCTGCTCGGAGCACCGCTCATCTTCGGGTTTTTCGCGATCGACGCCGCCTTTCGTGCCGCGGGCGACACGCGCACGCCATTCCTGCTGCTGCTCGGATGCGTGATGGCGGCGCTCGCGCTCGATCCCGTACTCATCCTGGGGCTCGGACCCGCTCCGCGACTCGGTATCGCCGGCGCGGCGACGGCGACGATCTTCACGCGCTCGGTCGCGTTCCTCATCGGGATCGTGATCCTCGTGCGCCGGCGCATGGTGACATTCAGAGTTCCGGAGATGAACACGGTGCTCGCGATCGTCCGTGTGGGGCTGCCGACCGCGGTCACCGGCGTGGTGTTCAGCAACATCTACGTCTTCCTTACGCGCACGACCACGAAGTTCGGCACGCCAGCGCTCGCGGCGCTGGGCGTTGGGCACCGCGTGGAAAGCTGGAGCTACATGGTGGGCGTGGGGTTCGGCGCGGCAGCGGCGGCGATCGTCGGGCAGAATCTCGGCGCGCGGCAGGTCGACCGTGCCGAGCGCGCTGCATGGATCGCGACCGGCTTCGCGATGCTCATCGGGCTCGTGGCTTCGATCGGCGAGTACACGCTGGCGGACAACTTTGCGCGGCTCTTTACGAGCGATCCGATGGTGATCGCCGAAAGTGCACGCTATCTGCGCATTGGCGCCATCTCGACGCTGTTCGCCGGCGCGGAGCTCGTGCTCGAGGGTGCGCTGGGCGGAGCTGGTGATACGCTCCCGCCGATGATCACGTCGACCGCACTCACGGCGCTCAGGATTCCGCTCGCCGCGTGGGCCGCGACACGCTGGGGGACGAGCGGAATCTGGTGGACGATCTCGCTTACCGCTCTGGGTCGCGGTGTGGCGATGATGGCGCTGTGGAAGTGGGGGCGATGGAAGCGACTTGTGTGGATGACGACGACGCAGTGAGCGGCGTGTCGGTGGACGCGCGCCCGGGGTTCGGCGAGGTCGTGACGCGACCTGCGTAGACCGCACCGCGCCTCGGCTCCAGCGAACCCGTTCCATTGTGCAGCTCGGAATTGAGCTCACCGGCTGCGAGCAGCACGATCATTGAGAGATACATCCACGTCAGCAGAACGATCACACCGCCAATCGTGCCGTACGTCTTGTTGTACGTCGCGAACTCGGTCACGTACAGGCGAAAAAGCACCGTCACGACCAGCCACAAAGCGGTGCCGACGATCGCGCCCACGAGTATCTGTTTTGGGTGCTGCTTGATGTTCGGCAGATACCGGTAGATGAGATAAAACGCGAGCACGATCAGCGAGATGGCGACCGGGTACTGCGCGATCGTCCAGGTGAGCACGAAAATCCGATCGAGATGAAGCCTGGCGCCCACCGCCTGGGCGATCTCGGGCCCCGCCAGCATCACGATACTTGCGAGGCCCACCAGCAGCCCCATCACGAGCACGGATGCGAGCTGCAGCAGCGCGCGCTTCCACCACGGTCGCGTCTCGGTGACGTGATACGCGGTGTTCAACGTGTTGATGAGGGCACCGAAGACTGCGCCGCCCGACCACGCGGCGAGAACGGCACCGATGGAGACGAGTCCCGGCGCATTCTTCGCGTAGACGACGTCCTTCAGCACGCTCTGGACGAGCGCAATCGCCTCGGCGGGAACCACCGACGATAGCTGAGTCATCAGCCACGCGAATGTCTTCTGCTTGTCGCCAAACAGCGAGACCATCGGTGCAGCGAACAAGAAGAATGGAAAGATCGAGAAGAACGCGTTGTAGGCGGCCTGTGCGGCGAGCCCAAGCACGTTGTCGTCGAGTATCTCCTTTCCGGTGGTCTTGAGAAGTGGACCGACCCGAAATCCCTTGATGATCATTGGCAACTCCGCAGCTTCATCCGTTCCAAAAAGGCAAGGGACGGGCCAGCGGGGCGTCTTCGGGTGGAACGCTGCGCACGTCAGGGGCAGATCAGCGAACGATCAGGCGGCGCTCGATGAGAAGGTGTCGCACGCCTTCGGATCTCCGCTGTCGAAGCCACGCTTGAACCACACCGCACGCTGGGTGGACGTGCCGTGCGTGAACGACTCCGGCGAAACGTGGCCGGTGCTCATCTTCTGGAGCCGGTCATCGCCTACGGACGCGGCAGCCTGGAGTCCCGATTGCACGTCGCCCGGATCGAGCAGCTGGCGCTGATCGGTGGTGTGCCCCCATACGCCTGCGTAGCAGTCCGCCTGCAGCTCGAGCTTCACGGAGAGCTCGTTCGCCTGCTCCGGATGGCGCCGCTGCAGCTCGCGCATCTGTTCGTCGATGCCCTCGAGGTGCTGCACGTGGTGGCCGAGCTCGTGTGCAAGCACGTACGCCTGCGCGAACTCCCCGGGAGCTCCGAAGCGATCGCGGAGCTCATCGTAGAACCCGAGGTCGATGTAGACCTTCTCATCGAGCGGGCAGTAGAAAGGACCCATCGCCGTCTGAGCCTGTCCGCATCCGGATTGCACGCCGTCGCGGAAGAGTACGAGCTTGGCGTCGTGCCACTGCTGCCCTTCCTGCGGGAGGATCTTCGCCCATGTCTGCTGCGCGTCGTCGAGGACGAACGACACGAACTGCACTTCCTTGTGCTCGGCCGGCGTTTCGCTGGTCGGGGGCGCGGACTCATCGCCGGAAGCCGTGGTCGTCGTCGCCCCGCCGCCGTTGCCCAAGAGCGTGAAGAGATTGCGGTGGAACAAGAGACTGAGTACGAGCACGATGATCGTCCCGCCGATTCCGAAATGCATTCCGCCGAACCCGAAGCCGCCACCACCGCTACTGCCGCGGCGATCCTCGATGTTCGAGCTCTCGTTTCCTGGTGTCCAGCGCATCGCGGCCTCGCCGTGTTCGGGAAGAGCGAACAGCAAGCAAGAACTCAGCCGCGGCTAATCCTTCCACACGACGTCGACAGAGGCCAGCGTCGCGCTGCCGTCGATCAGCACGTGACGCTTCGCCTGCTCGTAGCCCGTGCTGTACATCACACCATCACGCTCCGTGAAGCCGTCGGAGTCGATGTTCGCGATGCGGTGCGAGAGGCGCATGGCGATGCCCACGTCTCGCGGCACTCGAAGCGTGGCGCTTGCGAGCGCGACGCGCAGGGTGATCGGCATGTCGCCGGTCCAGTTTCCGCTCAGATCGAGATCGACGCTGCCAACGGTGCTGGCGATGGTTGCACGCTGCGCGCGCGCATTCCCGAGCTGGTGAATTGTGATGCTTCCGACGCCTGCGTCGACGAAGAGATCGCGCATTGGCTGCGGATTCGCGCTGCCGAACGTCACGTCGGCCTCCGTCGCGCCGGACGAGAGACGAATCGCGTCCACCCAGAGCGTGCTCAGATCGATGCGCGCGCGCGTAGTGCCGAGGTCGAGATCGAGATCCAGCGGAATTCCCGTCGCGAGTCCGAGGTCGAGTCGTCCTTCGGCGCTCCTCGAGCGATTCGAGCGCTTCGCGGACGCCTGCATGGTCGAGCTGTCCAGCCCCACCCGCAACGTGCGCGATACGGGATTGAAGCTGCGCGAGATCCTCTGCTGATTCGCGTCGAAGCTCGCCTTCGCGTCGTAGAGCAGGGGCGTGGCAGCTGCTCCGACTGTGACGGTTCCGGCGTCGTAGCGGAGCACGACGTGCAGCGTGTCCACCGTGCCGCGGGCGCGACTTGCGGCGAGCGAGCGCGATCCACGCCCATCCGCGCCCGGATCGCCGAATGCGAACAGCGAGACGAGAGCAAGCAGCAGTGATCTCATGGCTCGCTCGGGCGTGCTGCGGGTGTCGGCCTGCGCGCTGCAGCGACACCGGAAACCGGCGTCGGAGTCTGCCACGCGTATTCTTCGGTTCGCGTGGGCGGCGCAACAGGGGGCGCGCTCAGTGCCGTGCGCGTGCCTGCCCGTGTGATGATCGTGGCTCCGAGTCCGACCGTTGCCGCGATCCAGGTGCTCAGAAAGGCAAGCAGCCGCAGCACGCTGCCCGCGAGCCCCAGGAAGGCCGCGCCCCCTGCGAGCAACCAGAGCACGAGAAAGACCGAGAGTCCCGTGATTAGATGGGTGATAATGGGACGCGACGCCGGCGCCGACTCGTCGTTGCGGAGGAGCGCCTCACCGGCAAGGAGCGACATGGCGAGGAAGCCCAGGTCGAGCGCGCCGAGCACGGCGAGCGCGTAGGCGACGGCAGCGAAGGGGATGAGCAGGATGCCGACGACGGTGATCGCGAGCGCGACCATTGAGAGCACGAACAGTGGCAAAGCGACGATCTCGCCGAGCAGGCCGAAGGCGAACGAGCGCGAGAAGTCGTTGCGAATGGTGGAGGCGATGGTTTCGAGGTGCGTGCGAGCCCCGACCACGACCGCGACCGCCATCGCGACGAGAATGAGATAACAGGCGATCGCGAGCGAGAGCGAGCGCCTCGTGGCCTGCTGGGGTGTGAGTCGTACCCCGGCGATCGGTCCAACGCTGAACGCGCTGATCGAGCGCATCTCGCCGTCAACCGTACCGCCGGTCATGCGCACCTGGCCGCCGACCGAGAGCGCGTCGCCGCGCACGTGTCCGCCGGGGAAGAGCACGACGTCGCCGCCGATCGAGACGGCATTGCCGTCGACGGTGCCGCGAATCTCGAGCGGGCCGTGCCAGCTCGCCACATCGCCGGAGAGATGCTCCGTGCTGCCGACCGCGCGAGCGCCCTGTGCTATTGCCGCGCGCTCGAGCGACAGTCCGTTCGCATCGCGGTGCAACGAATCGAGCGAAGCCAGGATGGGATCGCGGGTGGCCGCGCTGTCGGTCTTCGTCTGTGCGGAAAGCTCGTGAGTCGCAATCGTTCCGATTCCCACCACCAGCGCGAGCCGCAGCGCGCCGCGCATGCTAGCGGCCGCGCGCACGAACGGCCGCCACCCGAACCATCGTGGCGGCCGCCACACCGGTGACGATCACCAGAAGCACCGCCGTCGCCAACCCCATCGCACCGCCTTCGAGCAGCGGGCGAGCGGCATCGCCGAAGAGCGCGGACACGGCGCCCGTGAGCGCGCCGAACGCGGCGCCGCGCATGCGATCGAGCACGAGATCGGCGGTGAACATCACCGCGTCGATGCGGGAGAAGGCCCACACGGAGACGATGGTGAGCGCGATCGCGATCGAAGCGAACATCCCGGCAGCTGCGACGCGCAGCGCGCGCGACTGCGGGATGAGCCCTCGCACGGTATCGAGGAGAGCGACATGCCACGGCACGAACAGCTGCACTCGCGACATCACCCGATTCGCAAACAGCGGCGAGGGGGCGATGTGCGGCAGATGCTCCAGCTGCCGGACCAGCGCTCGCGCGCTTTCCAGCTCGCTGCTGCACGTTGGACAGTTCCGGACGTGCGCCTTGAGCGGCGGCGTCCCGAATCCGACGTCACCGTCCAGCAACAGGTCGATCTCTTCAGGCAGTAGGTGTCGATCCACTAGTTCTCCTCCACTGGGCAATACGGTATGCCATGGGGGCGAGTTTCAGAGCCGCCTCGGCAGGACTGGGGTATTCGGGGGTCATTCGCGCAGGTCCTCCAGCGCCTCACGGAGTTCGTGCCGGGCGCGGTGGATGTAGGTCTTTACGGTGCCCAGGGGCAGGTCCAGAGTCGCGGCGATCTCCTCGTAGGAGCGCCCCTCGACGTGCCGCAGGAGAATGCACGAGCGGTATTCCGGGCGGAGTTTGCCAATCGCCCGTTCGATCGCGCTTCCGAGCTCCCGGGATTCGATCGCCTCGAGGGCCGACTCGCCTCGCGATTCGACGTCGAGAGAGGTCGCCTGTGCCTCGGCGGCCGTCTGTGCGTGCGGGGAACCGTCGAGGCTCACCGTGGCGAGCTGCCGCCGCCGCAGGTGATCGATGGTGACGTTGTTCGCGATCTTGAACAGCCAGCTCGAGAGCTTGAACTCGGGCCGGTAGCGATCGATGTTGTTGAGGACCTTGATGAACGTGTCCTGCGCCAGATCCTCAGCGGTCTCCCGATCGCGCACCATCCGGAAGATCAGCGAGAAGACGGGTCGCTCGTATCGCCGCACCAGCTCTCGAAATGCCGGCTCACGCCCTTCTTTTGCGAGCGCGGCGACGTCGGCGTCCGGGAGATTGCGGAGATCGAGAGCGAGGGCCATTCAGTGGGTGAAAGAGACAGCGCGGAACATCTCGCTCCTCTCGTATAAGCTAAGGCGCGCTCTCGGGGTGAGCCAGCACGACACCCGGCACGACACGCAGCGCGACACGCAGCTGTGACACGCGCAGGACACACAGCCCGATGCTTGCGCGCGTCATCCGCCCGCGGCACTTTTCGTCGAATGTCCACCGTAACCGAGGAGGAAGAGGCACTCTCCGCGGCCGCTGGCGGACGCGCGAAACGTGCGTACGTGCGGCGCATTTTTTCCGAAATCGCACCGCGCTACGATTTCCTGAATCACGTGCTCAGCGCCAACATCGACCGCGGCTGGCGCAGGCGGGCGATCGCCGCGCTCGAGTGGCAGCGCAATCCCCGCGGCACCTATGTAGACCTCTGTGCGGGCACGCTCGACATCGGCGCGGCGATCGCGCGTGAAGACGGCTTTGCGGGGCAAATCATCGGTGCCGATTTCGCGGAGCCAATGCTGCGTGCGGGCTCCGCGAAGACGCGCGCGCTTCCGGTGCGCCCGGTCGTTGCCGATGCGCTCCGACTTCCGCTTCGCGATGCGAGCTGCGCCGGGATCATCGTCGCGTTCGGCGCGCGCAACTTCGACGATCTCGATGCCGGGCTCCGCGAGATGCTTCGCGTGACCGCACCGGGCGGCCGCATCGTGGTGCTCGACTGTTCCACGCCGCGTGCCGCCGCCGTGCGCGTGCCCTACCGCTTCTACTTTCACCACGTGCTCCCCGTGATCGGACGGCTCGTGAGCGGGCACCGGACAGCGTATCAGTATCTGCCCGGCTCCGTCGACAACTTCCCGGACGGCGATACGCTCGCGCGGCGCATGCGCATTGCCGGCATCGCGAACGTGACGTGGGAGCCGCTCACATTCGGCATCTCCGCGCTTCACTACGGTGAGCGCGCGGCATGAGCATAGACAACATCTCGGAATTCATCGCGCAGATCGACGCCATCGGTGAGCTCGTGCGCATCACGCACCCGGTGCGTGCCGACCTCGAGATCTGCGAGATCGCCGATCGCGTGATGAAGCGCGCTGACGGAGGACCGGCGCTGCTCTTCGAGCACGTGCTCCTGCGCGACGGCTCGCGATCCGCCTACCCGGTTGCGATCAATCTCTTCGGCTCCATGAAGCGCATGGCGCTCTCGCTGGGCGTCACCGATCTCGACGACATCGGCGCGCGCATCACGGAGCTGATGCAGATGAAAGTACCCGACGGGTTGATGGGAAAGCTCTCGATGCTCCCCAAACTGCTCGAGATCGGGAAGTTCCCGCCCCGGGTGAAGAGCGGCGCCGCGCCGTCGCAGGCAATCGTGTGGAAGGGCGCCGACATCGACCTGTCGAAGATCCCGATCATCACCTGCTGGCCGGAGGATGGGGGCCCGTACATCACGCTCCCCATGGTGATCTCGAAGGATCCCGTGCGGGGCATTCGCAACGTCGGGATGTATCGCGTGCAGCAGATGGGGCGCGACACGCTCGCGATGCACTGGCAGCGACACAAGGTGGGTGCCGCCCACTGGCGCGAGATGGCGGAGCGTGGCGAGAAAATGCCGGTGTGCATCGCGATCGGCGCCGACCCTGCGAGTGTCTATTCAGCGTCTGCACCCCTCCCACCGATGATCGACGAGTTCCTGTTCGCCGGCTTCCTGCGCAGGGAGCCGGTGAAGCTCGTGAAGGCGCTCACCTGCGATCTCGAGGTGCCGGCGGACGCGGAATTCGTGATCGAGGGATACATAGATCCGTCCGAGTCGCTGGTGACGGAAGGACCGTTCGGCGATCACACGGGATTCTATTCACTCGCGGATCTGTATCCGCTCGTGCACGTCACGGCAGTGACGATGCGCGAGCGCCCGGTGTACGCGACGACCATCGTGGGGCGGCCGCCGATGGAGGATTTTTATCTCGGCCACGCAACCGAGCGGATCTTTCTTCCGCTGCTCAAGCTCACGGTGCCCGAGATCGTGGACTATCACATGCCGGCCGAGGGGATCTTTCACAATCTCGTGTTCGTCTCGATCGACAAGCAGTATCCCGGGCAGGCGTACAAGGTAATGAACGCCATGTGGGGGCAGGGGCTGATGTCGCTGGCCAAAGTGCTCGTGATCGTGGACAAGTGGGTGAACGTCCGCGATCCACGTGAGGCCTGGTGGGTAGCGCTGAACAACATCGACCCGGAGCGCGACACGCGCTTCACGATGGGGCCGGTGGATGTGCTCGACCATTCGAGCCGCGCCTTCACGTACGGATCGAAGATGGGCATCGATGCGACGAAGAAGATGCCCGAGGAGGGCTTCACGCGCGACTGGCCGACGGTGATCGAGATGGACGCGGCGACGAAGGCGCGCGTGGATGCCATCTGGCCGCAGCTCGGTCTCGCGAAATGAGCGACTCATCCGCCGCGCGGCCGCGCGAGGGACAGACGTTCGGCGGGACATCGCGCGTCGTTCGCTACGCGAACTTCGTCAAGCTACCGCATACGCTGTTCGCCTTACCCTTTGCGCTGGTGGGGGTTACGATCGCCAGTTATGTCAAGGAGGTAAAGCTCGTGGATGTTACGTGGGTGGCGCTCGCGTTCACCGCCGCCCGCTTTGCGGCGATGGGCTTCAACCGCATCGCCGACCGCCACATCGACGCGCTCAATCCGCGCACGGCCGCGCGCGAGCTCCCGAGCGGCACCATGAGCGTGCGCGAAGCCTCGCTCGCGGTACTCGCGGCGTCCGCGATCTTCGTGGGCGCGGCGTGGATGCTGAACCCGCTGTGCTTCGCGCTCTCGCCCGTCGCGCTGGGCTGGGTTCTCTTCTACAGCTACACCAAACGGTTCACACGCTTTGCTCATCTCGCGCTGGGTGTCGGCATGTCGATCGCGCCGGTCGGCGGATATCTCGCCGTGACGGGCGCGTGGAGTAAGCCGTGGTGGGTGCTGATAGCGCTCGCCGCGGCGGTGATGAGCTGGGGCGGAGGCTTCGACATCTTCTATGCGCTGCAAGACATCGAGTTCGATCGTGCGCAGGGGCTTCACTCGCTTCCCGCGCGGCACGGCACCGGGACCGCCATCGCGATTGCGCGAGCGCTGCACGCGGGCACGGTCGCGATGCTCGCGCTCGCGGGGATCGGCATCGGAGCGGGCGCGTTCTATTGGGCCGGCGTGTGCGTCGTCGCACTGCTGCTCATCTACGAGCACTCGCTCGTGCGACCCGCGGATCTCACGCGACTCGACGCCGCATTCTTCACCATGAACGGGGTACTGAGCGTGACGTTCTTCTGCTTCGTTCTCGCGGGCCGGATGTTCGCGCGATGAGTACTCGCGCAGTGAGCGAACGCCCGCCCGTTGTCGTCGCCATCACGGGCGCTTCGGGAGCGCCGTACGCGGTGCGCCTGCTGGAGGCGCTGGTGCGCGCGGAAGAGCGCGTGTGGCTGATGATCTCCTCACACGGCTGGCGCCTGCTGCAGATGGAGTCGGGGATCGGCTCGCTGGCAGAGCTGCGCGAGCGCACGCATGCGAGCGGCTGGGACGACTACGTTACGCTCTACGACGCCGAGGACCGCGGCGCGGCTCCGGCGTCGGGCTCCGCGCGCACGCGTGGCATGATCATCTGCCCGTGCTCGATGGGCACGCTCTCCTCGCTTGCCGCGGGCACGTCGCGCTCGCTCGTCGAGCGCGCAGGCGATGTGACGCTCAAGGAGCGGCGACCACTGATACTCGTCGCGCGTGAGACGCCGCTGTCGGTGATCCATCTCGAGAACATGCTCCGGCTCACTCGCGCCGGCGCGGTGGTGCTGCCCGCGGCGCCGGGATTCTACAACCGGCCGCGCGGCATTCCCGATCTCGTCGACTTCGTCGTGGCGCGCGTGCTCGATCACATGGGAGTCGAGCACTCGCTCGGAAAGCGGTGGGGCGAGGAGCCCGATGGCGAAGGCTGACGGCGTTCACGTCATCGGACTGATCGCAGACACGCACGGGCTGCTGCGTTCGGGCGTACACGAGGCGTTCTCCAATGTCGAGCTGATCCTCCACGCCGGTGATGTCGGCGGCGACGACATTCTCGATGAGCTTTCCTTAATCGCGCCCGTGGAAGCGGTGTACGGCAACACCGACGCGCCGGGCAACCCGCGGCTCCAGCCCCGCGTCGTGCGCGAGATCGGCGGCGTCACGATCCAGGTGCAACACGGACACGAGTCAGGACGACTCATCGCCGACGCGTTGCTGGAACGCTTCACTGCAGATGTCCTCGTCTACGGCCACACGCACAAGCAGTCGGTTACGCGCCGGGAGGGTCGGCTCGTCATTAACCCGGGTGCGGCAGGTCCGCGCCGCTTCCACCTGATGCCAAGCGTCGCGCGACTGACGATACGTGGAGGCGAGGCCGAGGTGGAGATCGTGTCGTTGCCCGTGTAGGGCGAATCTCGAATACGAGGGGACACCATGCGGCGAGCTCTCGCGCTCTTCGCTCTCTTGTCGTGCATGGCATCACCGCGAGCGGTTGCGCAGCAGGCGCTCGCCCAGCACGTGACGTTGCCGAGCGGCGTGACCGTCGCTCGCACGTGTGATCAGCTCGCAACCGAGGGGGTGCAGGTCGCAGCGATCGACGACCGCGCGCTGCCTCCGGCGAGCGCGGAGTATTTCGCGAAGCTGGCGCAGACGATCGCGCGACGCGTGGACATGCGCGCGGGCGATCGACCGCATACCGCCACTTACGGCGCGCTGCTTCAGCACGACGGCAGCCTGGCGCACCAGATTCCCGTGATGCGCGCCGGTCAGCGCGAGCTCGACGCGCGCATCGATGGGGCGCTCGCGATCTCGAGCGGCGATCCGGATCGCATCGCCGCGCCCACGGGAATGCCGGACATGGTTCGCGTGCTCGTCACCTTCGGGCAGCACGACGACGGCTCGTCGTTCGTCGCCACGCACGTTCGCTGCCCGGCGGTTGCATTCCCCGACAATCCGGTACTCGCCGCGCCCGCGTGGGCTGCGGGGCACGCTCGCACGGTGCTCGTGCACGCGGTCGTGATGCCGGGTGGACGGGTAGACTCCGCCACCGCACGCGTCGAGGATGATGACGACGATCGCTACGTCGAGGCGGCGATGCGCGCCCTCGCACAGATGCGCTTCGTTCCCGCGGAGTTCGATGGGGTGAAGGTACCTGCACCGATCGACATCGTGCTGCCCTTCGGCGTCGCCCCAGTGGAGCAGACGGCCGACAGTCCGTAGAGAAGGCGCTTACGCGCTGATGGCGGCGCGGTGACCCGTAATGCCCGGAACGATTCTGGGCGCGCGCGCCGCGACTCCCGTAATCGAGGTGAGCCCCGCGTCCTGCGCGCGCACGGTACGTTCGAGCTCCGCCGGGAAGCGACGGAACCACGATGAGAGGAGCAGCAGCTCGTCGATCTCGTGCGTCGGAATCTGTGTCGTCTCGCGCTCGACCGTGCCGTACACCGCGTCGGTGAGATGCGCGAGCCGCCTGTGATCGCGGTCCGCCTGGGGCGGAATGTCCTCCGCACGCACGCGGCCGCGCCGAATGAAGTAGACGCGATCCTCGCCGCCGTAGCCGGGGACGGTGTAGATGAAGGACAGCGTCTCGACTGCGAAGCGGAAGCGAAGGAACTGAAGCTTGAGCGCTTCGAGGCGCTGCAGCTTGTCTCGCATCGATGCCGCTCGCTCGAACTCGAGCTTGTCGCTCGCTATCTCCATTTCACGACGAAGCGTGGCGATCGGACCGTCATCGTGGCCATCGAGAAACGCGCGGGCGAGCAGCACGCGCTCGCGGTATTCGCTCTCCGTGCACCCCCCAACGCACGGCCCGAGGCACTTCTTCACCTCGTAGCGAATGCAGCCAGGCGTGCGTGCGAGCTGAAAGAGCTCGCGCTGATCCGCGAAGTGCATCCGCGTGTCCAGCGAGCAGTCGCGCATCGAGAGCACATCGTGCAACTCGCGCACGGCTTCGTTCACTGCGTGTGCGCCCTGGAACGGGCCGTAGTGCGGCGAGCTGTCGTCGCTCGCGCCGCGCACCACCATGAGCTTGGGCGCGGGGCTCTTCACGATCTTGATGAACACGAAGTTCCGGTCGTCCCGCTTCATTGCGACGTTGAAGCGCGGGCGGAGCCGCTTGATCTGCTGCAGCTCGAGCAACAGCGCCGCGAACTCGCTCGGTGTGTACTCCCAGTCGATCCGCACGGCGTCGCGCAGGATTCGCGCGCCCTTGTCCTCGGGGAAGGAGCAGCGGAAGTAGCTCAGTAGCCGCGTGCGAATCCTCTTGGACTTTCCGACGTACACGACCTCGCCATCGGCCGAGTGCATGCGGTAGATGCCAGGGCGATCCTTGCACTCCGAACGCACGCTCGCGCGCATCATCGCGAGCTGGTCGTCGGAGGTGGTCGGGCGGCGCAGCGATTTGCGGCTCACTGCTGGCACCACGCGCAGAAGACGGTGGTGCGTCCGTCGATGGCGTTCGTGTCCACGAGAGCGGCGCCGCAGCGAGGGCACGGAAGTCTGCCGCGCCCGTAGACGGCGAGGAGCTCCGCGAAGCGGCCCCGCGCGCCGGAGGCATCACGGTAGTCGCGGAAGCTCGTGCCCCTGGCCTCGATGGCCTCGCGCAGCACGCTGGTGAGCCCAGCGTGCAACGCCGCCGCCTCCCCGTCCCCGATCGTGCGCCCCCCGCGAGACGGGTCTATGCCCGCACGCCAGAGAGCCTCGTTCGCGTAGATGTTGCCCACCCCGGCCACTCGCCGCTGATCCATCAACAACTTCTTCACCGCCTGTCTGGAATCCCGAAGAATTCCCGATAGATGTCGCGGCGTGAAGCCCGGGTCAAGCGGTTCGGGGCCCAAAGCGGCATCGAATTTCGCGAATCGCGCCGGCGACATGAGTGCGAGCGTGCCGAGGCGGCGGATGTCGCGATAGGCGAGCGTGCGTCCGTCCTCGAGTGCGAGGGCGACGGCTACATAGGTGAGTGCATCCGCCGGAAGCGACCCATCGTCGACGAGGAGTGCGCCCGTGAAGCGAGGCTGCACGACGATTCGATCACCGGTCGAGAGAAGGATTACGATCGCCTTGGCGCGGCGGTAGCTCCGCTCGATGCGCGCTCCGGCAACGTGTCGCGACAGTGCCGACGGGGTTGTGTCGCGAAGCACGTCCGGCCGGTGCACTTTCACGCTCGCGATCGTCGCGCCCGACACCGCGCGATCGAGATCGCGCGCGATGGTCTCAGTTTCCGGAAGCTCCGGCACTGCGCTCCTGCTCGCGCCAGCCGATGTCGCGGCGGAGCTGCTTCCCGTCGAGGTGGACGTCGCCCGCGACGCGCGCGCTGTTGGCGCGGGCCTGGTCGAGGGTGGGAGCGACGGCGGTCACGGCGAAGACGCGACCGCCAGAGGTAACCAGCTCTCCGCGGTCGTTCAGCGCTGTCCCGGCGTGAAAGACGTGTACGTCGACCTCCGGAGTCGGTAGTTCGACTGTATCGCCCGTGCGCGGCCGGTCGGGATAACCAGCTGCGGCAACTACGGTGGTTACCGCGTGAGCGTTTGACCAGCGCAACTCATGCTCAGCTAGTCCGCCGCCCTTCGCCACCGCCAGCATCGGCTCCCACAAACCGCTCTCGAGAAGCGGCAAAATCGCCTCGGTCTCCGGATCCCCGAAACGCGCGTTGAACTCCACCACCTTCGGGCCCTGCGTCGTCAGCATCAGCCCTGCGTAGAGCAGCCCGCTGTACGGTGCCCCAGAGGCGCGCAGGGCATGAAGCGTCGGGTGAAAGACGCGATCGACCGCGTCCGCAACGAGCGACTCGGTGGCCAGCGTGACGGGGGCATACGCGCCCATCCCGCCCGTGTTTGGCCCCCGATCGCCATCGAGGAGCCGCTTGTGGTCCTGCGCGGCCAGCATCGGGAGCACCGTCGTCCCATCGGTGATCGCGAACAGGGAGAGCTCCTCGCCCTCCATGTATTCCTCCACCAGCACCTCGCGCCCCGCAGCTCCGAAGCTGTTGTCCCGAAGCATCGAGTCGATGGCGGCGTCCGCATCGTCCATCGTGGCGCAGACGATCACGCCCTTGCCCGCAGCCAGCCCCGACGCCTTGACGACCACCGGCGCGCCGAAGTCGCGGGCCGCACGCTTGGCCGCATCCGCATCCACGCAGCGGATCGCGCGCGCCGTCGGCACACCGGCCTCGCGCATGAGCGACTTCGCGAACGCCTTGGACGACTCGATCCGCGCCGCCGCACGCGACGGACCGAACACCGCGATCCCTGCGGCGCGAAGCGCATCCGCCAGCCCCGCCGCAAGCGGCGCCTCGGGCCCGATCACCACGAGATCCGGCCGCTCACGTGTGGCCAAGGTCACGATGCCTGGCACATCATCGGCGCTCACCGGCACGACGCGCCCGAGCGTCGCAATCCCGGGGTTGCCGGGAGCGGCGATGATCTCGAGCGATGGTTGATCGGTGCTGAGCTTCCAGGCCAGCGCGTGCTCACGCCCGCCGCCGCCGACGATCAGTGCCTTCATGCCGGCGGAGGCCCTCCCGTTGAGTCGCCGCCACTGGTTGGTCCGCGGAACGCCGTATTGAACGCGTCGCGCGCGCGCGTGAGCACATCGCCCACGCTCGCCGCTGCCCTCCGCGATTGCTCCGCATAGTAGTCCGTGGCATCCGTCACGTCGTCGCGCAACGGACGATCGTCGCCGCGGCGCGGATAGTCGCCCGCGATGATGCGATCGTACGCGCCGCTCTTCTGCCAGCGCTGCAGCTCGGCCGCACGCGCCGTGTTGAAGGGATGCGAGCGGAAGAGCAGGTTGAGCACCTTGAGCACGCCGTCGATCGCGTGGCCGCCGATCTCGTATTCCTCGGCCTGCACGAGGAACTCGTCCAGGCTCGTCTCGTCGTCGCCCGAGCCGCCGCCGGCGAACTTGAGATACATCCCCATCGTGACCCGCGGATCCTGCGACGCGAGCAGCCCCGCGCGATCGGCGCTGAGCTCCGCCTTGCGCGACCACTCGAGCAGCGCGAGCTGAATGGGCAGCGCGATCAGTCCGAGCCCAGGGATCGCGGAGAAGCCGGCCTTGAGCAGGATGAGCGCAATCGTCGTGTAGGTGGCGTGCCCGCTCATGATGTGGCCGAGCTCGTGGCCGATCAAGACGCGGCGCTCCTCGCGATCGAGGAGACCGAGGGCGCCGCTGTTCAACACGATGAACGGGCGCTCGAAACCCACCGCCATCGCGTTCACGAACGGTGTCTGCGACACGAACAGCTCCGGGCGCTCGCCCTTGTAGTCGAGCGTCTCGAGCACCTCCGTGTATAGCGCATCGAGCTTGGGGCGCTGGCGCGGACCGACGCGAACGGCATCGGCGGTGAAGAAGAGGCGCACGCCGCGCTCTCCGATGAGCCCCATCACCTTGCGCACCACCTCGTCGAATCCGGGAATGGCGCGCAGCGCCTGCAGCGCCGCCTTGTCCGCCGGATGCTCCCAGGCAGTCGAGGAGATATCGATGAGTGCCTTTCTGTCCGCCATCGTCAGCTCCGCAGTTAGAGTCCGGCGAACGCCTGCTCTACGTCCTGCAACAAGTCGTTCGTGTCTTCAACTCCGCACGAGAGCCGCACCATTCCCTCGGTGAGCCCGAGCGCCGCGCGTCGCTCCGGCTCCACCGATGCGTGCGTCATGCTTGCGGGATGGCTGATGAGGCTCTCCACTCCTCCTAACGACTCCGCGAGCGAAAAGATTCGCACTTTCTTGAGCACCTGATTCGCGAGCTCCTTGGAGCCCACATCCACCGTCACCATCCCTCCCATTCCGCGCATCTGCATGCACGCCAGCGAGTGCTGCGGGTGGCTCTGGAGCCCCGGATAGCGCACGCGCTCGTGTCCGAGATGCTCGGCCAGGTATGCCGCGACTGCCCGCCCGTTCTTGTCGTGCGCGGGCATGCGGAGATGGAGCGTCTTGATTCCGCGAAGCACGAGCCACGAGTCGAACGGTCCCGCCACCGCGCCTGCCGCATTGTGAATGAACTGCATGCGGGCGGCAATGGCATCGTCGTTCACCGCCGCGACGCCGCAGATCACATCACTGTGGCCGTTGAGAAACTTCGTGGCCGAGTGGAAGACGATGTCCGCGCCGAGCGAGAACGGCTGCTGGAAGAACGGCGTGGCGAAGGTGTTGTCGACGATGAGTAGCGCCTGGTGCGCATGCGCGACCTCTGCCGCGGCCGCGAGATCCGTGATCTGCATCAGCGGATTCGTCGGCGTCTCGACGAGGATCGCCTTCGTGCGCGGCGTGCACGCATCCTCGATGCGCTGCGTGTCGGTCGTGTCGACGTACGTGAAGCTGAGGCCCAGATGCTGCAGCAGCTTGTCGAAGAGGCGGAAGGTTCCGCCGTAGACGTTCGCGCCGCAGACGATGTGATCGCCCGATTGGAAAAGCTTCATGATCGAGTCCAGACATCCCATTCCGCTCGCGAACGCAAACCCGTGCTGAGCGCCCTCGAGGGCCGCGATGGTGCGCTCGAGCGCTTCGCGGGTGGGGTTCTTTCCCCGTGCGTATTCGTATCCCTTGTTCTCGCCGAGCCCTTGCTGCACGTACGTGGACGTGAGATACACGGGCGGCATGATCGCTCCGGCGAGCGGATCCTCGCGCTCCCCCGCGTGGATGGCACGTGTACCGAACCCGGTGCCGCGATCGTCATCGAATATGCGTGTCATGCGTACTCGCATCTCAGGTGGCAGCGGCGAGGAACCAGCGCATGAGTCGCCGCGTCTCACAAGCTACGTTCAATCAAGATAGCGTGACCGCATCCTCTCTGCAGGCAGCCACAGGCTCGCTCTTCACCGGCGCAGCGATCACCGAGAACGCGCTCTCCCGGCGATGTCTCGTCGTGGACGATGAGCCGCGGCTTCGCCAGGCCCTCGTCCGGCTCATGCGCGGCGACGGCTTCATCTGTCTCGAGGCCGGCTCGGGTGTAGAGGCGCTCGCGATTCTCGACAAGGAACGGGTCGCGCTCGTGCTCTCGGACATGCGGATGCCGCTGATGGACGGGCAGGAGCTTCTCCGCAATTTGCGCATCCGCTATCCGGACATCGCGGTCGTCATGATCACCGCGGTGGCCGAAGTCGAAGTCGCTGTTGCGTGTCTATCGCTCGGGGCCATGGATTACATCACGAAGCCGTTCGTCTTCGAGGAGGTTCGCGCGCGCGTCGCGCAGGCGCTCGAGAAGCGTCGCCTGCTCGCCGACAACCGCGACTACCAGGAGCGGCTCGAGGTGAGGGTGAAGGCGCAGGCCGAGCGGCTGGAGACGCTGTTCCTCGCCAGTATCCAGTCGCTGGCGGACGCGCTGGAGCTCAAGGATCCATACACGCGCGGCCACTCCGTGCGCGTGAGCCAGTACGGCGTCGCGATCGCGCGAGCCATGAATCTCAGCACGACGCTCACAGCGCAGATCGAGCTGGGCGGACATCTTCACGATGTGGGGAAGATCGGCGTTCGCGAGGAGGTGCTGAAAAAGGCAGGGCCGCTCACGAACGAGGAGTACGAGCACATCATGACGCACCCCGTGCTCGGCTGGCAGATTCTTCAGCCACTGCTCGGCGAGAATCCCGTCGCGCTGAATATCGTGCGCGCGCACCACGAGCGAATGGACGGAAAGGGAATTCCCGACAAGCTCGTCGGCGAGGAGATTCCGCCTGAGGCGCGCATCATCGCTGTGGCGGACGCGTTCGACGCGATGATGAGCAAGCGTCCCTACCGCAACGGGCTCACGTTCACCGAGGCGATGGCCGAACTCCGCCGAGTGGCGGGAACGCAGTTCGATGTAAAGGTGGTGGACGCGTTCTTCGAAGTGGCGCGGAACGAGGCGTTCATACCGGACGCCTCGGGAGAAATCGAGGCGATCAAGCTTCGCGCGCCAACGCGCTAGCCGGCTGCTAGAGCTCGAAGCGAAGCATCACACCTTTGAGCCGCGTCGCGATGTCGGCGAGATGCTGGCTCGACTCGGTGACGTGCATCATGGACGCGGTCTGCTCCTGGACGACTGCGCTCACCTGCTCCGATGTCGACGCGTTCTGCTCGGCAACCACCGCCACGGACTCGATCTCGCGCGCGAGTGACTCCGCCTCCTGATGCTGCGACACTGCGGACTCGACGATGCGCTGCACAGCTGCGCGGCTGCCCTCGATCTCCTTCACGATCTGGATCAACGCGCTGCTCGACGAGCGAATGACGGCTTCGCCGGCAACGACGCTGGTGCTCACATCATCGATGCGAGAGGCCATTGCGGTGCTCGCTTGCTGGATCTCCGTAGCGAGCTGACGAATGGTCTCGAGCGCGCGACCGCTCTCCTTGGCGAGCTTGCGCACCTCGTCCGCGACGACGGCGAAGCCGCGCCCGTGCTCGCCCGCGCGCGCGGCCTCGATGGCGGCGTTGAGTGCGAGCAGATTCGTCTGGCGGGCGATCGCGCCTATCGTGTCGGTGATCTGCCCGATGCGCAGCGATTTCTCGCCCAGCTCGGCCACCGCGGGCAGCGTCTCGCTCGTCACCGAGGAGATGCGCGCCATGCTCTTGAGCCCCTGGTCCGCGGCCTCACTGGCACGGCGCGCCGAGTCGGTAACGGCGTCTGCGGCGGTCTGCGCGCGAAGGGCGTGCGCGGAGGTTTCCTGGGCGCGCACGGCGACGCGGCCGGAGATCGCGACCACGATGTGGATGCCCTTGGTCTGCTGCGCGGCGGATGTGGCGATCGACTGCGCCGCGGCGGCGACTTCTTCGGTGGAGGCGCTCATCTGCTCGGCGCCCGCGGCGAGCTGGTCGGCGGTCGCTGCGACCTCTGCGGCGCCGGTCTCGACGTCGCGCAACAGTGTGCGAAGGCCGCCGCTCATCGTGCGGAATGATGCCGCAAGTGCACCGATCTCGTCGCCCGACTCGAAGGTGAGCTCGCGGCGCATGCTGCCGCGGGCGACGAGCTGCGCGTGCGCAGCCACTTCCTCGATGCCGTAGGTCATCTGGCGCGCGGCTACCAGCGATGCGGCGAGCGCGCCGACCATCACGAGTACGGGGATCCATGCAATCCGCATGAGATCCGTCGAGAGATCGCCGAGGAATGGATCCGCGTCGAGGGTGACGACCGTGAATGCCGCGGCCGTTCCATCGGCGCGCAGGACAGGGTACTCGGCGGTGAGCTCGTGGCCTACGGGTCCGTCATAGAGCGAGGTCTCGCCGCTCACGTTGCGCGAGAGGCTGTCCCTGATCACTGCTGGGGGTGACCATGCGCGGCTGTACTGCGGCTCGCCTGCGGTCCACGAGGAGTGAGCAAGATAGCGATACTCGTTCCCTTCGCGGCGCACGATGGCGATTCCATTGGTGAGCTGGCGCGTGTCTCCACCATTGGCGGTCCACGCGCGCCTGAGGACGTCGCGAACGAATACGAATGCGCCCGTGTTCTGACCGTGAGTCGCAATCACGTCGAGCGACTCGGGCGGGATTGCGACGCTCGCGCTTGCGGCGATGGCGTTGAGGCGATGTGCATTGAGCTGGGTGAGCTTCCGACGGCTCGCCACGTACACGGGGCTCAGGACGAGCGCGAGCGTGGCGAGCACCGCGGTCGCCGTGATGAGCGCCATCTTCCAGCGAAACGGAAATGTCGAGAAGCGGGAGCGAAGACTCACGAGGCTGGGCCGGGGAGCATGGCGGACACGCGGAAACGGCGGGGAGCCGCTCTCCACCCGTATTCACGCGCGAGAGCGCACGGTGTAACGAGTCCTGGCGGTGGGCGAGTCGACTCGTTTGCCGTCGCCCCGGCGCGCACTACCTTTTTGGCATCAAATCGGAGGCAGACGCGTGTACGAGAAATTGATGGTGAGTGTGTCCGGCGTGCGCGGGCGTGTGGGCGATGGGCTCACGCCGGCGGTCATCTCGAAGTTCGCTTCCGGATTCGGCCGGTGGGCACAGCAGCGAGGTGGCTCACGAACGATCGTGGTTGGGCGCGACTCACGTGTGTCGGGTCCGATGTTTCATCGCGCGACGATTGCCGCGCTGCAGAGCGTCGGCTGCGATGTGCTCGACGTGGGACTCGCGCCCACGCCGACGATCCAAATGGCCGTGGAGGACGCGCATGCGGCGGGCGGGCTCGCGATTACGGCGAGCCACAATCCGATCGAGTGGAACGCGCTGAAGTTCATCGGGCCGAGCGGGTTGTTTCTGGATGGTGAAGAAGGGCGAGCGATGCGTGCGGTGGTGGAGAGTGACATCGCATATGCGACGTGGGATGGGCTTGGAAGTGTGACGCAGGACACGAAAGCCATCGAGCGGCACATTGAGCGGGTGTTGTCGCTTCAGTTCATCAATGTTGAGCGAATCCGCGCGCGCAAGTTCAGGATCGCGCTCGACTGTACGAATGGTGCGGGCGGCGCGATCCTCCCAGCGCTGCTGGAACGTCTCGGATGTGACGTGACAGCCGTCAATCTGGAAACAAATGGTCTATTCCCGCATCCGCCGGAACCCGTCGCAGCGAACCTTGGCGAACTGGAACGACTCGTGCTTCACGCCCATGCAGATGTAGGTCTCGCAACTGATCCGGATGTTGACAGGTTGGCGCTCGTGTCCGATGCGGGAACGGCGATTGGTGAGGACTGGACGTTGGCGTTGGCGGCGCGATTGGCGCTGCGATATCGACCGGGGCCGGTGGTGGCGAACCTGTCCACCAGCAGAATCGTGGATGATGTGGCTAAGGAAGCGGGAACTTCCGTGATCCGCGCGCCTGTTGGTGAAGTGAACGTCGCGTTGCGAATGCGCAGCGAAGGTGCGGCGATCGGAGGCGAGGGAAACGGAGGGGTGATTCTCTCCGAGCTGCACCTGGGCCGCGATGCGCCGGTGGGCGTGGCGCTGCTGCTGCAGATGCTCGTGGAGGACGGGGAACCGCTGTCGCGAGTGATCGATCGATATCCCCGTTATCGAATTGTGAAAGACAAGCTGGATCGGCCGAACGCGCCGCTTGACGCGGTGTACAGCTCATTGCGCGCCGGCTTCGCGGATGCGGTGGTGGATACGCAGGATGGTCTGCGGCTGTCGTGGGATGATCGATGGGTGCACGTACGGCCTTCGGGAACGGAGCCGATCGTGCGCGTGATTGCAGAAGCACCAACCGATAGCGAGGCACGTGATCTGATCGCGCGCTCGCGCGTACCGCTCGATGCGCTTCGCTGACATTTTCCGGGAACGCGGTATATGTGTGGAATCGTAGGCTACGTCGGACCTCGCTCTGCCACGCCACTCCTGCTTGAGGGGTTGAGGCGCCTCGAGTATCGGGGCTACGACTCGGCAGGGGTCGCGATCATGAACGGCAAGGGGCTCGAGACGCGCAAGGCGCCGGGGAAGATCTCGGAGCTTGAGGCGCTCGTCGCTTCGAGGCCGATCGTCGGCACACTCGGCATCGCGCACACACGCTGGGCGACGCACGGCGCGCCGAACTTCATCAACTCGCATCCGCAGATGAGCTGCGACGAGAAGATCGGCGTCGTGCACAACGGGATCATCGAGAATGGCTCGGCGCTGCGCCAGGCGCTCGAAGAGCTCGGCCACAGCTTCCGTTCGGACACCGATACCGAGGTGCTCGCGCATCTGATCGAAGAGGTCTACGAAGGCAACCTCGAGCAGGCAGTCATCGAGGCGCTCTCGCGCGTCGAAGGGACGTACGGCATCGCGGTGGTCTCGAGCGACGATCGCGACAAGATCGTGGCTGCGCGCAAAGGCAGCCCGCTGCTCGTCGGGTTGGGCGAGGGCGAATACTTCATCGCGAGCGACGTGTCCGCGATTCTCGCGCACACGCGCCAGGTGATCTATCTCGACGACGGCGATCTCGCCGTGCTCGACCGCAACGGGTATCAGATCATCGACATGAACGCGCTGCCGCTCGAGCGCGGCGTGGCGACGATCGACTGGGATCTCGACATGATCGAGCGCGGCGGCTTCGCGCACTTCATGCTCAAGGAGATCTTCGAGCAGCC
>JBDTXN010000029.1:0-25329 GCA_040006175.1 Gemmatimonadota bacterium | reverse complement strand
CGAGCTCGATCAGGCGGAGCCGCTCTTCCAGCGCGCGCTCGGCATCAGCCAGCAGCACCTCGGAGAGTCGCACCCCGACGTCGCCGTCACGCTGAACAATCTCGCGCGACTGTATTTTCGCCGGAACGAGTACGCCTCGGCGGGACCGCTGCTCGAGCGCCTCCTGTCCATCAAGGAGCAGGCGCTGGGCGCGAATCATCCGGAGATCGCGGCGATTCTGACGAGCCTCGCAAAGGTGCGCCTGCACCAGTCGGACTACGACGGAGGCGAGGCGTTCGCACGGCGCGCACTCGAGATTCGCGAGAAGCTCAAGCTGCCAAACGATCTCGCGGTTGCGACGGCGCTCGAGACGCTCGCGGAGATCAACGGCGCGCGTGGCCGCATCGAGGAAGAAATTCATCATCGCGAGCGCGCGCTCGAGGTGCGCACCGGCGCGATGGGCGTCGATCATCCGCTGGTCGCCTCGGCGCGCAGCGTTCTCGAGGCGCGTCGCGCGACGCTTACACAGACGAGCACCGCTGGCGCTCCGCGAGAGGTGCCCGCACCCCCCGTCGCACCCCCGATCATTGCAGTAACGGTCGTCGCAGCACCAATCGTCGCGCCGCCAAGCGTGCCGCCCTCAGCGCCTCCGATCGCGATCCAGCCGGCGGCACTCGATATCGAGCCACCGTCGGCGAAGCCACCGGTCTCCCCGCCGCCGTCGTTCACGATCTCGCCGCCGGAGCGCACCACGCGTACGTCGTCGCTGCCGTGGCTCGATGCGCCCGAGCCGCCCGTATTCGACCGCACGCCGTCGCCGACCGGGATGCGCAATAGCGGCTCGAACGGAACGATCGCGATGCCGATGCACAACGTGAACGGCAACGGGAATGGCAACAGTCGACAGCACACGAACGGCGCCACGCATACGGCGCCCGACGTGCACGCGGCCGAGTCACCGCTCGCCTTCCACCCGCTTGCGGAAGCGCGCCGCGCATCCCGCACGCCGACCCCGGCGACGTCGATGACCGCCACCGCCTCCATCGCGCCCGAGGCCATCGACTCGCCCGCGCAGAGTCCCTTCACAAATTCCTTCGCGCGGCTCGTCGCCGAGACGCCGGGCGGCCGGAGTGTGATCGCCAACGACACGCCCGCGCCTGAGCAGACGCATCACATCGAGGAGCCGCGCTCCGAGATCAGCCTGGACTGGCCGCTGGAGCCCCGTCGGCCATGGCTCAAGATCTTCGGCGCTCTTGCGGTGCTCGTCGCGATCGCCGGCGGTGGTTGGTACTTCCTCTCGCGCTACGACGCGAGGGCCTCATCGCTGCCGAAAATGGCGAGCACGTCCGCGAAGAAGGCGCCGCTCGTCGCCGCGAAGAGCGACACCCTCCTGGTGCGGCACGATTCCACTCCACCCGGCCCGCCGGCGAGCGTCGTGAAGCCCGGCGTCACGAGCCAAATAGTGCCGAGCACGAAATCGTCCGGGGCCTCGAGCGCCGGCGCGACGCCGCCGAACGACGAAGGGTCTCCTGCCGAAGCGAAGAATGCGTTTCATGTCGCGGCGAAGTCTGCCGCGTCCGACGATGCCGAACCCGAGCTGTTCGCCGCACCCAAGATGCCGAACATCAAGGTCGATGCGATCACCAAGATGATCGACGACAGTGCACGCAGACGCGCGGACTCGGTGGGCAATGCCATCCAGCAGAAAGCCCCGACATTCAAGGTCAAGGCGTACAAGCCGCCTGAGTAGGATCTCTCGGCGCAAGACTTTTCATACGCTTTCCGGCACCTTAGTCTAGCAGGGGTGAGTTCGACTTATCTGCTGGAGAAGCTATGGAGCGACCGACCGGGTCTATGAGGATCGCCGGATCACCCGGGCAGCAGGGTAGGAGTGGCGAAGACGAATTGCTCCCTGCAGTCAGGGCCGCGGCAACCGCCGAGTATGAGATCCTGAGCGAGATGGGCAGGGGCGAGCGCGGCACGGTGGTGTATCTCGCGCGCGAGCGCTCGACGCAAAAGCTGGTGGCGCTCAAGCTCCGTCCCGATGGAAGTGACTACGAGCTCAGCGTGCTTCGCGAGCTCGACGCCACCGTCCCGTCCACCGACAATACGTGTCCGTTCTGCAAGGCCACACTCCACGGGTGGGGACGTTTCTGCAGCCATTGCGGAAAGGACTTGTTCGGGGCGCAGCCGGACGACGGCTCGCGTGAGGAGCTGCTCGCTGTGGTGCGGGAGCTCGCCGATGGCGAGTACGATGTCCTCGGCGAGATGCAGAGATCCGAGGGTGGCGGCGTCGTGTACTTCGCGCGTGAGCTCGACAGCGGGCGACTGGTCGCGCTTCGTCTGATCCGTCAGGAGGACAGCGAGGGCGCGCACGCGTATTCGCTCGGCGTCACGCAGGTCATCAAGCCACTGCTGGCATCCCTGGGGGCGTCGAACCCTGCGTCGACATCGGGCACGCGGATGCCGGCTGCCACTCCTCTGCGCTCCACCGCTGCGACGCCACGACTGCCGCAGCCCGCCGCGCGAAGTGTCACGCCTCCGAGCGTCATGGTGCCGGATGACTACTCGCTGGAGAAAGAGACAGCACCGCCGAAGAAGCGCGTGCCGATCATTCCAATTGCACTTGGCGTGGCTGTTCTGTTGATCGCCGGCACACTCGTTCGCTTTTCGGGATCGCCGCGGAGCACGACGGACCTCTCACAGGATCCTTCCGAAAACGTCGTAGTCGCCGCACCGGCACCCGCTCTCGCGCCTGGGCCTCCAGCGTCTGCTGCGGTGGCGACCCCGAGGATCGACAGCGCAACCGTGTCGATCCAGTCGCTTCCATCTGGAGCTCGCCTTACCGTGAACGGAAAACCGGTGAACGGGCGGCTGCTTTCGCTGCTCCCCGGATCATATCAGCTCGCAGTGACGGCACCGGGATTCGAGAGCACTTCGGAGCGGATCGACGTGTCCGGGGGGCAGATGCTCACGTGGACACCGGCGATGCAGTCCGCAAAGTCGACTGCGAAGCCGCCTTCGAAGAAAGCGCGCGTCGAGACGAAGACGGAGATCACCAAGCGTCCGGCCGCAGCCCCGACGTGCTTTGATGCCTACAGCGAGAAGAAGTACACGATGGCACTGCTCGAGTGCACGCGCGAAGCGAACGCGGGGAATCAGCCTGCACAGCGCAACCTTGCGGTGATGTACGATCAGGGACTCGGCGTCACCGAAAATCCTACGCAGGCGGCAGTCTGGTTTCGGAAGGCGGCCGAAACGGGCAATCGGGATGCGGCGTTCCAGCTCGCGTCGATGTACGAGAATGGGCGAGGTGTGTCGAAAGACCAGAAGAGCGCGATCGATTGGTATCGCAAGGCGGCCTTGCTGGGCGACGGAGACGCGCAGGTAAAACTCGGGCGCGAGTATGCAGACGGAAAAGGAGTCACGAGGGATGATGGCGAAGCGTCCGCCTGGTTCCAGCGTGCGGCGGATCAGGGGAGCCTGTATGCGTTGAACCGGCTCGGCGCCATGTACGCGGACGGCAAGGGCGTGCGGAAGGACGAGTCGAAGAGCGTGAAACTGTTTCAGGCAGCCTCCGCGAAGGGCGATGCGCAGGGACAGTTCAACCTCGCCGCGATGTACGCGAAAGGCCGAGGAGTGCAAAAGAGTGATTCGGCAGCGAACGATCTATACATCAAATCGGCGAAGCAGGGCTATGCCGACGCGATCAAGGAAGCCAGGCGTCGGAACCTGAGGTTCTAGTCTCGGCGACTGGCACTCCTGCGATCGCGAAAGACGAATAGCTTTCGCGCCATGAATCCGATCGATGAATTTCGAGCGCTGTTTGCGGAAGCGCAGGCGGTGGATCGCGCGCGCCTCCCCGATCCCACCGCAATGTCTCTCGCCACCGTCTCCGCGGACGGCGCGCCCTCCGTTCGCATTGTGCTCCTCAAGGGGTTCGATGAGCGTGGTTTCGTGTTTTACACGAATCTCCAGAGCCGCAAGGGTCGCGAACTCATCGCGACGCAGCGTGCCGCGCTCTGCTTCTACTGGCCGGCGCTCGACAGGCAGATCCGGATCGAGGGCACCGTCGAGCCGGTGAGCGAAGCCGAAGCCGACGCCTACTTCGCTTCGCGCCCGCGCGAGAGCCAGATCGGCGCGTGGGCGTCGCGCCAGAGCGAGACGCTCTCGAGCATGGATGAGTTGCGCGAGCGCGTTACACAGGCGGAGGCCCGCTTCGCGAACCAGCCAGTGCCGCGCCCGCCGCATTGGTCGGGCAGACGCGTGAAGCCGTCGAGCATCGAGTTCTGGCATGCCGGCGAGTACCGGCTGCACGAGCGCCGACGCTTCGAACGCGACGGTGATGAATGGCAGATGCGACGGCTCTTTCCGTGACGAAACCGGTACTGTTGAAGAGAACTACAGCTCCGTAAGATTCGCCTCATGGCAACTCGAGTGGAGGCTAGTCCTCCGTCCGTCGCAGCGACCACGTGGAGCATCGATGAGTCGCGCGCGCTGTACAACGTCGAAGGCTGGGGGATCGGCTACTTCGACATTAACGAGCAGGGACATGCCGTCGTCTGTCCCGATCTCTCGCGCCCTGACCGGCGACTCGATCTCTTCAATCTCGCGATGGATCTGGGCGAGCAGGGTGTCGGCCTTCCGGTGCTCCTCCGCTTCAGCGACATCCTGCGCTCGCGAATCGAGACGCTGTACTCCGCGTTTGACCGCGCGATACAGGAGTTCGAGTACGAGGGGAAGTACACGCTCGTCTACCCGATCAAGGTCAATCAGCAGCGCCACATCGTCGAGGAGATCGTGCAGTTTGGCGCGCCGCATGGCGTCGGCATCGAGTGTGGCAGCAAGCCGGAGTTGCAGGCCGTGCTCGCGCTCAGCGAGTCGGCGGATCACCTGATCGTCTGCAACGGCTACAAGGACGAGGAGTTCATGCGCCTCGCCCTCATGGGGCAGAAGCTCGGCCACGAGGTGTTCATCGTCATCGAGCAGGAGGGCGAGCTCGACGTGCTTCTCCGTGTCGCCGACGAGATGGGCGTCGTGCCGAAGGCGGGCATCCGCATCAAACTCGCCTCCGAGGGCTACGGGCGCTGGGCCGAGAGCGGCGGCGAGAAGTCGAAGTTCGGACTGAGCGCGAGCGAGCTCATTCGCGTGGTGGACAAGCTGCGCGCCATCGACCGCCTCGACGTGCTCAAGCTCATCCACTTCCACCTCGGCTCGCAGATCACGGACATCCGCTACATCAAGTCGGGGCTGCAGGAGATCGCGCGCTTCTACTCGGAGCTGCACACCGCAGGCGTGCGGATCAGCCACGTGGATGTCGGCGGCGGATTGGGGATCGACTACGATGGCTCGGGCTCCACGGTCACTGCGAGCGTGAACTACTCGGTGCAGGAGTACGCGAACGATGTCGTGTACACGCTCGCCGAGATGTGCCGCGAGCTCGAGATCGCGATGCCGAACATCATCTCGGAATCCGGCCGCGCGCTCACGGCCCATCACGCGCTGCTGCTGCTCAACGTCATCGACGTCGAGTCGCAGCAGGACGTCGAGCTTCCCGTGATCACCGACGACGATCACACGATTCTGCACGACCTGCAGGACTCGTACGAGTCGATCTCCGGCCGTTCGGCGCGCGAGGTCTATCACGACGCTACGTTCGCGAAGGATCGCGCGCAGGCGCTCTTCAACAGCGGCGTGCTCTCGCTTCGGGCGCGCGCGATGGCCGAGCAGCTCTACACGGCGACGGTGAACAAGGTCGCGGTGATGGCGCAGCGCGATCGCGAGGAGTACGAGGACATCATCGAGGAGCTCGAGGCCCGGCTCATCGATCGTTACTTCTGCAACTTCAGCGTCTTCCAGTCGCTCCCGGACAGCTGGGCGATCGATCAGATCTTTCCGATCATGCCCGTGCACCGGCTCAATGAAGAGCCCGAGCGTCGGGGAACGATCCAGGACGTGACGTGCGACTCGGACGGCAAGATCGACCGCTTCGTCGGAGGCAAGCACGGGAGCCCGAGTCTTCCGCTGCATCCGTATCGCCACGGCGAGCCGTATGTCCTGGGGATTTTTCTCACGGGCGCGTACCAGGAAATCCTCGGCGACCTGCACAATCTGTTCGGAGACACGAACGCCGTGCACGTGCGGCTCTCGGAGTCAGGCTACGAGGTGACCGACCTTGTGCACGGCGATACGGTGACCGAGGTGCTGAACTACGTGCAGTTCCGCGCGTCGGACCTGCTGACGACCTTCCGCCGCAAGGTGTCCGCGGCGACCAACATTACGCGTCAGGAAGCGAACACGTTCATCGCGGACTACGTCGCCGGTCTCGAGGGATACACGTATCTCGAGGGCGACGCAGCGCGATGATCGCGGCCCGTTAGCGCGCGCTTTCGAGGCGCTTCGAGACTTCGCCCCAGTTGACGACGTTCCACCACGCGGCGAGATAGTCGGCGCGGCGGTTCTGGTACTTCAGATAGTACGCGTGCTCCCACACGTCGACACCAAGAATCGGCGTTTTGTTTTCGGAGACGGGAGTGTCCTGGTTGGGCGTGCTTTCGATCGCGAGCTTGCCGCCCTTGTCCGCGACAACCCACGCCCAGCCGGAGCCGAAGCGCGCGAGCCCCGCCGCATTCACCTGCTCCTTGAGCTTCGAAAAGTCGCCGAACGAGCTCTTGATCGCGTCACCAACCGCGCCGGACGGGTCTCCACCCGCTTTGGGTCCGATGATCTGCCAGAAAAACGTATGGTTCCAGTGACCACCGCCGTTGTTGCGCACCGCGTTGCGCACGGATTCGGGAACGGAAGACAGATTCTGCAGAAGCCACTCGAGACTCTTGTCCTGAAGCTCGGGCGCCTTCTCGATTGCTGCATTGAGGTTGGTGACATACGTCTGGTGATGCTTCGTATGATGAATCTCCATCGTGCGCGCGTCGATGTGCGGCTCGAGGGCGGCGTAGTCGTATCCGAGCGGCGGCAGCGTAAAAGCCATTTCATTCCTCCGGTATTGTCGTGCGAAGATCCGTGATCGCAGGTGCAGCGACCGCGGCGTGCCTGCGGCGCCACGCGCTAATGACTGCAGGCGCGAGCGACACCGCGATGACCAGTATGATAACCTTGTCGATGTGCTTTTCGATCCCGGGAATGTAGCGACCGAGTCCGTACCCGATCATGAGCATACCACATACCCAGAGAAAACCGCCGATGACATTGAAGATCTGAAACTGGCGGTAGCTCATGCGGGCGGCGCCCGCGACGACGGGAACGAACGTTCGCACGATGGGCATGAAGCGCGCGAGCACGATCGTCTTGCCGCCGTGCTTCTCGTAGAAGTCGTGCGCGCGTTGTAGATGGCTTCGCTTGAAGAACATCGAGTCCTCGCGCGAGAAGAGGCGCGGCCCGGCCGCCTTGCCGATCGCGTAGCCGACGGTCTGTCCGAGGATCGCCGCGACGGTCAACAGTGCGCACATCAACCACACATCGAGCGTTCCGCGCGCTGCGATCAGCCCGGCGGAGACGAGCAACGAGTCGCCCGGCAGAAAGAATCCGACCAGAAGTCCGGTTTCCGAGAAGATGATGATCGTGAGGGCGACGTAACCGCCCCACATGATGAGGGCCGTCGGATCCGAGTACTGGTGCCAGAGATCGCCTAGCGAATGCATGCTGCTCCGGGTGAATGACGAAGGCGACTCGGAACTTCGACACCAGGCTGGCGCGGGTCAACCGCAGTCGGGCTTTCGGTTCCATACAGCGTCACACATCGTAAGATATGCCATCTCCTCCGCTCACGATCGCTCTCGACGACAAACGACGACGATTCGCATCGTGGTTCCAGAAGCTGCAGCATGCTGTTGGCGGTGTGCCGCTTCTGCTCTCGGGCGTGCACCGCTTGCAATCGCCCGGAGGAACTGGAGACGTGCTCGCGATGGCCGAGATCATCATGGCCGCGATACTCCTCGTCCTTCTCGCGCGCGATCTACGGTCGGAGACGTCGGCAACGACTGACCACACCGCGTCCGCTGCGGCTCACGAGAGCGCAACCGAGCATGTGCACACCGGACCGGAGTGGGTGGATGTCGTCGCGGGTGCGTTGCTCATCATCGAAGCCGCACATCGTGTGCATCCGGGAGGCAAGCCGCTGTACGCGCACGCGACCTTCGTCACCGGTGTCGTCACGGCAACGATCGGGCTTCTTCACGGAAATATCGCGCAACGCGCATCGAAGCGGAGGCAAATACACTTCGATGACGCAGGTGTGCGCGTGAGTTTGTCGCGCTTCCGCCGCTTCGACGTCGCCTGGACTGATGTTCGCGAGCTTCGCATCACCACCGGCTCGATCGCAATCGCCACGCCGAGCGGCTCGCATACGATCCCGCTTGGGCGCTACACGAACGCGATGGAGATCCGGAAGGCATTCGAGCAATGGAGCGCCACCCGCGCCTTGCCGCACGCGTCCTAGATTCGCTCGAGCACAACGGTGCCGGCCATGCGGCGGAATTCCTCGCGCATGCGCTCTGGATAGAATCGACCGACAAATCTCCACAGCCACATCATCTTCATCTCGCGATCGAGCCTCTCGGCTTCTTCCACCGTCGAGTAAAAGGCACGCTCTTCCCATCCAAAGTCGCCAAAAAAGTTCGTTCCATTCGCCGGCGCGAACTTGAACGGCGCATTGCCCGACTCCAGGGCATTGCCCCACGACTTCGTCATCATCTTGAGGAGACGCGGGCTCGCGAGATCGATCACCCAGCGCGCGAACGTCGGCGACGCGTGCAGATCCGAGGCGAGCGCACCCACGTCCGCCTCGCTGAGATAGATGAGCAATCCCTCGGCAACCACCAGCACTCGATTTGCCTCACCACCGATGCGCGCAAACAGCGATCGTCTCGCGGACGCATCTGTGAGATCGGTCTCGACAGCTTCGTACGCGCATTTGGGTTCGGCGTCGCCGAGTGTCTCGAGCTTGTAACGGAGGATCTCGGGGAGGTCGACATCCACCCACCGCAACGTCGGCGGGAGCTCGAGCCTCCACGGCCGCGCGTCCAGCCCCGCCGCGAGATTGAGCACCAGGTCGATGCGATCCGCCGCGATCTCGGCCAGAATGATCTCGTCGAACACTTGCGTGCGCACGATCATCGCCCACGCCATCGACCGGCCGTCCTTAAGCGTGCGCACGATCTCGTCGCCCTTCGCGCCTGCGAGACGACGGGCGAACGGGTCGTGGAAGAGCGCATCGGGCCGCTCGCTTTCCATGGCGCGGTACACGGCTACCCAGCGAGCGGTATCGGAAACGTTTTCAATGCTCATGACAGCTCTGAGGCGAGGTCGTCAGCAGCCCATGTGTCATTGGGCCGTCGAAACCCTAAGCCTACGTCTGTCGCGGCTGGTACGCGAGTTGCTTTACCCAGTGCCCAAGAGCTGTCCTTAGTCCTTTTTTCGCGGAGCTGGACAATGCTGTACACGATCGCGGTAATTCTATTCATTCTCTGGCTGCTCGGATTCGTGGTTCTCCACGTTGGCGGCGGCCTGATTCACCTGCTGCTCGTGCTCGCGGTCATTGCCATCATCTGGCGCCTCGTGACCGGACGGCCTGCCGTCTAGCTCCACGACCAACTGGTGATCACTGGTTGAACGGAAAGGCAGCCTTCGGGCTGCCTTTCCTTTTGTGCGCACGTGCGTTGCCGGAATTTGCGGGAGTCCGCAGCTTTGCGCATCCATGGCGCATCGACCCGACCAGACGCTCACCGTACACGTGGTGAGTCACACGCACTGGGACCGCGAGTGGTACCATCCCGCTGGCAGATTCCGCCAACGGCTCGTGGCACTGATCGATGCCTTGTTGGACGATCGCGAGGACGTCGCGCCCTTTCTCCTCGACGGCCAAGCCATTGTGGTCGAGGATTATCTCTCGGTACGTCCCGAGCGTCGCGAGGAGCTCGCGTCGCGGCTGCGCGATGGCACGCTCGAGGCGGGCCCATGGTACGTGCTCGCTGATGAGCTCACGCCTTCCGGCGAGTCCCTCGTTCGCAACCTGCTCCTCGGGCGCGCAGTGCTCGCGTCGCTGGGAGCCGCCGCCCCGCAGCTCCTCTATTCGCCGGACGCCTTTGGCCATCCCGCGATGCTGCCAGCGATCGCAGTCGGCTTCGGCATGCCATTGGTCGTGCTCTGGCGTGGGTACGGCGGTTCGCGGCACCCTGCTGGCGATCTCGCACGATGGCGTGCCCCGGACGGAAGCTCGGTGTTGCTCTACCACCTCTCGCCCGACGGCTACGAGCTCGGCGCGTCGCTTCCTCTCACCGAGGGTGACGCCGGGGCGCGCTGGAGCGCATTGCGCGCCGTGCTCGAGCCCCGTGCGACGGTGCGCGAGGTGCTGCTCCCGAACGGAGCGGATCACCACGCGCGTCAATACGAGCGTGCGCGCGCCGTGCACGCACTCGCGAGCGCCGCGCGCCCGAATGACGTGCGACTCACGAGCCTCGGTGAGTTTGCGCGTGTGATCGAGTCTGCCGCAGCGAACGCGGTCTTGCCGGAGGTGAGTGGAGAGCTACGCGACTCCTACGGCTACACGTGGGCGTTGCAGGGGACGTTCGGGACACGAAGCGGTCTCAAGCGACGTGCTGCGCGCGCCGAGCGATCGCTGTTGCGCAATACCGAGCCGTGGGTCGCGCTCGCGCACCGCGTGCGCCCCGGCGGACGCTCAGCCCTTCTGCGCCACGCGTGGAAGACGATGCTCGAGTGCCACCCACACGATACCCTTTGCGGTTGCTCCGTCGACGCAGTCGCGCGTGCAATGTCGGCGCGGCTCGAGGATGTCGAGGCGCAGTGTGCCGGACTTCGCGAGGATGCGCTGTTCGACATCATCGGCTACGACGCCGTCGCCACGCGATCGGCCAGGGGCGCATGGGCGTCCTCCGTCGTCGTGTGCAATCCGAGCGCTCGCGCACGCACCGGCGTCGCTGCGGTAGACGTGAGTGTCGTTCGCGATCACGTGCGCGTAGGGCCCGGCTCCGGCGCTCCGGTTGCGATGCCGATCGGCGAGCCGTCGCCCGAGTGGACGCTCGACGGCGGGTCGATCCCGGTGCAACGGCTCACGAGCACGCGCAGGCACGAACGGCTCGAGTCGCCGCAGCATTACCCGTGGAACGACTTCGTGGAGTCCACCGCGGCGCTCATCTGGGTGTCTTCAGTGGAAGGGTACGGAACACGCGCCTTCGCGCTCACCGAGGGAGAATCGTCGCCGGGCTTGGCTGCTCCAGCGGAGGTCCGCGCGAGCGGACTCTCCATGGAAAACGATGCGCTGCGCGTGGAGGTGGACGCGCGTGGTGTCGTCAGGCTCACGACGCTCGACGGGATGCACTCGATCGCTTCCCTCATCGCGCTCGAGGGCACCGCAGACGCCGGTGATCTTTACACACCTTCGTTGCGAGGCGCGCCGACATTCGCCGAGCTCTCGGCGCCCCGTCCGGGATTGCGGGGACCGCTGCGCGCCACGCTCGTCATCCCCTGGCGCCTCGAGTCGCGCGCGGACATTCGCCTGCAGCGCCCCGAGGCAGTGAGCGGCACGGTGACACTGACCCTCGACGCCGGAGCGAGCTACCTCGGCGTCGACGTCGGCGGCGTGAACGAGATGCGGAATCATCGAGTGCGGCTGCACATCGCGACCAACGTAGGCGAGGCGGATGTGTTCGCGGACGCTGCGTTCGGCCCGGTTCATCGTGAGCGTATCACCGCTCCGCCGAACAGCGCGGAAACACCGCCGCTCACCGCGCCACTCGCGCGCTACGTCACGCTCGCCTCGCGCGACCGTGGCGTGTCGATCATCTCCGACGGGCTCGGCGAGTACGAGGCGGTGGACGACGGCACTGTTGCGATCACGCTGTTTCGTGCGGTCGGGGAGCTCTCGCGCAACGATCTTCCCGAGAGGCCTGGCCACGCCGGCTGGCCGGCACCCACGCCGGAGGCGCAGGAGCAGGGGACGTTCGGCGCTTGCGTCGCGATCTTTCCGCACGGCCCTCGCGATGATGCAGCAATTGCTGCGATCGAGCGCACTGCTGACGACGTACTACACCCGCTCGCGGGTCGCACGGTGCGCTCCGCGACGGCTCTCCCGCCCACGACGACCGGCGTTAGCCTCGAGGGCGACGGCCTCGCGCTCTCGACGATCAAGACCAGCGAAAGCGGCGAGTGGCTCGTGCTCCGCTGCGTAAATCTCACCGAGGGCGAGGTGAGGGGCTCGTGGACCATCGGTACTCCAGTACTCGAGGCGCGCGAGTCGCGCCTCGACGAAACGCCGAGGCAGTCAGTGAGCACCCCGGACAACAGAATTGGCTTCCGTGCGGCAGCGCGTGCGATCGTCACGATGCTCGTCCGCTAGGAGCGAGCGCGCATCGTCTCCAACTCGTCGCCAGCCAGGCGGTCGCGCAGTGCATCGCCGAGCAGCGTGCACGAGAGCACGGTGAGAATGAGCGCGAGCCCCGGCGCGAGCGCAATCCAGGGCGCGAGCACGATGAGCTCGCGTCCATCCGCGATCATGTTCCCCCAGCTCGGTGCTGGTGGCTGGATTCCCAAGCCCAGAAAGGACAGGCCGCTCTCGAGGAGCACCGCGCTTCCGACGCCGAGTGCCATCGCTACGATCGCCGGGGCGAGCGCGTTCGGAAGCACGTGCATCCAGAGCACACGCGCGGGCGATGCGCCCATCGCGTACGCGCTCTCGACGAACGGGCGCGCGCGCAGTCCGCGCACCTCGCCGCGCACGAGCCGCGCGACGCCCATCCACCCCGTGAGCACCAGGATCGTGATCACCATCGTGGCACCCGGCGGCCACAGTGCGGCGCACACGAGCAGGATCACCAGCCGCGGAATAGCCAGCAACACGTCGCCCGCACCCATCGCGATGCGATCGAGCACGCCGCCCTCCCAGCCGCCGATGGCACCGATCGCGATTCCTGCCGCGCCGGCGAGCACGGAGCCCGCAATGCCGACTGCGAGCGACAGGCGGCCCGCGAGCATCGCACGCACGAAGAGGTCGCGGCCGAACGCGTCCGTGCCGAGTAGATGGAAGTGGTGCGAAGCGTCGACGGACAGTGGCGGCAGCAGCCGGAGCGCGAGCGCGTCTCCGATCGCCGTTGGCGACGTGCCCGCGAGCGCGGGTACGAGCAACGCTCCGAGCGCCAGCGCGAGCAGCACCAGCAGCGCTGCGCGCGTCTGCCATCCGGCGGTGCACCAGAATGTCGTCATGTCCGACGTCGCGGGTCGACCAGGGGGAGCACGAGATCAGCGGCGAGATTGGCGAGAATCACGATCGCGGCATACACCACCGTCGCCCCGACCACGACAGGATAGTCGCGCGCGAAGATGGAGCTCACCATGAGCCGCCCCACTCCGGGCCAACCGAACACGGTCTCCACGAACACGGAACCCGCGAGCACGCCCGGCAGCGCGAGCGCGAACAGGATGAGCAGCGTCGGCAGGGCGTTCGCGAGCACGTGCCTCGCGTGCACGGCTCGCGCGGGCACGCCCTTCGCAACCGCGGTTCTCACCCACTGCAGTCCGAGCAGCTCGACGGCACTCGTCCGCGCATATCGCGCGATTCCCGCTGCGCCAACGAGGGTGAGCGTGAGCACGGGGAGGATCGCGTGCCGCACGAGCTCCGCGAGCCCGCTCGCGCCCGCGGTGTCGCGCACGCCGAACGCTGGAAGACGAAGCCATGCAGGCAGGCCAAGCTGCGCCGCGCCATACGTGAACAGAGCGATCAGCGACAGCGCGAGCCAGAAGCTCGGCGCCGCATACACGGTCGTGGTCGCGAATGTGAGCACGCTGTCGAGATGCGTACCTCTCCGCGCACCCTGCAGCCCACCAATCGCGACGCCGAGGACGAAGGTGAGAATCAGCGAGATTCCTCCGAGCGTGAGCGAGATTGGAAGTGCCTCGCCGAGCACGGTCGTTACCGGCCGTCGCGCGACGAAGCTCGTGCCGAGATCGCCCTTGAAGATCTCGCGCGCCCACCGGCCATATTGGACAGTGACCGGCGCGTCGAGATTCAGCGAGGCGCGCAGTTGGGCGAACTCTGAGGGAGTCGCGGTAGGCGGCGCGAGAAACGACACCGGATCGCCCGGGGCCGCGCGAATCAGTACGAAGGTGAGTGTGAGAACGACCCAGAACAGCGCGAGGGCTGCGGCGAGCTGCCGCACGATGGAGCGCATGCGGGGATGATGGCGCGCACGCGGCGGGCGTCAACCCGCGCGGCATCTCGGAAAGTGCACACGCTCTTCTTGCTCGCTCTCTCGCTGGCGGTCGCGTGCACGGGCGCGCCGCGCCCGGATGACACCGTCGTCGTCGCGTCAGGCGCAGATCTGGAGAGCGCGAACCCGCTCGTCACGATCCATCCGCTCGCGCGGCAGGTGCAGCGATTCGCGCTGTTCGTCACGCTCGCGCGCTACGATGCGCAGCTCGTTCCGCAGCCGTACTTCGCGCGCGCATGGCGCTTCTCGCCCGATCGGCGCTCACTCGCCTTTTCGCTCGTTCCCACGCTGCGCTGGGACGACGGCGTGACCACCACGTCGCGCGACGTTGCCTTCACCCTCGATGCCGCTCGCGATCCGGCAACCGGATTTCCGCGAGCGTCCGACCTCGCCCAGCTGGCGAGCGTCTCGGCAGACGACGACACGACCGTGACGCTGCACTTCGCCGCGCCGCAGCCCCGCTTTCCGTCGATCCTCTGCGAGCTGCCGATCGTCCCGGCGCACAGACTCGCGCGCACGCCGCCCGGTGGGATGCGGTCGGACACGTTTGCCGTGCACCCGATCGGGAATGGCCCGTTCCGCTTCGTGCGACGCGTCGCCGGCCAGCGTTGGGAGCTCGTGCGCAACGACGCCTTTCCGAGCGACATGGGCGGCGCGCCGAAGCTACGCCGCCTCGTCATCGCCGTGATCGACGAGTCCGCGACGAAGTTCGCGGGTCTCACGAGCGGCGAGCTCGATCTCGCGGGAATCTCCCCCGCGATGGCACCGCTCGTCGCGCGCGATCCGACGCTGCGCGTGATCGAGTATCCGGTGCTGCAGTCCTATGGCATCGTGTTCAACGCCGCGCGCCCCCTGTTCAAAGATGCGCGCGTTCGCCTGGCGCTCTCGCTCGCGATCGACCGGCGCCGCATCGTCGCAGTGGCCGTGAACGGCTACGGCGAGCCATCCAGCGAGGCGATCCCGCAAACGCATCCCTACGGGCGAGCAAGCATCGCCCCGCTCGACACCGCGCGCGCCCGCTCCCTCCTCGACGCTGCTGGCTGGCGCCTCGGCGCAGACGGGCTGCGTCACCGCGGCGCACAGACGCTGCGCTTCGAGCTGCTCACCGTCGGCAGCGCCGACAACGCGGCCGAGCAGCTCATCCAGTCGGACCTCGCGCGCGTGGGCGCGCATGTGGAAATTCGTCAGCGTGAGCTGGCTTCCTTTCTTGCTGCCGCGCGCGCTTCGCCGCGCGCTTTCGATGCGCTGTACACCGGCATCCCGGGAGATCTCTCGCTCTCGTATCTCTCGGCGATGTTCGACACGCGCTTTGCGGGCGGCGCGCTGGACTACGCCGGTTTTCACGAGCCCCGCCTCGATTCGCTCCTGCTCGCTGCGCGCGCCGCGCCGGACGCGGACGCGCGCACCCGCTGGAGCGACGTGCAGCGCGAGCTCGACGATTCGACTCCCGTCGCGTGGATCTACCATGCCCGAGGCATTCAGGGCGCGTCGCGTCGCTTGCACGCCGTGACGATGGATCTGCGCGGCGAGCTCGCAACGGTGGCCATATGGCACGCGGAGCGCGCGCCGGGTGGCACGCGCGCGCCATGACGCTTCTCCTGAAGCCGGGCGAGCTCGAGGCGCGGCGCGCCGTCGTCTCCGGTGGGCTCGCGCCGCTCGTCGCATCGCTGCGTGGTGAGATGGACCGCGTGCTCCGCGAGGCGCCGGCCATCTCGGGACAGAAGGCGATGCTCACGCGCGACGGGGGCCGATGTCCGAACGATGGCGCTCAGCTCGAGTTCGATCCGTACTCGCCACACGCGCACCGCTGTCACTCGTGCGGCGCCGTACAGGTGGGCGAGCGGCACCATCGCTGGTGGCTCATGTTCGCGCAGCTCTGGCGCGCCGAGCGCGCCGTTCATGGCGCCGTGCTTCACGCCCTCGGCCGCGAGCCACAGCTGGCCGCTTTCGCGCGCGCGACGCTCGAGGAGTACGCCGATCGCTACGCACGCTATCCCCTCGATGACAACGTGCTCGGTCCGTCGCGCCCATTCTTCAGCACGTATCTCGAGTCCATCTGGCTGCTGCAACTCTGCATCGCGGCCGACCTCCTCGACGTTGCGGGCGAAGGTGGCGCAGCGACGTCGCGCTTTCGAGAGCGCGTCGCTCAGCCGAGTGCTGCGCTCATTCGGTCCTACGACGAGGGAGAATCGAATCGCCAACTCTGGAACAATGCCGCGATGCTCGCCGCCGGCCGTGCGCTCGACGACACCGCACTCGCCGGGCACGCCGTGCAAGCGCGCTCGGGGCTGATCGCGCAGCTCGGCGGCGGGCTGCTACCCGACGGAAGCTGGTACGAAGGCGAGAACTATCATCTCTTCTCGCATCGCGGACTCTGGTACGGGGTCGTGATGGCCGAGGCTGCGGGATACGAGATTCCGGCTCATCTCCTCGCCCGCTTTCAGGACGGATTCTCCATCCCCTTTCTCACGGCCTTTCCCGACCTCGGCTTCCCCGCGCGGCGCGACTCGCAGTACGGTGCGTCGCTTCGGCAGTGGCGCACGGCCGACGCGTGTGAGCTCGGACTCGCGCGCGCGGATGATCCGAGTCTGACGGGGGCACTCGCCGCGCTGTACGCCAACGACATCCCGCGCCGCGACACGGGCCGCTGGCGCAGCGCGGCAGAAGCCGAGCGCAACGAGCCGGCGAGCGCGTTGAGCCGCGCGGACATTGGCTGGCGCTCGCTCCTCTTCGCTCGCAAGACGCTACCGCCCCTGGACCGGGCGACGGTGCCCTCAGCCCTGCTCGAGGGGCAGGGAATAGCGGTCTTCCGTCGCGAGCACGGCGAGGGCTACACGGCGCTCGACTACGGGCACCACGGCGGAGGACACGGGCACCCTGATCGGCTCAACGTGCTGCTCGCGCGCGGCACGCGGCGCATTCTTGACGACATGGGCACGGGCTCGTACGTGGACCCATCGCTGCACTGGTATCGCAGCACGCTCGCACACAACGCGCCCCTGGTAGACGGGCACTCGCAACCGCGCACCTCGGGAGCGCTGCTCGCGTACGATGAGCGGGACCACGTCGGCTGGGCCTGCGCGAGCGCGCGGATATCGGTGCAGCCTCCGGTGACCGCGCAACGCGCACTGACCGTGCTCGCGCACGCGGTGATCGATGAGCTGCGCTGGAGCAGCGACTCCATTGTGCAGCTCGACCTTCCGATACACGTCCGGGCGCGCGTGGAGAGCGATGCGTCATGGCGCGATGGCGAGCTGGAAGGCGGTGACGAGCTCGAAGACGGATTCCGCTTCGCACACGACGTTCGCCACGCGAGCATCGAGGCGGGCGACATGGTACGCCTCGTGGACGAAGCGACGGGCGCCATCCTGGCGTGGGTCACGAGTGCAGAACGCACGGAGTGGTTCAGTGCACTGGCGCCGGACGCTCCAGGGGCAGGAGAGGGTCGATTTCTCCTCGTCCGCACGCGTGCGAGCGCGGGGACGATTCGAATCGTGTGGAATCCCTCGTTCGTGCTGCGAGAGGTAACCCTGCGCGACGAAGAACTCGAGCTCACGCACACGGATGGCACGTCGCTGTCGTACCGCTGGAGCGAACGCGGTGCGCACATCGACACCGCACGACCCGCCGGCGAGCCCGATCGAGTGTTGCTCACGGGATTTCGCGCTCCTGAAGCGCACACACACGACGAAGTCTCCGAGTCAGAATTGGCGACTCCTTCGCCGTCCACTCTCCTTCCACTCTCCCTTCCGTTCTCCCGCGACCTCGGCGAGACCGACTATCGCATGTCCGAGCACAGATGGGCCGACGCGGGCTCGCCGCGAGCGCGCGTCGAGATCGAGTCGGATCGCACGGAGCTCTCAATCCGGGTGGAAGTGCGAAAAGCGCCGCTCCACTTTCGCGCGGCCGATGCGGAGGATCCGGCGCTCGACAACGAGCATCCGGACATCAACAGCGATGGTGTGCAGCTCCATCTCTGGTGCGAGGGGTGGCGAGAGCCTGCAGCGTGGCTGGCGATTCCGGAACGTGGCTTCACCGGCACGCGCGTGCGACAGATCTCCGGCGGCCCCGCTGCTCCCGCGCCCGACGTGCGCTCGCGCGAGATCGAAGGCGGCTACGAGCTCCGCTTCGCGATCCCCCGCAGTGCGCTCTCGGCCACCGTCGCGCTCGATGTCCTCGTCAACGAAATGGCGGCCGGCCGCCAGCGCCGACGCGGGCAGCTCGTGCTGAGTGGCGCCCGAGGCGATCGCGTCTACCTGCGCGGCGACCGACAGCCGCTCGACAACTTCCTGCGCGTGCGCCTTTCCGAATGAACGTCCTCGATAACGTCTGCGTGGTTCTCGTCGAGCCGCAGGATCCCGTCAACATCGCCGCGGTCGTCCGCGCGATGAAGAACATGGGCGTGCGTCACCTCCGTCTCGTCGATCCCGTGGAGTACGACCCGTCTCGCGTCGAGCGCGTCGCGCACGACACGCGCGACATCGTCTCGCAGGTGCGCCACTTCGCCTCACTGGACGAGGCCATTGCGGACTGCGTCTTCGCCGCCGGCTTCACGGCGCGTCGGCGCAAGGCCAAGTGGAAGCTGGTCACGCCGCGCGAGGCTGCGGCACCGATGATCGCCGCCGCAGCCGAAGGTCCCGTTGCGATCTTCTTCGGGCGTGAGGATCACGGACTCTCGAACGAATCGCTCGACAGGGCGCACGCGGTCGTCACGATCCCGACGAGTGATCATCCCTCGCTGAATCTTGCGCAGGCGGTGTTGATCGCGCTCTACGAGCTTCACCTCGTGGCGGACGCGTCGCGCGCGATCGCTCCGCCGCGCAAGGACGCGCCACCTGCAAGCGCCGAACAGCTGCAGCGCTTCTTCACGGATGCGGACAAGGCACTCGCCGCCGTCGACTTCTTCCGCACGCGTAACGAGGAGCTCGTGCTCCGTTCGCTCCGCTCGCTCACCTATCGCGCCGCGCCCGATGCGCGCGAGATCGACCTCATGCGCTCGATCGCGATCGAGTTGATGCGCGCCCTCGACCGCGCACGAGGCGAAAGCACTTGACGCTGCCGCCTCCCCTCAGCTTCTTCCTCCCATGAGCGACGATGAAGGAGAGCCGGAGGAGATCTCCGGAGAAGATTGGCGCACGCGCGCAGAGGCGGTGATCGTGGGCGGAGCATCCACCGGCAGCAAACGATTCGCGACTCTCTTTGGCGACGCGCAGGAGGAGATGCCGTCCCACTACGTGCGCGCGTCGGGATGCCGACTCTGGACCGCCGATGGCCGTGAGCTCATCGACTGCACCATGGCACTCGGCGCGGTCGCATTGGGCTACGCCGAGGGCGCGGTCACCGTTGCGGTGACTCAGGCGGCGGAGCAGGGGAACGTGTCGGGGCTCTCACACGTGCTCGAGGTGGAGGTCGCAGAGCGACTGTCCGATGTGATTCCGTGCGCCGAACGTGTGCGATTTCTGAAGAGCGGCGCAGAAGGAGTGGCGGCAGCCGTGCGCATCGCGCGTGCACACACGAAGCGAGCGCGCGTGATCGGCTGTGGCTACTTCGGCTGGCTCGACTGGTGGACGGACGGGCCGGGCATCACCGCCGGTGCGCACCACGATTACACCGCCGTTCCGTTCGACGACATCACGGCGCTGGAGAGCGCCGCCGCGGAAGCCGGGAGCGCGCTCGCGGCCATCGTGCTCGAGCCCGTGATCGAACGGCTTCCGAGCAGCGCGTGGATCGAGGCCGCGCGCGCGATCTGCGACGAGCGCGGCGCCGTGCTCGTGTTCGACGAGATGAAGACGGGTTTCCGCCTGCGCACGGGTGGCTTTCAGGAGTACTCGGGAATCACTCCCGATCTCGCGGTGTTCGGCAAGGCGCTGGCGAACGGCTACCCGCTGAGCGCGATCGTCGGGCGCGAAGCAGTGATGCGCGCGGCATCCGAGTGCTGGATCTCCTCTACGCTGGCGGGTGAGGCGATCGCGCTCGCCGCAGCGAACGCGGTGCTCGATTGGCACGAGAGGGCCGAGGTATGCGAAGGGCTGTGGGCTGCCGGCGAGGAGATGATGCAGGGCGTGCAGCGTGCGATCTCGGCGTCGGGCGTGAGTGGTGTCAGCGTCCGCGGCATCCCGCCGATGTGGCTCCTCGACTTCGAAGATGAGGATCAGCGCACGCGCTTCGGGGAACTCGCGGTGGACGCGGGAGTGCTGTTCAAGCGCGGCGCATACAACTATGCCTCGCTCGCGCACGAGGAGTCGGACGTCGGCGACATCGAGAGCGCCGCGAGCGAGGCGCTGGTCTCGCTGCGCGAGGAGCTCGCGGATGGCTGATGCCGCCGCGCCGCTTGCCGGGAACACGCCGCTCGTCGATGTGCACGCGCACTTCTACCATCCAGCCTCGGGACGAGGGGATTGGGAGCGCGTGAATGCCTCTCGCCTGCGCGCAGGAGAGCGCATCGGAATTCGCGCGCATGTCGCATCCATTCTCGGGAGCTGGGGTCACACGTCGCCCACGTATTTCCCATCCCCGGCCGACCTCACCGCAGGCAACGACGCGATGCTCGCGCTCGAGGCCGAGCACCCCGATCGCATTCGGTGCTACGTGAGCGTGAATCCGAACGACGCCGCACACGCGCGCGACGAGATCGCACGGTGCGTCGAGGCGGGCGCCGTCGGCATCAAGCTCGCTGCGAGCCGTCGCGCGGATGATCCGCTCGTGGACCCGATCGCCGACGAAGCCGCGCGACGCGGGCTCCCGGTGCTGCACCACATCTGGCAGCACCGCACACGAGAGTGGCCCGGCCAGGAGATCTCCGACGGCGCGGACCTCGGCCGCCTCGCCCGGCGGCATCCGCGGGCGTCGTTCATCCTCGCCCACATTGGAGGCGGCGGCGACTGGGCGCACAGCTGCGCCGCCGTACGCGAGATCTCGAACGTTTACATCGATCTCTCCGGGAGCGGAGTCGACCGCGGCATGCTCGATCTCGCGTACGAATCCGTTGGCGCGTCGCGACTCATCTGGGGATGCGACATCACGATGGAAACAGGATTGGCCAAGCTGCGCGCGCTCGAGGCGGTAGGACTCGATGCAGACGAGCTGGCGGAGGTTCGCTGGCGCAACGCAGCGCGCATCTTCCCGCACAACGCGCTCCCCGGCATCCCGACGAGCGGCGTCGCGGCGCGCCGCACCGATGCGCACGCGCGCGTGCCATCGTGATCGACGTCAACTGCTTCATTGGCGGCTATCCCTTTCGCGAGATTCCGCATCCCGACGCCGATGCGCTCGTGCGCGTGCTCGCGCGAGAGGGGCTCGCCGGTGCGTGGGTGGGACATCTGCCAACGGCGTTTCACCGGGACGTCACCGCCGGCAATGAGGCGCTCTTCGCGGCGCTCGAGCCGCATCGTGAAACGCTCGAGCCGGTGCCCGCCATTCGCCCCGACTGGCCGCACTGGGAGCTCGCGCTCGCCAACGCGCACGCTGACGGCGCGCGCGCGATTCGCGCGTATCCGACGCAGTGGGGAATGGGCGCGCACGATTCGGGTCTGGCCTCGCTCGCATCTTCGTGCGGTGAGATCGGTCTCCCCCTCGTGCTCACGACGCGCTTCGAGGATGTGCGCCAGCGCAGCGCGATCGATACGTCGCCGGAGCTGAGCGGCGCGCACATCCGCGCCATCGTGCGCGCGAGTGCGAGCGTGCGCGTGGTGGTGACGTGCGCAGGGCGCGCGCTCATCGAGGAGTCGCACTGGGGTCTCACCCCGGACGAGCGCGCGCGACTCTGGTGGGACATCTCGTGGATCTGGGGCCCGCCTGAGGACCATCTCGCGCACCTCGTGCAGACCGTTGGCGCAGATCGTTTTCTCTTCGGGAGTGCCTGGCCACTTCGTCTCGTGCAATCGCCGAGGGCAAATCTCGACCTGCTTCCCGGCGATCTTCGCGCGCTCGTGCTGGCGGAGGTGCCATGAAGGCGAGGGCAGCGGCCGTCCATGCGTTGACTAATCGCTGTCGCGGCCGCTACTTGCGCGTCTTTGGGCTCATGTGCAGATTCCCGCTTCACGTGCGCTGCTTGTGAAGGATTTCACAAGCAGCGTCTTCTGAAATGACCGCTTCCGTGGCGCGATGACGATTCGGAGCAAGTGGGCGGTGGTGCCGGGGTTCGTTGTGCTGACGTCGATTGCAGCCATCGCATCCGCGTACACCGGCGCTCGACAACAGCAGCCCACCGCACCCTCCCAGGACACGTCGGCCAAGGGGCGCGACGAACGACCCTCCCCTCGCGCGACGAACAAGGCACCCGACACGGTCATCGTGAATCGCGGCGAGTGGGGCTACTGGGGTGGCTCCACGCCTCAGGGCCGCTCGCCCACGCAGCCGATTCCCTTTCCGCATCCGCGGCACGTGCAGACGCTCGGCATGAACTGCCTGTACTGTCACTTCGCCGCGAATAAGTCGCCCGATCCGGGACTCCCCGCCGTCAATACGTGCATGGGATGCCACACGGTCGTTGGCGCGCAGCGACCGGCGACCGATGGACTTCCCGCCCGTACCAGCGAAGGGATCGAGAAGCTCACGACCTACTGGAAGAACAAGCAGCCCATTCCGTGGGTGCGCATCCATAAGGTGCCGGATTACGTCCAGTTCCCGCACATGCGTCACGTCAACGCGGGCGTCACCTGCCAGACGTGCCACGGACAGGTGCAGAAGATGACGCGAGTCTACCAGTACGCATCGCTCAACATGGGTTGGTGCATCAACTGTCACATCGGCAACGTGAATCCCGCGTGGAAAGCCCGCTACGATTGCAGCACCTGTCATTACTAGGACCAGGCAACTCGAATGAGTGAGCGCACCACGCCCGCCGGCGAGCCGAAAGCAGGAACGTCTCGCCGCACCTTTCTCAAAGTGCTCGGCGCTGCCAGTGCGACGACGGCTGTCGCTGCGTGCAGCTCGAACACCGGCGAAGAGCTCATTCCGTATCTCGTTCACCCGGACGAGACGGTTCCGGGCGTCTCGAACTTCTACGCGTCCACCTGCCGCGAGTGCGCGGCCGCGTGCGGCGTGCTGCTCGAGGTACGCGACGGGCGCACGTTCAAGGTCGAGGGAAATCCCGAGCACCCGCTGAATCGGGGCGCGCTCTGCTCGCGCGGACAGGCATCGGTGCAGGGGCTCTACAATCCCGATCGCTACCGGCAGCCGATGCTCCGCAAGGACGGCCGACTGTCCCCGATATCCTGGGCGCAGGCGATCACGCTGCTCACGCAGCAGCTCGCGGGCGTGCAGAGTGGGGGCAAGGCGGGCGGCGCCGTGTTCATCAACCAGCACGAGACCGGGAGCTTCCCGGGCTTTCTCGACGCCTGGCTCGCGGGCTACGGCATGCCGGCGCACCTCAGCTACGCTGCTCTCGCGGATGGCGGTGTCATCGCGGCCAACAAGCAGAGCTTCGGCGTCGCATGGCCGTCGCTCGACTTCACCGCCGCGAAGACGATCGTCTCCTTCGGCGCCGATTTCCTCGAAACGTGGGGCGCGAGCGTTCCGCAGCAGCTCTCGTTCGCGGATGCGCGTGGCAAGATTGCAGACGCGCCGCGCTTCATCTACGTCGGACCGCGCCGCTCGCTCACGGGCATGAACGCGGATCAATGGATCCCGTGCAAGCCCGGCTCCGAGGTCGCGATCGCGAACGCGCTCGCGGGAACCGGCAGCATCGGCCAGGCCGCGCAGGCGGCCGACGTTCCCGCCCCGACGCTGCAGGCGCTCGCGACGGCGCTCGCAGGCGGGCCGAGCCTCGTGCTCGCGGGCGGCAGCACGGAGCTCGCGCTCGCCGTGAATGCGCTCAATCAGAAGTTCGGCAACATCGGTCGCTCCGTGCTTCCGACGCAGCCCATCGAGAGCTTCGAGGGAATGTCGAGCGACGCCGAGATCACCGATGCGATCGAGCGAATGCGCGCAGGGCAGGTGCCCGTGCTCTTCGTGCGCGGCGCGAACCCGGTGTTCACGAGCCCCAAGAGCCTGAAGGTCGCGGACGCGATGGCGAAGGTTCCGTTCAAGGTTTCGTTCTCGAGCTACCCTGACGAGACCGCAGAGCTGTGCGATCTCGTGCTCCCCGATCATCACTGGATCGAGTCCTGGGGCGATGCCCAGCCGGTGCCCGGAGTGATCTCGCTCCAGCAGCCCGGAATGGATCCGGTGTATGACACGCGCGCCACGGCAGACCTGCTGCTCGCCGTTTCGAAGAGCAATCCGAAGATTGCCGGAGCGAATGCCGCGAAGAGCTATCGAGATAATTTGATCGCGCGCTATCCCGGTGGTACGACAGCGTTTACGTCGGCTCTGATAAAGGGCATTGGCAACGGCACCCTGGCTGGCGAGCGCGCGAAAAAAGGCGCCGTCGCGACGACACGCACGGCGGCAAATATCGAGGGGACGTCGGGCGACATGTACCTCGTCGTCTATCCCTCGCCGATGCTCGAGGACGGCAGCGGCGCGAACAAGCCGTGGCTCCAGGAGATTCCGGATCCCGTCACCAAGGTGTGTTGGCAGACGGTGATCGAGGTCGGCTCGAAGGCAGCCGCGCGGCTCGCGATCGATGCCGGCGACGTCCTGCGCGTCGAGACACCGAACGGCTCGCTCACGGCGCCCGCATACGTCTACCCCGGACTCCGCGGCGACACGATCGCGATCGCTTTCGGCCGCGGCCACACGGCGTACGGACGCTACGCGCAAAACATCGGCTCGAATCCGGGCGATCTGCTCTCCGCCGTCTTCGACGCGAAATCCGGCGCACAGGCGTGGACGTCGACGAAGGTGAAGGTCACCAAGACGGGCGACTTCGTCCCGCTCGTGAGCACCGAAGGCTCCGCCCGACAGCACGGACGCGGCATTGCGCAGGCCATCGAGGCGCGCGACCTCGGCGTTTTCCCGGCGGCGGGCGCGGGCGAGACGCAGCACGCCGGCGGGGTGAAGGATGCCGAGGCGGGCGCGGAAGAGCACATGCCCGGCGATGCGTCGCACGCGTTCCTCCCGGGGCTCCGCGCGCCGGTCGCGCAGGATGCGCAGGGCGATCTGCCGAGCGACGACAACAAGAAGGGGATGTACGATCCGAACCACTGGAGCGGGATGGCCAAACGCCGCT
>JBDTXN010000028.1:0-25580 GCA_040006175.1 Gemmatimonadota bacterium | reverse complement strand
CGACTCGTGTTGCCATTGGTGACCTCCACATGAATGCCGACAGCACATCGCCGTCTACCTCTCGCGCTCACACTCGAGCTCGCGGCACGGGACTCGCGCGCACGCTACGCAGCGGCATGTTCTTCTTCGTCTACGCTATTTTCACGCTTACGCTATTCGATCTAGGGCAGCGCCTCATCATTTGGCCGACAGTCTGGCTCTTTCCAGTCAAACGCCGAGCCATCGTTCGCCGCTGGCTTCGCTTTCTGGCGAAGATGTCGCTCTGGATCTCCCGCGTGTTCGGCGGCGTTCGCGTTACCACAACCGGTACGGCACCAACCGAGAGCTGCCTTCTGGTAATGAACCACCAGTCGCTGCTCGACATCACGATCTCCGTAAATGCCGCCGAGGGACCGCAGGCGGTCATCCCGACGCGCGAAAGATACGGCCACGGCATTCCGGGCATATCCTCGCTCACTAAACTCGGCGGCTTCCCCCTCGTGACGCAACAGCCGCGTCCGTCAAAGGCCGAAGTTGCCGCACTCTTCCAGGCTGCGAAGGACCTCGCGAACGGGGAAACCACACTCATCATCTACCCCGAAGGGCACCGAACGACCGACGGCAATATTCTGCCCTTCATGCGTAGCGGGCTCAAGCTTCTTCTGCAACGGGCCAACCGACCTGTTTACTATGTCGTGAGTGATGGACTCTGGCACGCACGAACGATCAAGGAAGCGATCCACTCCTTCGCGAACAGCGAGGTCGAAGTAGTTATCCGAGGGCCCTTTCCTGCACCCGCGAAGGAGCACGTCGACGCCTTCATCGATGACCTCTACGCGCGCATGACCGCTACGCTCGCCGAGATCCGCCATCAACTGCCCCACAAGGCTGCCAGTGAGCTCGAAAGCTCTGCAGCTCACTGATCCCGGACTTCGAGCCGCGCTCACCGCGGGTCTCGACAACGCTCCCGGCCCGGACGCCACCGCTCTCGCCGCGATGCTCGCGCGATCGTTCGGCGCCGGCACCGTCGCCATCATCCACTACGGCTCGCACGCCCAACACTCCGATGCGCGCCGCGAAAGTGCCTTCGATTTCTTCGTGATCGTCGATCGATATCGCGATGCATACGACTCACTGGCCCGTACCGTGGGCACGCGCTTCGCGCCGCGCACCGCGTCACTGCTCAGCCGCGTTCTGCCTCCCAACGTCGTCGCGGTGACCGACGCCTCCCACGTGCCTCCACTCGCGGCCAAGTGCGCCGTGCTCTCGCTCAGGGATCTCGAACGCCAATGCTCGCCACACGCTCGCGATCATTTCGTCCGCGGGCGTTTGTTTCAGTACGTGCAGATTGCCTGGACCCGTGATGACGATTCTCGTACGAAGGTCACGAACGCGATCATCGATGCGCGCGTCGGATCGTTCACCTGGGGACTTGCCGCGCTTCCGCCCACATTTGACGCGGAACAGTACTTCCGAGCGCTGCTCGAACGTTCGTTTTCAGGAGAGATTCGCCCCGAGCGTGGAGGCCGAATCGATGCTCTGGTTGGCTCTCAGCGCGAGGTGGCGATTCGCGTCTATGATGCTTTGCTCCAACAACTTGCACGAGAAAGAATAGTCCAAACGAGCGGGAAAGTCTACCAGTTGACGAAGCCCGTACACGCGCTGCAGAAGCTTCGCACGGACTGGTATTTCGGCGCGAGCAAACTCCGCGCGACTGCGCGCTGGGCGAAGTACATCGTCACGTACGACAACTGGCTCGACTACGTCATACGGAAGATCGCGCGGCGAAGCGGCGTCACGATCGAGCTGACCGCGCGCGAACGTCGCTGGCCGCTCATCTTTCTCTGGCCAAAAGCGATACAATATCTTCGTTCGCGTCCTCAACGCCGCCCCGATCAATAAATGTCGACCACAACCTGGGTCGCGCTCACCCTGATGGCGCTCGCGATTCTGACCATGCCCGTGTACGCCGTCATGGCGCGCCGCCGACCCGTGGACGCCGATGTCGCGCGCCGCCCGACGACGATCATTCTCGGCACCTGGGTTCGCGATTGGCTGATGTGGATCATCGGTCCGGTCGAGCGGAAGTTCGTCGAGTGGAAGCTCTCACCGGACATCTTCAACTACATCGGCGGCGCGTTCGGGTTCTTCGCCGGCTTCGCATACGCCAACAACGAGCTCGCACTGGGCGGCTGGCTCATTCTGCTCGGCGGCCTCGCGGACATTTTCGACGGACGCATTGCCCGCGCGCGCGGCATCGGCTCGAACTACGGCGAGTTTCTGGACTCGATGCTCGACCGCTTCGCGGAGATGTTCGCGTTTCTCGGCATCGCGCTCTACTTCGAGCCTACATGGTGGGCGATGTCGGCAACCGTGCTCGCGAGCGGTGGCTCGATGATGGTGTCGTACGCGCGCGCAAAGGGCGAGGCCGTGGGCGTGGATTGTCGCGGCGGAATCATGCAGCGCGCGGAGCGGCTCGTGGTGCTCGCCGTGGCCTCGCTCATCGACACGCCGGTGACGACGGCCCTCGGATGGGTGCCGGGTGTGATCCTGCTCTGTGCGGTGACGCTGATCGGATTGGGTTCGCTGGGAACAGCGGTCTATCGAACAGTCTACATCTGCAAGGCGTTGAAGCGAATGGAGCGGGAAGCGGCGACGCAGGCGAGTGGGGGAGCGGCGCCCGTCGCGGTGTAGCCAAACACGCGCATTGCATCGAGATGCTTCGCGCAGTCGTGATGGTGATGAGAACCATCGTCAGGAGCGCAGAATGGCCACTCGCAAGCGAGCGAAGAGAGCGTCGAAGCGGTCTCCGAAGCCGGTGTTGCGGCGACATCGGGTTTCGGCGACGATCGGAGTTCAGGAGCTCTCCAAGGCGGGAACGAGCATAAAGCTCTTCGTCCATCGAGATGAGCTGAAGCTCGGCGAGCTGGATATCGGCCGGGGAGCGATTTATTGGCGCGGTGGCAACAAGAAGAAGTGGGAGCGCGTCGATTGGTCTCGCTTCGCCGAGATGATGAATGATCTGACGCATCGAAGGTCGCGCTGAGCGAGCAGGGTGAGCCCGATGTGGCATCTCGCCCTCTGCTAGTCACCCGCCGAAGCCACTCGACGATTGAACGAGGTGAGCCAGATGGGCGTGACCATCGTGGTCGACGATTCTCAACGCAAAGCCGCGCGCATCGTCGGCCTTTCGTATCTCCTGGCGATTCCGCCCGCGCTCTTCGCTGGCATTTATGTCGCGGGCCACCTCGCGGGCCTCGGTCCCGCGGAAGCCGCGCAATGGATCAGCGCGCACCAGCATCTCTTCCGGCTCGGCATCGCGAGCGATTTGATCGCATTCACGTTGGACATCGCCCTGATCACCGCGCTGTATGTCGTGCTGGAGCCGGTGAACAGGAGTCTCGCGTTATTCGCCGCTATCTGCCGGATCATCGAAACGGCGCTGTTCTTCGCCGTTACCCTCAAGTATTTCGACATGCTCGGTCTCGTGAGCGGTGCGGACTATCTGAGTAGTTTCGAAGCGGATCGTCTGCAGGCGCTTGCAAGACTCGCAATCTCCGCGCACAACTCAGGCTATAATGTCGGCCTCGTGCTGGCGGGACTTGGCAGCACGGTGTTCTGCTATTTGTGGCTCCGGTCCGGCTACATCCCGAGAGGACTCGCCGCCTTCGGCATTTTCGCGTCCGCGGTATTGGCGACCTTCACCTTTGCGTACGTGATTTTTCCCGAGTACGCGCGGATCGTAACGGTGGCATTTTACGGCGGGCCTATCTTCCTGTTCGAGCTGGCGATGGGGTTCTGGTTGTCGATCAAAGGCTTGCGCGAGACAAGAGGTGGCACAGCGCTAACGTGACTTCGAAGATCTCGTGCGAGCGCGAGGACGATCCTCGCGATGAGCGCTCGTGGCCGACCTACCCGGATGGAGAATGGTCCCGGTTACCCGAGTGGTGAATCTTCCCCGAGACCTGAAGCAATTATTTCTCGAGCGAGGATTCCATGCCGACCATCACCGGAAGCGCAAAGTCATCCATCATCACTGAAGCGTCGAATGCCGCACAGCTGGGCACCGACCGAGGACTGCGCGAAGTACTCGACTTCCTCGTCACCGAAGAGCAGCTCGGTGTCACGTTCGTCACCGCCGCGATTCAGCGGGCCGCCGGCACGCCATCCGAGGCGTTCGTCCCTGTTTTCCGCAATGCGGTCACCACCGAGTTCCATCATGTCGAAGCGCTGAAGGCCGCGGGCGGGAGGGCGCTCACGACCTCCTACTGGTTCCCGGATGCGGCGTTTGGAGACGGCGGTGTTGGCCTTTTTTCGACTCTCGAGATCGTCGAGACGGTCGAGATCAGTCTGTATCTCATCGGCGTGAGCGCCTACGCGCGTCTCGGCGAGGAGCACGGCGCGCGCCTCTGCGCCGAGGCAATGGGAACGGAAGCGGTGCACCGCGCGCTCGTGCGTTTTGCCCAGGGACAACTCGGCAAGGACGTGGGCGTTCCGAACGATGTCGGCTTCGAAAATTTCGATTGGCCGACCGTTGCCGGAGTGCGAGCTGCCCTCGAGGGACTGGGCATCGGATACGGCCGAAAGACCGAACAGAAGGGGCGCTTCTACCAGTATCCCGGCGATCCGATCGCGAGCGGCGTCGGCACGCCAGTGAGCCACACGCAGCCAGCCTGATTCGCACGCTGTCACCCCTTGCGCAGAGAGCTCCCGGATTCGCTCCCGGGGACTGCGCGAGGGATGCGCCGAACGACACGGGTACGTGTTGTCGTCGCGTGTCTACCTCTCATGGGTTATTGCGTGCAGAGTTCCATCGCGCTCCTTTGAGGCATGCCTATTCGAATCCTGCTCGCGGATGATCACTCCGTGGTTCGCATGGGGCTTCGTGCGCTGATCGACTCGCAACCGGCATGGAGTTGATCGCCGAGGCAGCGGATGGGCAGCAGGCCGTAGCGCTGTATCGGGCGCAGCTACCCGATGTCGTGTTGATGGATTTGCGTATGCCGGTCATGGGTGGAACGGAAGCGATACGCCTCATCCGCTTGGCTCATGCGCAGGCGCATATTCTCGCGCTGACCACGTACGAGGGTGACGTCGACATCGCGCGCGCGCTCGAAGCCGGCGCGTGCGGCTACCTGCTCAAGGCGATGCTCGGTCGCGAGCTGCTCGGCGCCATCCGCGGAGCGGCGAATGGCGAGCGAGTGATCCCACCGGCAGTGGCCGAGTTGATGACGGAATTCGAGCCGGACTCGCATTTGACAGCGCGGGAAGTCGGAGTACTGGAGCTCGCCGCGAAGGGACTGCACAATCGGGATATCGCTCGCGTGATCGACAGGTCGGAGAACACGGTCAAAATGCACCTGAAGAACATGTTCACCAAGCTGCAGGGCGCCGACCGGACCGAGGCCGTCACTCTGGCCCTGCGCCGCGGCATCATTCACCTCGACTGATTGGATCGCACTGTGATCACGATCTCGAGCGAGAGTATTCGATGAACGTATCTGCCAGGTTATTCCTGATGACGGGAGCGATTGCGTTACTCGGTGCGCTGGCCACGCCGGCGCCAGCCTTTGCGCAACCGACCACTCCGGGCCCTGACGACATAGTCATTGGTAACGGGCAATGGTATCCCGTTCCGACGATTCTTCCGCAAGGCGCGCAGGTCAGCTTCGTGACCGGAAATCCCTATGAGACGGGTCCGATCACGGTGGAGTTTCGGATGCCCGACAAATACACGCTGCCGCCGCACACGAATCCGGCGCGCGAGCACGTGATGCTCAAGAGTGGCAGGTTGCGGGTGGGCGTGGGCAGAAAAGTCGATCGCAAGCACTCGCTGCTGCTCTCGGCCGGCGATTCGGTGTCGACGGACGCCAACGTACCGCATTGGTCGATCGCCGAGGGCGATGTGGACATCTTCGTCACGTGGGACGCGGGGCCCATGGGCATCGCGTACGTGAGCAGGCGCGATGAGCCAGGAAGTCATTCATTCCCGAGCGGCTACTGAGATCTACCTCCGCCGCACGAGGCTCCTCAGCACGTACTGCAGAATTCCCCCGTTCCGATAGTAGATCGCTTCCTCCGGTGTATCGATTCGCGAGCGCACCGCAAATCGTTTCACGCTCCCATCGCTCGCCGTCGCCTTCACCGTCAGCATCGCGCGCGGTTTCGTGGCGTCATCGAAGCCCTCGAGATCGTACGTCTCGAAGCCCGTGAGCCCCAGGCTCTGACGCGTTGCATCCTCCGCGAACTCGAGCGGCACGATCCCCATTCCCACGAGATTCGAGCGGTGGATTCGCTCGAACGACTCGGCGATCACCGCACGCACGCCGAGCAGCAGCGTACCCTTCGCCGCCCAGTCGCGCGACGAGCCCGTGCCGTATTCCTTGCCCGCGATGATGATGAGCTGCGTCCCGTTCTTCTGATGTTCCATCGACGCGTCGAAGATCGTGACCGGCTTGGCACCCGGTTCGGTGGCGGTCCAGCCCCCCTCCGTTCCCGGCGCGAGCTCGTTACGCAGGCGGATGTTCGCGAAGGTGCCGCGCATCATCACCTCGTGATGTCCCCGGCGCGCGCCGTACGAGTTGAACTCGCTCGTCGGCACGCCGTGCGCGATCAGCCACTTTCCCGCGGGACTCGATGCGGGGATGGAGCCGGCAGGCGAGATGTGGTCCGTCGTTATCGAATCGCCGAGCATCGCGAGCACGCGCGCGCCCCGTACGGGGGCAACGGGCTTGACGTCGACGGTCATCCCCTCGAAGAACGGCGGATTCGCCACGTACGTGGAATCCTTGCTCCACGTGTAGCGGCTGCCCGTGGGGAAGGGGAGCGAACGCCAGTGCTCGTCGCCCTCGAACACATTCGCGTACTGCCGGTTGAACATCTCGCTGTTGATCGACGTCAGCACGGTCTGTTCGACTTCCGTGGACGTCGGCCACACGTCGCGCAGGAACACCGGACCGTTCGTGCCGATGCCGAGCGGCTCCGTTGCGAAATCGATGTCCATGCGCCCCGCGAGCGCGTACGCAACCACCAGCGGTGGTGATGCGAGATAGTTGAAGCGCGTGTGCGGATTTACGCGTCCCTCGAAGTTTCGATTGCCCGAGAGCACGGCGCACACGATCAGCTTTTCCGCCTCGATCGCGTCCACGATCGGCTGAGGCAGCGGCCCCGAATTGCCGATGCACGTCGTGCAGCCGTAGCCCGCGAGGAAAAAGCCGAGCGCTTCGAGCGCGCGCATCACGCCGGCCTTCTCGTAGTAATCGGTGACCACCTTCGAGCCTGGAGCGAGACTCGTCTTCACCCACGGTTTGCTCTTGAGCCCGAGTGCAACGGCCTTCTGCGCGAGCAGCCCGGCGCCAAGCATCACGCTCGGATTCGAGGTGTTCGTGCAGCTCGTGATCGCCGCGATCACCACCGCGCCGTGCTTGAGCGCGAATTCCTGGCCGTTGTAGCTCACGGTGGCACTGCCGTGCTCCGCCATCACCTCCGACGGATCCGTCGCGACAGCGGCCGGCGAGAGCTGCGTCTGCGCGCTCACCGCCGTCGCCTTCGCGACTGCGATGGCGCCCGCGAGCGTGCCGATCCGATCCATCTCCGCGCTCCACGCCTCGTTGTACGCATTCTTCGAGGTCGACAGCGGCACGCGATCCTGTGGGCGCTTGGGGCCGGCGAGGCTCGGCTCCACGGTGCCGAGGTCCAGCGATACCGAGTCCGTGAATGCCGGGTCCGCGGTATTGTCGTCCCTAAACATCCCCTGCGCCTTGCTGTACTCCTCGACGAGGCGCACCTGATGCTCGTCGCGTCCGCTCAGGCGGAGATAATTCAGCGTCTCTGCATCAACCGGAAAGAATCCGACCGTCGCGCCGTACTCGGGCGCCATGTTCGCGATCGTCGCACGATCCGCGAGCGAGAGGCTCGACAGCCCCGAACCGTAGAACTCGACGAACTTTCCGACCACCTTCTTCTTGCGCAGAATCTGCGTGACCGTGAGCACGAGATCGGTGGCCGTCGCGCCCGCGGGCAGCTTGCCATGCAGACGGAAGCCCACGACTTCCGGAATCAGCATCGACAGTGGCTGTCCGAGCATCGCCGCCTCGGCCTCGATCCCGCCAACGCCCCAGCCGAGCACGCCGAGCCCGTTGATCATCGTCGTATGCGAATCGGTGCCAACGAGCGAGTCCGGATAGGCGACGCGCGCGTTGTCCTTGCCGCCGGTGAAGACGACCTGTCCCAGATACTCGAGATTGATCTGGTGCACGATGCCCGTGTCCGGCGGAACGACGCGGAAGTTCTCGAACGCGTTCTGCCCCCAGCGCAGGAACGCGTAACGCTCGCGGTTGCGATCGAACTCGAGATTGGCGTTGATGAGAAACGCGGCGTCGGTACCGTACTCGTCCACCTGCACCGAGTGATCGATCACGAGATCGACGGGTTGCAGCGGGTTGATGCGCGCAGGATCGCCGCCGAGCGATGCGATCGCGTCGCGCATGGCAGCGAGGTCGACGACAGCGGGAACGCCCGTAAAATCCTGAAGCAGCACGCGGCTCGTGCGGAACGCTATCTCGCGCTCGGCCCCGCCCTTCACATCCCACTGCGCCAGCGTCTCGATGTCGGCGCGTTTCACGAACGCGTCGTCCTCGTTTCGCAGCAGATTCTCCAGCAACACCTTGAGCGTCACCGGCAGCTTCGCGGACCTGGAGCCCGCGATCGCATTCAGTGCGTCGAGGCGATAGATGGTGTATGTGCGGCCATCGACGGTGATCGTCGCGCGGCTGCCGAAGGAATCGAGTGACATGCGATCCTGGAGTGGTTCGGGTGCGAGAAATCTAGCATGCGAAGCCGTACATTGTGAGCGACACGAATGGTACAAGAGCAATGACAAACGACGTCCTGCGGCTCGCAGCCGAACTGATGGCGATCGACTCGACGAGTGGGCAGGAAGGCGAGCTGATGGCGCACGTGAGCCTCATGCTCGAGAGCCGCGGATGGCGCGTGACGCGAATCCCCGTGACACCGGGACGCATGGATGTCTTTGCGGCCTGCGTCGGTGAGCCGCTCGTCACGCTGTCCACACATCTGGATACCGTTCCGCCCTACATTCCGCCGCGCATGGAGGGTGATACGCTCTGGGGGCGCGGCTCCTGCGACGCGAAAGGCATTGCCGCAGCGATGATTCTCGCCGCGGAGCAGCTTCGCGAGCGCGACTGCCCGGTCGGGCTGCTCTTTTTGGTAGGCGAAGAGGTATCCCACGACGGTGCACACGCGGCGAACGAGCAACCCGGCTCGAGTCGCGTACTCATCGATGGCGAGCCCACCGATGGAAAGCTCGGAGTCGGCACCAAGGGCGCCATGCGCGCAATCATCCGCACCACCGGCACCGCCGCGCACTCGGCCTATCCCGAGCTCGGCGACTCGGCGATCACGAAGCTGGTCACGCTGCTGCAGGAGCTTCCGCATCTCGAGCTTCCGCACGATGACCTGCTCGGCGCGACGACGATCAACGTCGGCCAGATCTCCGGAGGCGTAGCGGACAATGTGATCGCCCCAAGCGCCGAAGCGCGCATCATGGTGCGTCTCGTGTCGGATGCCGAAGGGATCTGGGAGCTGCTGTTGAAGTGGCTGGACGGGCGCGCGACGCTCGAGCGCGGCTCCATCGTGCCGGCGATGCGACTGCACACTGTGCCGGGATTCGAGACTACCGTTGCTGCATTCGCGACCGATGTACCGGAGCTCGGACGATGGGGAACACCGTATCTCTATGGGCCGGGCTCCATCCACGTCGCGCACAGTGCGCTCGAGCGCATCACGCGCGCGGAGCTGCTCGCTGCCGTCGATGGCTACGTGCGGCTCGCCGAGTCGGCGCTGGCAGAGCTGCGGGAGTCGAGCGGCGCGCGGAAGTAGGGCACGGAGCGCCGGTCGCGCACTACCGGTCGACCGTCGCCTGCTCCGCGGGGCGCGTGGTGAGGCGGCGGCTGGTCAACGACTCCACCGAGATGGCCTCGGTTGGGCAGTGGCCGACGAACTCGCCGTCCGCGGGCGACCATTCGTGCTCGGGCTTCGCGGCGTACGCCTTCCCGTGTGTATCGAGCTTCATGATCTTCGGAGCGAGTGCAGTGCACACTCCGCAACCGATGCACTTCTCGCGGTTGACGGACACCCGGATGCGCCGGCGCGGATAGATCAGATTCCTCGCGAGAGGCCCATCGACGAGCTCGTCGAGCGCCGACATGGTGCCGTCGTAACCCGCCTGGATCATCTCCTCCGCATGCGAGAATTCGAACCAGTCGCGATGACCAACGCGCGGGCGGATGAGCAGCATCGGCGGCCCCATCCACGTGGCGAGCGGATTGAGTTGGAGCGCGTGCATCATCACGGATGCCGCGCGCATGTAGATCGCGGCAAATCCGCGCCGCCGCACATCGCGCGCGTGTCCGAGGTCCGTGTTGCCCACGTCCACCGCGATCACCGCATCCACTCCGAGCGAAGCGATCGCGGTCGGCAGATTGTCGATCGTACCGCCATCCACGCATACGCGATTTCCCACGCAGGCGGGCGGGAAGAATCCCGGCAGCGCACACGACGCATAGACGGCATCGCGCACGTTCACGTCCTCGAGCCCGGGGAGCCCCCACACGACGATCGTGCCGCGCTCGAGGTCCACCGTGTTCACGAGGAGTCTGCCTCCGAAGTCGCGCAGACTGGCGTCTGGAATCACCCCGCTGACGAGCTCACGCAGCGGCTGCTCGAGGTAGAGCGAGGATGCGCGGGACCGCTCCATGAGCATGCCGACGCGATTGAGCCGGAAGAGATCGCGCTTCCCGCAGGCGATTGCACGGCGCTCCATCTCGTCGAGAGAGACGCCGGCCACGCGTGCGGCACCGATCAGGGCGCCAATGCTCGTACCGGCATAATGTGCCGGCAGGATCCCGCGCTCCTCGAGCGCGCGCATGACGCCGATGTGCGCAAAACCCTTGAGTCCCCCGCCGCCAAGCACGAGGGCGGTGCGCTGCGGCACGAGCCAGGAAACAGCCAAGCTCCTCCTCCATCACACGGAAATCCCAGCCCATGCGCCCCGAGGGTCGCACGGGCTGAGCAAGCAATGGAGCAGGCAGCCGTGGCGTACCGTCGTGCTAGGGTGTTGCTAGCTTGTACCCCAGTCCGATCCGGTCGTTGTGCTCCATACCACTTGGACGACCGAGATAGACATAAAGTCCATACAGACCGATCAGGGCTCCGCCGACGGCGATAACCGTTCCGGCGTTGTCCCCGATGACCAGGCCCGTGATGAGGGCGGCGCCGCCGAGGATCATCAGGCCGACTCCACTACCACGCGAAGGCCGGCGCATGGCGTTCATGTCCTTCGACGAGGAGCTCGCGAGCCGTGGCGACAGCGTGGCCGCGCGCCGCGTCGGACCCGAGGTGGCGGCGAGCTTTGCGGCGACGGGGGCGGGGGTGTTCTCGACAATCAGGATCTCCGTGGCCATTGTCGGCTGGAGCGATGCGATCTGCTCGACGGCCGCCGTCTGCTCGGCGGTCGGCGTCTCCTGGACGGGTTGATCGCCGGACGCGAACGGCTCGACGAACACGGGCTGATCGACGAACGCGAGCTGCTGGCTCTGCGCCTGGACACGCGATCCGGTAACGGAGAGCGCAACGAGTGCTGCGACTACAAGAGTGAGCTTGGCCATGGGATCCTCGAAGAGAGTGCGGAAGTGGTTCAGAATGGAACAGGTGCAAGGAAGATGCCCCGTTCGCCTTCCGATCCGTGAACTTCTCTTGAGCCAGCGTTCGTTAATCGGTATCTTCACGCAGCCGCGCGCCCTCCTCAAACTCCCCGGTTGATGCCCACGCCTCCGAAAAAGCTCAGAAAACAGTACGCCAACAAGGATTATCCGAACGTAGTGCTGCGCTTCGAGGACGGACACGAGATCGAGATCCTCAAGGGCGCCGGGAAGACATTCGACTGCTACGCCGGCGAAACCATCAAGGTGCTCGCCATGTACGACAAGACGTCGAAGGAGCGGGAGCTGGTCGAGAGCCGCAAAGCGGACTCCTTTCCCGACGCGTGAGAGGGCGCGGTGCCGCCCGACGGCGGCACCATTCCTGCCTCCCGGGTAGTATCCCAGGCCCGCTACACCGGAGGTACGTTGTGAGTCTCAAGCACATTCCCCTGCTCGCATGCGCCATGGCCGTTTTCACGTCCAGCGCGAGTGCGCAGTTCACCGCCGCCGTGGTTCCGCCCGCGGTCAAGGCGAAGTCGGATACGACCGTCGTCAAGGACTCGGTGCGTCGCGCCACCGTTGCACTCGCCGCGCGCGTGACCGACATGCGCAAGTGGGTGGACTCGGCAGCAGGCGTGTCGATTGCCGGCGACGACAGCAACACGACCCTGGCATCCAGCGAATCGACGGTACGGGACACGGCCGGCGCAGGGCGGGCGGCAAAGCAGGTGAGGGACTCGACCTCGAAGGTGCGTGACTCCACGAGCTCGCGTACTACTCGAGTCCGCACTGATTCCGCAGCGACGATCGCGACCGTCGAGGTGCACGACAGCACGGGGTTGAGAGGCTCGGACTCCGCTGCGAGCCTCGCGTCCACACCGGGCTCGCGCCGCGACACGCGTTCGTTCCGCAACGGAGCCACGGCTCCTGCAACGGGCACGATGCTCCCGTTCTTCGCAATCGCCGGAGTGACGACGCTGCTCGCCGGGCTGGCGCTCCGCCGCACCTAGCATGAAGCGCGCGCTCGGCACCGCGCTCGTGGCGGTCGGCGCGCTGCTCGTGTCGTACGTGGGCTATCGATACGTCTCGGGCGCGTACGAGCGCGATGCGGCGCGCACGGCGTGGGCCGCAATCGAAGCGCACAACGCCATCGCCGCTTCGTCGGCATCCCTCGGCGCGTCAGTGCACACGACGTACGCCACCGGTGCTCTCGTGGGCCGACTGCGCATTCCGGTGGTGCAGCTCGATGAGGTCATCGCCGAGGGCGTGGACGACGAGGAGCTGGATGCGGGGCCCGGGCACCTGCCGGGCAGCGCCTCTCCCGGAGAGCCCGGGAATGCAGTGATCTCCGCGCATCGGGACCGCCACTTCCACTCGCTCGGGCGCGTGGCCATTGGCGACACGGTGATCACGGAGACGCGCACACTGCGCACGATGTGGGTGATTACGGGCCGTAAAGTGGTAGGCCGCTACGAGCCCTCACTCTTCCAGACCGCCGAGCCCGAGCTCACGCTCACGACGTGCTGGCCGATTCGCTATATCGGACCCGCGCCGGACCGCCTGATCCTGACCGCCAAACCGATAGCGGCGCCACCGCGCGCCTGAGATCGGCCACGCGGAGTCATCGCGTAGCGCTGATGCCCGCGTGGCTGTCCGTGCTCGCAACCGCGGAGTGACGCCACACGAAGAAGAGCGAAAGCCCGATCAGCGCCACGATCAGGATCCCGATCGTAATGCCGCGTTTCTCTTCGTCGCTTCGCGTGTTCGGCACCAGATCTTCGCTCACGTGCACTCCGGTTCGGGTATGCCGATCGAAGGCAAAAGCCTCGCCAGTCACGCAGGAGCCTACACCGCCTCGGCGCGCGCGCAATGGGGTGACCCGCCTCTCGTGCTGCCGCTAACTTTCGCGCCGGCGCGGCAGAACTGATGCAGCCGTGCAATCACCTCTCTCTTTGGTTTGCTCCGTCATGCGCCTTTCCTCGTTCGCGCTCATCGCGGCGCTCGTCCCTGCCGCAGCGGCTGCGCAGTCTGCATCCACTGCCTCGAGCCAGCCGATCTCTCCCACCGAAATCGACGGCGATCTGCGCTTTCTGTCCTCCGATCTGCTGGAGGGGAGGGCGCCGGCCACTCGCGCCGACAAGATCACCACGGAGTACATCGCGGATCAGCTTCGAAGCGCTGGCGTAGAGCCGGGCGTGAACAGCTCCTACTTCCAGACGGTCCCCATCGATGTCGTGAAGGCGGATCCGAGCAGCATCAAGGTCACCGCGAGCGGGAAGTCGTCGATGCCACTACGTGCGCCCGATGACGTTGTCGTCTTCGCCGGATCGGCTGTAGAGCAGAGCAGCGCGCACGGAGAGCTCGTGTACGTGGGCTACGGCGCGGCGGCCCCTGAGTACAAATGGGACGACTACAAGGGAATGGATCTCAAAGGGAAGGTCCTGCTCGTGCTCGTGAACGATCCGCCGGCGACTGCGGCGGAGCCCAAGCTTTTCGGCGGAAAGGCGATGACGTACTACGGTCGCTGGACCTACAAGTACGAGGAGGCAGAGCGTCGCGGCGCTGCGGGCGTGCTGATCGTGCACACGACGGAGTCCGCGAGCTATCCGTGGCACACTGTCGTGGGCTCGTGGAGCGGCGAGGCGCGCATGCTTCCGCGCGACTCGTCATCGCCGGCGCCGCTCGGCATGCGCGGATGGATCACCGACAGCGCAGCGGCCGCGCTCCTCAAGGACGCGGGGCTCGACATGGTCCAGCTTCGCAAGCAGGCGGAGTCGCGCGACTTCAAGCCCGTGAGCACCGGCATCACGATCGACTTCTCCGCCCGGAACAGCGTGAAGCACCTCTCGAGCGCCAACGTCGTCGGCATCGTTCGCGGCCACGACTCGAAGCTCAAGAACGAGTACGTCGCGCTGAGCGCGCACTGGGATCACCTGGGAATTGGCGTCCCCGTGAACGGCGACTCGATCTACAACGGTGCAGTCGACAACGGCACGGGCGTGGCGTCGGTGCTCGCGATCGCGCGCGCTGCATCGAAGATGCCATCCACGCGTCGCTCGCTGCTCTTCCTGTTCGTCACCGCCGAGGAATCGGGGCTGCTCGGGTCGCAGTACTATGGCGAGCATCCCACGGTGCCGGCGGCAAGCATCGTGGCCGACCTTAACCTCGATGTCGTGACGGTGAGCGGGCGCGTGCGCGATCTCGACGTCATGGGCGACAACAAGTCGACGCTCGGTCCCATGCTCGCGAGCTTGGTGCGCCCGCAGGGGCTCAGACTGTCACCGGATGCGCATCCTGAGGCGGGGCACTTCTACCGCTCCGACCACTTCTCGTTCGCGAAGGTCGGCATCCCGTCGGTATCGATCGGGGCGGGGGAGGATTACGTCGGCAAGCCGAGGGAGTTCGGCAGACACGTGAGCGAGGACTACACGGCCAATCGCTACCACCAGCCCGCGGACGCCTACAGCCCGGACTTCGATCTGAGCGGCGCCGCCCAGATCTCGACCATCGTTCTCAAGTTCGCGCGCACACTCGCGAACTCCCCGGTCACGCCAACGTGGAACGCCGACGCGGAGTTCAAGGCCGCACGCGAGAAGTCGCTGAAGCCGGTGTCGTAGCTGGTGGGGACCAGCACAACTGATTGGACACGAATTGAAGGACAACAAAGACGAATCGAACCGGGCGATGGCGAGTTCGTACCTGCAGTTCCAAAAGAAAAGAAAATAAGATTGAAGGATGCGCGAGGAAAATTCGTTCCGCCGGGTTCGATGCGTTCCTGATTGGTTCGATCCGTGTACAATCGGTTATCTCCTCCCTTCTGCGACCGATTCGATGACGCGCCTCCGCTCCGCCGGGTTCCATTGGTCTTTTTTGTCCTTCGATTCGTGTCCAGTCAGTTGTACACGCTTCTCGTGCTCCCCACTCTACCCTCGCCAGTGACGGCGTGACCACCGGCGCGGTACGCATACTCCCGGCTGTCGCCTCCGCGATCGGGGAGCGGAGGGCGGTGGTCGCGCTGGAGAGCTCCGTGCTCGCGCAAGGGTTGCCGATCCCCGCAAACCGCTCGGCTGCCCGGTCCATGATCGACGCAGTGGAGTCTCGCGGGGCAGTTGCGGCGATCACGGCGGTGGTGCGCGGCATCCCGTCCGTGGGAATCACCGAGGACGAGCTCGAGCGCTTCCTCGCGCGTGAAGGCATCGCGAAGCTCTCCGCGCGAGACCTCGGACTCGCGGTGGCGCGCGCATGCGATGGCGCCACGACAGTCGCCGCCGCGCTCGTGCTCGCGCATTTCGCTGGCATCCCTGTGCTCGCCACCGGCGGCATAGGCGGCGTGCACAGAGCGCCGCCGTACGACGAATCGGCAGATCTCGCCGAGCTGGCGGGCACGCCGATGATCGTCGTCTGTTCCGGTGCGAAGGCGATTCTCGATCTCCGCGCGACGGCCGAGCGGCTCGACACGCTGGGCGTGCCAGTGCTCGGCTTCCGCACCGCGGAGCTGCCGGCGTTTTACGGCGCGGAGAGTGGGATACCTGTGCAGCGGGTGGACGACGTGCAGACGATCGTGAATGCCTACCGCGCACACCTCTCGCTCGGCAGACACTCGGCGCTGCTGGTCGTGCAGCCGCCGCCCGCACCCTTTGCGTTGCCGGCCTCGGTGGTCGAGCGTGCTGTAGTAGAGGGGGTGCGCGAAAGTACGCGCGCCGGTGTACAAGGAGCAGAGGTGACGCCGTTCCTGCTTTCCTATGTCGACAAGGCCACCGGCGGAAGAGCGCGCGAAGTAAATCTTGCACTACTGGAACAGAACGCGTCGCTCGCGGCTGCGATCGCCGTTGCGCTGGCGGCGGAGACCAGAACTTGATCTTCTGGAAATGTGAATCGGTCTACCATTGAACTCTGCGGTCACGAACGGCTAAAATAGAAAAGACCTTTCGACGTCGGAGGAAGCTCGCCCCATGGCAACGCCCTTCCTGAGTTCCGAGGAGTACGACGAGCGGGCGCACGAGCTCTACAACGAAGGTCAGTACGATGCCGCGCTGGACGTGTTGCGGGAGGGATTGAATCTCTATCCGGAGTCCGTCGAGCTCCACATCGGTGCTGGATTCGCGCGCCTGGCGCGCGAGGAATACGCATGGGCGCGACGCAGCTTCGAGGTCGCGCTGGTGCTCGACGCACTGCACGAGGAGGCGCTCGCAGGACTTGGTGAAACGCTCCTCAAGTTCGGCATGCGCGACGAGGCGCTCAAGAACTTCCGAAAGATTCTCGATCTCGGTTACGAAGACGATCTCGACCTTGTCCTGCAGGTCGGGCGCGCGCTGTTCCGTGAGGAGATGATGGAAGAGGCGCGCGAGTTCTTCGAGGTCGCCGCGCGCGAGCAGAAGGACCTCCCGGAAGCATCGGCCTGCCTGGGCTACGTCAACCATCGCCTTGGCAACGACGAGTCGGCGCTCATGCACCTGCGTCGCGCGCTGCAGCTCGACGAAGAGCACACCGAGGCGCGCATTTATCTCGCGAACATCCTGTACGACCGCGGGGAGTACGAGCCGGCGCTCAATCAGCTCGACCTCACCACGCCCGACGATCACTGGGACGAACTCGGGATCTGGCGCTTCATCGAGCTGAAGAAGTCGATCTACAAGCTCAAGGATGGCGACGGCGAGCTCCGCCCGTGGGAGGCACGACTGGCCGAGCTCTCCGGTGAGCCGGACGACATCGACGAGATGCTGGCCGACATCGAGCAGCGCGTGCTCGAGCAGGAAGAGGCACGCGACAGGGGACAGCTCGAGCTCTTCGGCGCGCTGCTCACCGATCTCGTGGAGCGGAAGCGGGAGGATGCGGTCGAGCACAACATCCTTCTCTCGGATGGCAGCGAGTACTTCGGCAGCTGGGAGCACATCGTGCGGGAGATGCGCGACGCGAGCCGCCAGCTCGCCGGCAGATCGCTGCAGGAGTTCATGTCGAGCGAGGCCCGCCGCGGCTATTCGCTCACGGGTGTGAAAATTCCGACGAGCGACGCCGAGAGCTTCATTCGCGGCAGCGCGAGCGCTGGGCTGCTCCGCATCGTTCGTTGAGCTCATCAGCAGTCCGCGCGGCGCCGCCGGTCGGGGGCGCCGCGCGTGCATCCGCGCCTCTAATGGATCCCGCAACGGTCCGCCGGCTGGTGCTGCCGAATGGCCTCAGGGTGCTCCTGCGCCGCGACGACACGGCGCCGGTAGTCGCGATCGTGACCTACGTCAAAGCCGGCTACTTCGACGAGAGCGATGACGTCGTTGGTATCGCGCACGTGCTCGAGCACATGTTCTTCAAGGGCACCACGGCGCGACCGGTGGGCGCGATCTCCAAAGAGACGAAGGCGGCGGGCGGATATCTGAACGCCGGCACGATTTACGACCGCACGAGCTACTACACCGTGCTCCCCGCCGCCAGCTTCGCGCTCGGCCTCGACATCCAGCGCGATGCGTACGCGGATTCGGTGATCGATGCGGAGGAGCTCGCGAAGGAGCTCGAAGTGATCATCCAGGAGGCGAAGCGAAAGGCGGACAATCCCTCCGCCGTCGCGTCGGAGACACTGTTCGAGCTGCTGCACGACGAGCATCGCATGCGGCGCTGGCGGATCGGCCGCGAAGATGGGCTCCGCAAGCTCACGCGCGACGACCTCGTTCGCTTCTATCGAAATTTCTATCGCCCGAGCTCTACGATCCTCAGCATCGTCGGGAGCATCGACCTCGACGAGGCCGCGACGCTCATCGAGCGATCGTACGGATCGCTTTCAGACGCGCCGATCGAGCGGCATCCCGGGCCGAGCGAGCCTTTGCGCCAGGGTTTCCGCTTTCGCGAGCTCGAGGGCGACATCACGCAGACGCAACTTTCGTTCGGCTGGCGCACGCCGGGGTCGCTGCATCCCGACACGCCGCTGCTCGAGCTCGCGGGCACGATGCTGGGCAGCGGCCGCGGATCGCGGCTCTACCGCGCGGTGCGCGAGCGCAAGCTGGCAACCTCCGTGTCGGCGTACGACTACACGCCCACGGAGGTCGGTGTGTTCGTCGTGCACGCCGAGGGGCCACCGGAAAAAACCACAGACGCCGCACGCGCCGTGTGGGCGCAGCTCGCGGACGTACGCGCGAACGGCTTCACCGAGGAGGAGCTCAATCGCGCGCGACAGCTTCTCGAGGCGCGCTTCGTTCGCCGGCTGGAGACGATGGAGGGGCAGGCGAACTTCCTGGCAGAGTGGGAGGCGCTCGGCGACTGGCGCATGGGCGAGCGCGAGCTCGAGCGCCTGCTCTCGGCTACCGCATCGGAGGTTACTGACGCGGTGCGGCGTCATCTCACCGAGGGCTCGGCGGGCGTGATCGTATATCGGCCGCGCGAGGCGCAGCCGGTGGCACGCGAGGCGGCGGAGATGCGCGCGTTGCTCGGCGAGGGCGCGAGTCCGCTCGCACCGGTGCCGGCTCGATCGCCGGTCGCCACCGCGGAACCCGCGCGCGTGCGCTTCGATCGCGAGGAAGGGCGCGTTCGCGTGTATCGCACTGCGCGGGACGTTCCGATTCTCGTGATGCGGCGGCCCGGCGCGCCGCTGGTGCAGCTCGGAGTGCACGTCGCCGGCGGCGCAACCGAGGAGCCGGCTGCGCGCGCCGGACTCACGTCGATGCTCACCCGCACCTCGGTGAAAGGCACGCGCACGCGATCGGCCGCGCAGATCGCGGAGGACGGCGAGCTGCTGGGCGGTTCCGTCAGCGGGAGCACGAGCTCGGAGAGCTTCAGTTGGGGGATCTCGGTTCCCGCGCGCCACACCAACGCGGCGCTGGAGTTGCTCTCGGACGTCGTGCAGCACGCGACGTTCGACGAGCAGGCGCTCGACACCGAGCGCGCGCTCGCGATTGCCGACCTCGAGATGTTGCGCGACGACATGTATCGGTATCCACTTCGGCTCCTCACTTCGGAGGCCTTCGCGGGACACCCCTACGGCGTACCCGCCTCTGGTACCGTGGCGACGCTCGCGTCGATCGACGCCGATGCGGTGCGCGATTGGCATCGCGCGCGCGTGCTCGAGGGAGCGAGCGTCATCGCGGTGGTGGGGGATGTCGACCCGGATGAAATGGCGATCATGGTGGCCGCGCGCTTCGGCGGGATGCGCTGGCAAGAGGCGGAGCGGCTCCCCGCGCCATCGTGGCCGGACAAACCAATGCTCCTGGCCGAGTCGCGCGACAAGGCGCAGAGCGCACTCGCGCTCGCGTTCCCGTCACCATCGCGAGCGGACGATGCGCGCTTCGCGGCGGACCTGCTTGCCGGTGTGGCGAGCGGATTGGGTGGGCGCTTCTTCGATCAATTGCGCGACAAGCAGTCGCTCGCGTACACCGTGAGCGCGTTCACGGCCGAGTGGCGGAATGCGGGTATGTTCATCTCCTACATCGCGACGTCGCCGGAGAAGGAGGAGATCGCGCGCGCGGGACTGCTCGCGGAATTCGCGAAGCTGCGCGAGGCGCCGGTGACGGAGGCCGAGCTCGGGCAGGCCAAGGAGTACGCGATCGGCACGCACGCCATTCGATCGCAGAGCGGCGGAGCACTCCTCGGCGAGATCATCGATGCGTGGCTGTTCGGCAGCGGCCTGCAGGAAATCGACGAGCACGACGCGCGCATTCGGCGCGTGACGGCGGCCGATATGCAGCAGCTTGCGAGTCGCTATTTTGTGGACACCGCCCTAGTGCAGTCCGTGATCCGGGGAACGGGGCGGCGCGTCTAGCGTCACGCAGCTCGCCTGGCGTGCGGGAGCGCTTACGGCGACGCGTTCTCCGACAGGACCCGAATCGCGCGCGCGAGTGTCGTCGCCGCGGGGCGCACGCGCCCACCCGGCGCGCGCAGCCCGATCGGCGTGCCATAGTCGCTCGCCTCGAACGCGATCGCGCCCTTCACCGGACGACGGCTCGTCGCCCATGCAATCGTCCCCCAGATGGCGCGCGCCTGATTCTGCTCGCCATGCGCGAGTGGCAGCCCGCCCGCCTCGAGCACCCAGTGCTCCTTGGGCTCGGGATAGCTGTTGAGCCAACTGTCAGCCGTCCGCATGCGGGCGTCGAGCGTCGCTGCGCCACCAAGCCAGGGGAAGAGTGTGAAGCCGATCGCGTCGATCGGGGATGCCGGCGCCGCCGCCCAGGCGTACAGGGCGCTGTCCCGTGCGCCGAATCCGCCCACGTGCACGAGCACGCGCGCCTTTGGGGTCGCCTGGTGCGCGATCGTCGCAGCGCTCCGGAAGTACGCGATCCAGATCGCGATCGGCACTCGGCCGAGCGCACGGGAGGCGGCACCGTTGGGATCGATGGCCGGTACGAGCAGTTCCGGGTGGAGCACGCGTACGATGCGGTCGAGATCCGCGACGCGCGCCTCGAAGTACGCCCCCTGCTGCGCGGCCGCCGGCTTCGGCTCGTGTGAGAGGTCGAGCGCGATCACGAGCTGGCGCTCACCGCGCTGGTCGGCGAGTGTGTGCGCGAGCGAGTCGAGCGATGCGTTGCTCGCGCCCTCGGGGGTGAGATACACACTGAGCACCTGCGCACCCACGGTGTCCGCGAGATCCAGATCGTTTTCGATCGCGAGCGGCGGCGGTCCGTTGTCGAGCGAGGGAAAGATCTTGAGCCCGATTGCGAAGTCGCTGTCCGCGCGCTCCGTGAGACGCTCGTTCGTGTAGCTGCCGTAGCTGCGGATGGCGCCCGCTGCGGCGGGCGCGTCGAGAATGATGATCGTCCCCCACGCGCCCGCCAGCACGGCGACTGTTGTGCGCAGCACGGTTCCGGCGCCGCGCCTCCCCTTGGTCGGCGGCGCCACGATGGGAACGTGCAGAAACCAGGGAAGCAGCAGCGCGAGAGGCGTCGCGCTATAGGCGAGCGAGCTCGCATCGGCGGCGGAGATCACGAGGAACGGTGCGGGCACGTCGTAGCCGCGAAACACGGCGTAGCGCACGATCGTGACGAGGGCAAGGAGAATGTCGTAGGCGACGATCGGAATGCCGATCGGCGGCGCGACGGTGCGCGTCGAGAGCGCATATGCCGCCTGCACCGCAATGATAATCGTCGCCGCAGGCCACACCCACACGAGCGTGTAGAGCGCGCGTCCGGTGAGCACCGACGTCGAGACGAGGAGCACGGTGAGCGCGGGGAGAAGTAGCAGCCCGCACAGCGCGCAGAGAAAGGCCATCGTGCGCTGCGTCGATTGCAGCCGCGCGGCGCGTCCCGAGATCGCGAGATTCCAGATGATGACGAGCGCACTCAGGACGAGATGCGCCGTTGCGAGCTGCGCCGGCGCGAGGAGGGTGCTCATCCGCGCGCGCGAACCTCGCTGCGCAGCTCCTTCGGCGCGAGGCGGCGAGTGAAGACGTCCAGCGCCTTCTGCGCATCGCGCGTCGCCGGGGCGAGAATGTCGAGCATGAGGATCTCGCGATCGGGGAGCGTGCGCAGCGTGATGTGGCAGGCATCGAGAAAGAGAACGGCCGCGACGCCGCCATCGGGAAGCGTGCGGACCACCGGTGCACCGATGATCGAGAAGCCTGCGGCGCTCGCCGCCGCGATCAGCAGCCCAGTGAGCCCGGAGGCATCGCGAAGCGGGGGCGCCGCCACTCCGGTAAGGTCGGCGATCACGTGGGTGAAGGCGCCGCTCGTAGTCGTCGCTGCCACGCCCACTGCTAGAACATCGACAGCGCGAGGAACGACCGCAGCGAGTCGTTCGTCGACCGCAGCCGTCCGCTCAGCATCCGCACCACCGCCCACAGCACCTTGTACGCGAGCTCGCGGTTGAACTCGAGCAGCATCTCGAACTCCGAGCGCGAGATCGTCAGCACCGTCGTGCCCCCGTGCGAGATCGCGTCGGTCGAGCGCTCGCTCCGGTCGAACACCGCCATCTCGCCGAACATCGAGCCGCGCTTGAGCACCGCCAGCGCCTCCTCGCCCGCACCCGGAATCTCCCGGCTGATGCGCACCCCGCCCTCCACGATGATGAACAGCCGGTTCCCCGGCTCACCCTCGCGGAAGATGTACTCCCCGGATTCGTAGCTCTTCGATTCGCACAGCTCCGCGATCTTCCCGAGCTCCTCTGCGGTGAGCGCGTTGAAGAGCGGCAGCGGTCGAAGAAGCTCCAGTGTGGCAGACATGTCTTATGGACGAGCGAGACGGGGTGGATGGTTCTATGTACGCGCCACGCGATGCGCTGGCAAGCAGCGGCGGTGCGGGCTTAACTTGGGGGCGTGCGCCGCCCACCGTTGCTCACCCTCCCCAATCTCCTCTCGGCCTCGCGCTTTCCTCTGGCCGCCGCGTTTCTGGCGACGGACGCGACGCCGGCGCGAGTCGCGCTCATCGGGGCGGCGTCGCTCACCGATGTGCTCGACGGCTGGCTCGCCCGCCGCCAGCAAACCACCCGGCTCGGCGCCCTCCTCGATCCGATCGCCGACAAGACCTTCGTGCTGGTCGCGATCTCGGCGTTTCTGATCGCCGGCGAGCTCTCGACGCTCGACTACTTCATCATTCTCCTCCGCGACTTCGCGACGGCGATCGGCTTTCTCGTCGCCTATCTGCTCAAGGATCTCGACCCGAAGAATTTCAAGGCGCGAGTGTCGGGGAAGGTCGTGACGGTGCTGCAGCTCGCCACCGTGCTCGCGCTCGTGTTGCACGCGTCTGTGCTACACCCACTGATCTGGCTGGTCGGAGCGGCGTCGGTGTGGGCGGTGATCGACTACACCCTTCTGCTCAAACGCCAGCGCGCGCAGGCGTGATGGAGCGTACGCACGTCGCGATTATTGCCTCGGTCGTGCTGATCGCTGCGGGCGCGACCTCGCGCGCCGCGCGCGCGCAGCGCGTCGACCCCGAGGTGCGCGCCGACGCCATTATTGCGCACCGCAGTGCGCTCCAGGCAGCCGTGGGTGCGGACGTCACCCTCTCGCCGGAGCTGCATCTGGAGCTCGCCATCGGCGCGGGACCGTCCTTCGGGGGCGGAGCCGGCACAGGCTTCAGCGCTCGCGGCGATGCCGTCGTGCACTTTCTGCTCGATCCGAGGCATCGCATGCGCTGGTCGCCCTACGCCGGCGGCGGCGTGGGCGCGCGCTACGACGATCGCGCAGACTGGCGTGCGGTGGCGATCCTTGTGGTCGGCGTGAACGGGCCCGCGAAGAAACATTTGATCCCGTTCATCGAGACGGGGTTAGGCGGCGGCTTTCGCATCGGCGCTGGCCTTCGGCGCGCGCGCTAGCTCAGGGATGAACGAAGCCCCCACGCGTACAGCGCAGGGGCAGTCTTTCAAAAGTGCAGCGATCTCGGAGATCAGGCAGCGGTCGCGGCGTCGACTGGCTCGCTTTCGATTCGCGACTTGGGCGGCTGCGAGAAGCGAAGGCCCAGCGTACGGAGCTCGGTAAGCTCCTCCTTCGTCAGCTCGTGGTAACGATCCTCGAGGTACGCCATCGTGTCGTTGAACCACTCTTCCTGGTGCTCTGGAGTCGCCTGAGGGACCCCGCAACGAATCACCTGCTGAAACATCTCATCTCGCGCTTGCTCGAACGGCGTTGGAACGCTCACTTCTTTGCGTCGGTTTCTAATATTGTTGGCCATGCATCCTGTTGGGTGTGGAAGTCCCGTAAATATAAGTGTTTTCGCTCTTTCATTCCACCTGAACGAGTGAAACCACGGAGTAGTTGCATGCTTCACGACGGGGCGATTCGCGGGCTCTCACACCGCTCGACGTACGAGCTCATCAATGAGTTGCGTCAGCGTTTCAGGTGACTCTTCGGGGACGAGCCGAGCGACTCCCGGCAACTTGACGAGCACGCTTCCGGGAATCGCCCCCTGAAGTCGCTCCCCCATGCCGCTGTCGAGCCATTGGTCGGCCTCCCCCCACACGATTGTCGTGGGCACCGCGATCGCCTTGAGCGCCAGATCGGCCACATCCTCGGCCCTGAGCGCCCGCGCCACTGACAGGAGGTGCGTCACCCCCTCCGCACCGACGTACGGCGCCAGGTAGCGCGCCACGAGCCGCGCCGGCATGCGCTCCCGGTCCGCCACGCTCCCCTCGAGCACGCGCCGCAGGAGCTGCGCCGCACCGAGCATCCCCTGCGTTAGCCGGAAGGTGAAACGTGCGGTCTCGCGCTGCACGACCTTCACGTCGCGCGCCGGACACTCGTCGAAGCCGACGCTGTTGATGAGCATCAATGCACCCACGCGCGCAGGACGCGTGACTGCGAGCCGCTGCGCCACACCGCCGCCCGCATCGATCCCCACCACACACGCGCGCGGAATTCGCAGCGCCGTCATCACGCGATCGATGTGCTCCGCCTGCGCGGCGATCGAGTAGTCGCCCTCGAGCGGACGATCCGACTCGCCGTAGCCGAGCAGGTCGATGGCGAGTGCGGTGTGCCCCGATTCCGCGAGCCGCGGCGCGATCGCGCGCCAGAGAAAGCTCGACGTGGGGAAGCCATGGATGAGCAGCACCGGCTGCCCGCCGTGTCCGAAACGTTCGACGTGCAGTGCGCCGCCGCCGCCCGGAATTCGGAGGATGTCTGCTTGTATGTGAGGCTCCGAGGAGGTCGCGAAAAACGAAAGCTACAGCGGGCTACGGTTGCTTGCGCAACATCATCCTCCCGGTAGCTTTCGGGGAATTCAAGAGACGCGCGGACGGTCTTTGTATGCGGGCCGTGCTCCACCCGAGGCAGCAGCATGTCGGAACCCGAGGAAACGTACGACGACAAACGAGCGCGCATGCTCGAGGCGTTGCTGCGCGAGTTGGCCGCGCGCATCGGCGAGCTGGATCAGCGCGGTGAGCTGCTGCGCTATGCCGGCGAGCTGACCAAGCGCATCGGAGACATTCGGAGCGAGCTGTTTCACTACGAAGTGCGCGCGACATACGACACGCCCGATATCG
>JBDTXN010000027.1:0-26366 GCA_040006175.1 Gemmatimonadota bacterium | reverse complement strand
CGCGATACGGTATCCCGTCGCCGCGTACCACGCGATTCGACTTCTCACGCACGAGGGGAGAACGGACGCCCCGCACCTGATCACCCGCCGCGGCATCGCCGAACTCGCGAGGATCGCGTGATGCTCCCCCCGTATTCGCTTGCGGTGATCCGCGGATCGCGCTGAGCCGCACGCTCCACCCTGGGCTTTGGCGTCGGTTCCCGTCATTTGCATCCGTATCACGATAGTTGCGACATTTCAGCGTCCGCGAATCTCGCGACGACTTCCCGAAATTGGATGGTCCCCGATGATGCCCTTCGCATCGCGCAAGCGCGTGTGCCTGATCCTTTTCGTCTCCGCGATCCTGACACCGGCCATTGTGCGGGCGCAGGACACCACGTCGCACGCGGTCGATTCGCTGCGCATGGATTCGCTGACTCGGCATCGCCAGGACTCGATGGCGCACAGCATTGCGCGGCTCGCGCCGGTCGTGACGGTCAGCCGAGATGTCGGGCGTTCGGTGCTCGACCTCCCGTACGCGATCACGAGCGTGCGACCCGACAGCCTTCGCCCCGGCCAGCAGCATCTCTCCGCGGACCAGACGTTCTTCGGCCTCCCCGGGGTGATCGTCGCGAATCGCAATAACCCCTCGCAGGACATCCGCCTGGCCGTTCGCGGCTTTGGCTCGCGCTCCTCGTTTGGCATCAGAAGCATTCGCGTACTCCGCGACGGCATGCCGCTGACGAATGCCGATGGGCAGACGCCGCTGGACTATCTCGACCTGGAAACAGTCGGGCGCATCGAGGTGATTCGCGGCACCGCCTCCTCGCTCTACGGAAATGCCTCGGGCGGAGTGCTCGACATCCGCAGTGCTGATGCGCCGAGCGATCCGTTTGCGGCGCAGCTGCGAAGCGAGGGCGGCACATACGAGACGTCGCGCTTCACTGGCGTCCTCGGCGGATCATTCCACAACGGCAGCTACTCTGCGAACGTCGGACACTCGTCCTCGAACAACTATCGCGAATATGCGGCGCAGCGACTGACGAATGGCTACGCACGCGCGTTGTACACGGCAGGGGGGACGGATTTCGAGCTGCAGGCGATGGGAATCAACGAGCCCACCGCGCAGAATCCCGGTGCGCTCACGAGCGCGCAGGCCGACAGCGCTCCATGGATGGCCGATCCCTCGCAGATTCGAAAGAAGGCACGCAAGGAAGTATCGATGCTCCAGACGGGACTTTCCGCGAGGCACGCGTTGCTCGGAACGGGAGAGCTCTTCGCGCAGGTCTATGGCGGTGGTCGTTCGCTCTATAATCCGTTGACCTTCGCCATCGTGCGTGTCAACCGCAGGCAGTGGGGAGGAGGCGTGCGTGCGACGGCCCCAATCACCCTGTTCGGATTGTCGAATCGCGCGAGCGTGGGGTTGGATGTGCAGGGGTTGAGCGATCACCGTTTCAACTGGTCGAACTGCAACGGACTCGCTGCTCCGACCCCGTCCTGCACCGACCTTGGCACCGAGCGGGGGGCCCGCACGCTGGACCAGCAGGAGAAGGTGTCGAACATCGGACCCTATGTGCGCGACGAGCTCGAGTTCGGAGGTCGCTACACGTTGAGCGCCGGAGTTCGCGCGGACTACGTCAAGTTCGAGGTGGACGACTACTTCCCCGTCACCGATGTCAATCCCGACGATTCGGGGCAGCGCACGCTGCACGCGTGGAGCCCGATGGTCGGATTGGTGGCGAAGATCACGCCCTTGCACTCGGTGTACGCGAACGTCTCCCGCGCCTTCGAGACTCCGACGACGACGGAGCTCAGCAACCGCGCGAACGGTGCCGGCGGTTTCAATCCCGATCTCCAGCCGCAGCTCTCGACCACCTACGAGCTCGGCTTCAAGGGAATCGCGCTCGGCCGCGTGCAGTACGACGTGGCAGGCTTCGATACCGAGGTACGCGACGAGCTGATCGCGTTCGAGGTGCCCGGCGGGGAAGGGCGCACGTACTATCGCAATGCCGGGCGTACACGGCGCGAAGGCTTCGAAGCGGAGTTGATCACAGAGCTCAACCCGATCACATTTGCCGCGTCGTATACCTACTCGCACTTCCGCTTTCGGGACTATACCGTGGGTGACGCGAACTTCCAGGGAAATCTGATCCCGGGCATTCCGGTGCATCAGGCGCAGGGAAGCGCCACCTATCGCTATCGCAATCTGTTCGCGACGGTCGAGGGACAGGCGAAGTCGTCGCAGTTCGTCGACGATCCGAACACCGCGAAGGCAGCCGGGTTCTTCGTGATGAATCTTCGCGCGGGAGGCACGGCGCTCTTTGGCCGGCCGTGGCTCGCGCCGACAATCGGCCTTCAGAATGTCTTCGACAGGCGCTACGTCTCATCCGTCGCCATCAACGCGGCGGGCGGGAAGTACTACGAGCCGTCGGCGGGACGCGCGCTGTACGTCCAGCTCACGGCGGCATACGGGCACTAGCCGCCGGCGCGCACGGCGGGGAAATGCGCTACCCGCCGTGTACGAGGCTGTAGCAGAGCAGGGAGAACACAATCAGTGAGCACGCGACGTACATCCAGTCGCGCTCGCGGGCGAAGCCGATCACCGAGATGAGCACTCGTGTGATCGGAGTGGCGATGAGGAGCAGCACGCCGAGCTGAATGATCGAGATGCTCTCACCGCGCACGGCGCCTGCGATCACTCCGCCCACGGTGCGCAGTGGCGTCGGCTCCCCGGCAAACGTGTGAAAGCTCGCGGGCTCGCGGCCGTGCGCCGCGAGAAACATGATCCCCCCGATGAGCGTGACGGTGGCTGAGAGAATGACTCCGCCGCGCAAGAGTATTCCGAGTCGCTGCTCGAGCGCAAAGTCCTCGTGTGATTTTCCGGCAAGTGGCTCGGTCATATGCGTTTCGTAAGGCCCTGGTAGAGCATCTCCATCGCAAGCGCTACCATGATGATGGTGAACAGCAGCCGAAGCGGCTTCACCCGCACGCGCGCGAGCAGGCGTGCGCCCAGCGTCGCTCCCGCGAGTACGCCGAGCACCACCGGCATCACGAGGACGGGATCGATGTAGCCGCGGTGCAGGTACACGCCGGCGCTCGCGGCAGCCGTCACGCCGATCATGAAGTTGCTCGTGGTCGTCGAGACCTTGTACGGCAGGTGCATCGCGCGGTCCATCGCGAGCACCTTCACCACGCCCGAGCCGATGCCGAGCAGCGCTGAGAGTATTCCGGCGACGAACATCATCGCGAACCCGGCCGGCACGTGCTCCACACCGTAGCTCACGAGCGTTCCGTCCACCGGGTAGGTGGATGCAAGGCGGAGCTTCGCGCCAAGCGAACGGGGCTCCGTCACGGCGATGTGCTCCACGCGCTGGCGCAGCGACTGCGCGGCGGAAAAGAGGAGCACGAGGCCGAAGATGACCGCCAGCGTGGACGACGACACATACGCCGCGAGCACCGTTCCCACGAGCGCGCCGACGGTGGTCGCGATCTCCAGGAACATTCCGACCCGAATGTTGGTGAACCCCTCACGGACGAATGCTGCGGCGGCGCCCGACGATGTCGCGATCACGCATACCAGCGACGCACCGATCGCGTAACGGATGTCGACACCGAGGCCCAGTGAAAGCAGCGGTACGAGCACGACTCCGCCGCCGAGACCCGTGAGCGCGCCGATCAGGCCGGCGAAGAGGGCGCCCGCGAGCGTCAGCAGCGTGAACGTGAGAACGTGCATTCGCCTCGCGGGTTGAAGTGCGGTAAGTGTACGGCGCGTGTGTGCGCCCAGCAACGCGCTCGCACTCGACGCTCGCTTTCCGTTGTCGCCGCGAGGCACCAGATTGTGGTGCGCATTCCGGGGATCGCGATGGCTGAGGCGGCAAGCACGCATGGGGAGCACGAGCGCGGCGCGTGGGGCGTGCTGGCGATCCTCACCTCCATCAATCTGCTCAACTACATCGACCGGTTTGTTTTTCCGGCCGTCTCCGAGAGCATCAAGCGCTCGTCGCTGCACCCTACGGACACCGCCATCGGCCTGGGGTCGACGGCATTTCTCGCGGTCTATCTGGTCGCGGCGCCGTTCTTCGGTGCCGTCGGCGACCGGCCGCAACGCACGCGGTGGGTGGCGGCGGGCATCGTCCTCTGGAGTCTGGCCACGGCGCTCGGAGGACTCGCGCGCACAATGCCCGAGCTGATCGGTGCACGCGCGCTCGTGGGCATCGGCGAGGCCGCGTACTCCGCAATCGCTCCGGCGATCGTCGCGGACTATTTCCCGGAGAAGACGCGTGGCCGCGCGTTCGCGATCTTCTTTGCCGCGACGCCAGTGGGAGCGGCGCTCGGCTACGGGATCGGCGGCTTCGTCGAGGCGCACTGGGGATGGCGCGAAGCATTTTTTGTCGCCGGTGCGCCGGGACTTCTCCTCGCGTGGCTCGTGCTTCGCATGCGCGCACCGGTGAGGAGCGTGATGCCCGTGGGCGCGCCGACACGCGCGCTCGGCGTGTACCAGCGCCTCGCCTCCGATGCGCAGTATCGGCTCACGGTGCTCGGCTACGCTGCCTACACCTTCGCAGTGGGTGGGATAGCGGCGTGGATGCCGGTGTTCGTGCAGCGCGCACACGGCGTGAGCAGCGCGGTCGCGAACAGCCAGCTTGCGCTGATGCTCGTCGTGACCGGGCTCCTGGGAGCGCTGGGAGGCGGGTGGATCGGCGACCGCATGCTCCGCCGCAATCGCGAGGCGTACCTCTGGCTTTCCGGCATGACGACGCTTCTTGCCGCGCCGCTCGCCTGGATTGCGTTGACGACCGCCGATACGGCAACGTATCTGGTTACGTTATTCGCAGCGGAGCTTCTCATATTTACGTGCACCGCGCCTATCAACTCGAAGCTGATCGCAATGGTGCCGCCGGGGATGCGCGCCGCAGCGATGGCGCTCTGCATCTGCACGATCCACATTTTGGGCGACGTTCCATCGCCCACGCTCATCGGCTGGATTTCCGACCGAAGCTCGATACAGCAAGGCGTACTGGTGATCCCCGCGGCCGTGGTCGTGAGCGGGGCGATATGGATGCTGGCCGCTTGGCGCGGTGGCCGGCTCTCAACCACAGAAGCCGTCGAGGCCTGAGATGATCGAAGCGCACTCCCCCGAGCTCCTCTATCTGCTCTCCGGCGATCCGGCGGAGCTGGCGGAAATGCTCTCGTCGATGCGGCCCGTGGATGTGGCCGAGGCATTGAGCAGGCTGCACCCGGATGCCGCGGCGCGGCTCATCAAGGCGCTTCCGTTCGATCTCGTGGTTCAGGTCTTCGACGAGCCAGAGCTCGAAGGGCGTGCCGAGATCTTTCAGAAGATCGATGCAGCGAGCGCGGCACCGCTGCTCGAGGCGATGTCCGCGGATCAGCAGGCGGACCTCTTCCGCGAGCTCTCACAGAGCGAGCGTGACCGGCTCGCGAAGCCGCTCGACGCTCCTACACGCCAGGCGCTCGCGCTGCTGTTGCGCTACCCGCCCGAGGTGGCCGGCGGAATCATGACCACCGAGGCCGTGACTGTTCCGAGCGACTGGACGGTCGAGAAGACGCTGCAGTACATCGTGAGTGTCGGCGGAGCGAAGGAGACGGTCTACACGATCTACGTGCTCGATGCGCAGCAGCGCATGGTGCACGTCGTGTCGCTGCGGCAGCTCATGCTCGCGGACCGGAACCAGAAGGTGCTCGAGGTCGGGCCCCAGCGCGTGCCGCTGTCGGTGAAGCCGACCACGGACCGTGAGGATGTGGCGCGCCTGCTCTCGAAGTACAATCTCCTCGCCGTCCCTGTCGTCGACGAGGGCGGGCACCTGCTCGGCATCGTCACCGTCGACGACGTCATCGACGCGATCGTGCGAGAGCAGACCGAGGACGTTCAGAAGTTCGGTGGTATGGAAGCGCTCGATGAGCCGTACATGGAGATCACTCTGACGGCGATGATCAAGAAGCGAGCAGGGTGGCTCTGCGCGCTGTTTCTGGGCGAGATGCTCACAGCCACGGCGATGGGCTATTTCGAGGGTGAGATCAGCAAGGCCGTGGTGCTCGCGCTGTTCATCCCGCTCATCATCAGCTCCGGCGGGAACTCCGGGTCGCAGGCGACTTCGCTCATCATACGCGCGATGGCGCTTCGCGAAGTGACGCTGCGCGACTGGTGGCGTGTCGCGTCACGCGAGCTCCCGTCGGGCATCGTACTCGGGCTCATACTCGGCGTGATCGGATTCATCCGCATCATGGTCTGGCAAAAGTTCGGCTGGTACGACTACGGCACGCACCACACACTGGTCGCGCTGACGGTCGCAAGCGCACTCGTGGGCGTGGTCACGTTCGGCTCGCTTGCGGGCTCCATGCTGCCGTTCGTACTGCGTCGGCTCAACTTCGATCCGGCGAGCGCATCAGCACCGTTCGTTGCGACGCTCGTGGATGTCACCGGGCTGATCATCTACTTCAGCGTAGCGTTCGTGATTCTGCGAGGCACACTGCTCTAAAAGTTTGGTTGTTGCCCGCCGCGCAGCGACACGACGCAGCGCACCTCGAGCTCGACCTCGACGTCAGCAGGCGACGTCAGTAGTACGAGCGGAACGAGCAGCTCGTCGCAAGCGTCCATGGCTGGACAGAATGATCCGAAGATCATCGGCTCGCCGGCATGGTGGAAGACACACGGAACTGCGGACGGCAAGCCGCCGATCACTCACTCCGGGTCGACTCACTAGAGCCCTGCCGCGCAGCTATTTCGCCGAGCTGTCGCACGAGCTCCTGGTCCGCCGGCTGTGTCGCGCCGGCGGACATCCGCATCGCCTTGCAGAGCCAGGAGCCCCACGCGATCGCGAGCAGCAGCGCGACTACGGAAAGAAAGCGTGCGAGCCTCGCGAGCGCCTGGTCGTCGCCCAGCATGCCGAAGCGCCCGAGGATGTAGTGCCAGTCGTGAATCGGATCCCCGCTCCCAATGCTCACGAGGGGGAGGAGCTGATCACGCGCATCGCCGATGTACGTGGCGAGGTTGCAGAGACTCATCGAGAGCCACGCGAGCGCGACCGAGATACCGAAGTATTCGCTCTGGCGCAGGAACAGGAGCGCTACGGCAATTGGAGCGGCGAGCTGTGCGATGCTGCCGCCGCAGACCGCGAGCAGCTCGCCGAAAGGGCTGAAGATGACGTGCCCGGCTTCGTGGACGCCGAGCGTGATGCCGCCGAAGATGGTCCAGTACTCGTAATCGTTCAGCGAGCGGACGCTGACATACGCCAAATAGGCGAGCAGGACGGCTCGCCAACTCCAGCTTCGCCCCTGTGCCCACTCGAGCGCGTCGGCCCGGCGATCGCTCGCGATCAGCGCGGAATCGCGGAGATGAAGGTGAGCGACCGGCGACGGCGCACCACGTTGCTCAAGGCTTCGTAGACTTCCGGGTCGATCAGCGTGCCCACGCGGTCGCAGAGATAGTCCAGCGTGCCGTTGGCGTTGAGCGGCTCCTGGTACGGGCGGCCGGAGACAAGCGCGTCGTAGGCATCCGCCGCTGCGAGGATGCGACCACCGACCGAGATCTGCGTGTCGCAGAGCTGACGCGGATAGCCGGTGCCGTCGAAGTGCTCGTGGTGATCGCGAACGTAATCGAGCACGTTGCCGAGGTGCTTCATCGGCGCGAGGATGTCGAGCCCCAGCTCCACGTGCGTCTTCACGTGCGCGTACTCGTCGGGCGTGAGCGACCCTGGCTTGTTGAGGATCTCTTCGCGAATTCCAATCTTGCCGACGTCCATCAACCGTGCGGCGAGGCGCACCGCTTCGACGGTATCTACATCCAGCTGCATCTCGTCAGCGATTCCCGCGGCCATTTCGCCAATGCGGATGGAGCGGCCGCGCATGTACGGGTTCTTCGACTCCATCGCGATCACGAGCGACTCGGCGACCTGAATCGTGAGGTCGCGCAGCGCAGACTTCTCGCGCTCGAGCTCCGAGGTGCGCACCGTCACCTCTTCTCGGATGACGAGGTCGATCTCACGCTGCTGCAGGAGCATCTCGCGGCGGTGCAGCGCCTTCAGAATCGACTGATGCAGGTCTGGCAGCTCGACGGGTTTTGTCAGATAACCCATGGCACCGCGCGAGAGCGCCTCGGTTGCGGTCGGCGCATCGTTCACCGCTGTCAGCATCACGATTGCGAGATCGGGATTCGAGGCGAGCGCGCGCGGCACGAGCTCGACGCCCGTCATCCCCGGCATCCGAATGTCGCTCAACATCAGCGTATACGCCCCGCCGTCCAGCATCTCGAGCGCCTGCGTCGCTGAGACAGCGGTTTCGACTTCGTATCCCGATCGCGACAGGAACGTGCTCAGCGACTGCCTAATTGCCTCTTCGTCATCGACCAGAAGCACGCGAACTGCACGTCTATCCGTCAACAGGATATCAGGAGCAGTCACTATGGCGCTGTTAGAAAAGGGGGGCCGAGATCATCGCTTCACTATGGTACGAGAACCGTCGGGCTGGTCTCGTTCGCGCTCGTGCCGACTACCGTCGTGACCGGCGCATCCGCCGCGACCGAGACGACATCGCCGTTGGTGCCGTACGCACCCTCGACGGCGAAACAACCGCTCGCTGAGCACGCGGGCTGTCCCACGCCGGCGCCGTCGTATACCCACTCTGACTTTTCACCCGTGGCAACCGTCACGACGTGCAGCGAGGGCGCGCCGACCACCGAGACGAACTAGATGCTTGTGCCGTCGGCGCTCATATAAATTTCTTCATCTCCGTCCCGATAGGATGCGAAGACGAGGTGTCCTGCTGCACTATGTGGATCCTTGTCCACCGCATCGGAGTACGTGAGCCGTGTAGTAGCGCCACCGGCTGCCTTCCACAGCTGCTGGACGCCGCTCGAGTCGGACACGTACACCACAGCGGTGGGCGCGGGAGCCTGGGGGATCGACGACTTCTCGCTCGGCGAGCTCGAGAGACTCTGGTCGGCGGAGCAGGCGGCAAGTCCGCCGATCGCGACGATTGCGAGGATCGCACGGTTCAGTGAGCGCACACTGAACTCGGTTGCCACCGTCGTGTCGAGTCGTGACTGACGTGAAATCCGACGCATGTGCCGATCCTCTTTGGAAGTCGTGGGTAGCAGAGAGCAATTCGGTATCTCTGTCGCATCCTCTCCAATGATTATCGGTGCTTCAGCTACGTCATTAACGGCAGTCGCAATTAAAAAAGGCTCACGGTTGCTCGGCGGCGCTCATCTTAGAGGGAACTCATGCTGGCTTCATCGTGCCTCGTGTTCGCTCCTCGTTCGACCCGGCTAATTTGATCTGAGTGGAACAAACAATTCGATCGTCCCGACGTCCCCCCATTTTTCTCGACGAAACCGGCCGTCGCTGGCGCCGACTCCGCCGCGTCGCCCTGGTGGTCGGTGTGATCACCTCCATCGTCGCAGCGATCACCCTCACTATGGTGATCATCCCGCCGCTCCTTCCTGAGATCCCTCTAACGGGAGAGCCGTTCGCGCGCGCGCCCGGACTAGCCACGAGCAAGATCGAGCGGGAGCGCTTGTCGAAGAAGCTGCAGCTCTATTTCACGCTGCGGAAAAATCGTGTGCCCGGTGTGCGCGCGAACGTTCTTCCCGTGCGAGGACGCGAGGTCAAGGGGAAGCCACGTGTGCCAGGTGTGCCGATCGTCGCCGGGTTCTACGTCACCTGGGACGACAATTCCCTCGACGCGCTCCGCCACCACGTCGATGATCTCGATTGGGTCGTGTGCGAGTGCGCGTGGCTTGCTGCCAACGGGAACGGCCTGCGCCTTCGCGTAGATCGCCGCGTCGGCGTCACGGTCGCGAGCGCGGTGCCCGACGTCAAAAAGCGCCCGCAGATTTTTCTGATGGTGAGCAACTTCGACTCGGCGTCCAAGCGCTGGGATCCCTCGAGGCTGCGCCATCTGCTCAATACGCCGGCGTCGCGCGCGCTCGCCCTCAAGCAGCTCTCCGACAGCGTCGCCTTCTACGGTCTCGGCGGCGTGACGATCGACTTCGAGGAGGAGCCGCAGGAGCTCACGGAGCCAATAGCTGGCTTCGTCGCCGATCTGCGCAAGCGACTCGCACCGCTGGGGAAGCTGGTCACACAGGCGGCATCGGTGAACGACAGCGATCGCCAGCTCGCGCGATTCTCGGAAGTGAACGACTACCTGTTCCTGATGCTCTACGATGAGCACTTTGGGAAAAGGGGGGACCCGGGGCCGATCGCCAGCCAGCAGTGGTTCATCGAGCGCATGCGGCACATGCTGCGCTTCGTGCCGGCGCAGAAGGCGATCCCGATCGTCGGTGCGTACGGCTACGACTGGAACGACGGCGACAGCACGACGAACGGACAGCAGCTCACTTTCCAGGAGATCATGTCCGCGGTGCGCAAGGCGGACAAAAAATCGCTGCACTTCGATTCGACGACGCTCAATCCGTGGGCGACGTGGACCGATCGCGACTCCACGGAACACCTCGCGTGGTATCTCGACGCTATCACCGCGTACAACCAGACGCTCGCCGCGCAGTCGCTGGGCACCGCGGGCATGGGGATCTGGCGCATGGGCTCCGAGGATCCCGCGATCTGGCGCGTGCTCGGCAAGGCCGGCATCGATTCCTCGGCTGCGCTCCTGAACATCATCCCCCCGGGATACGACGCCGAGATGGAGGGGAATGGCGAGATCCTCGATCTGTTCGCGTCGCCGGACTCCGGTACGCGCACCGTGCGCATCGATCCCGTCACGCGTCTCGTGGTCGACGAGGTGATCCACAAGGTGGGCACGCCGTACATCGTGAACCGCTATGGCAGCAGCGATCCGCATCTGATCACGCTGACGTTCGACGATGGGCCCGATGGGCAGTGGACGCCGATGATTCTCGACACGCTGAAGTCGCGTGGAGTGAGCGCGACCTTTTTTCTGATCGGTGAGAATGCGGAGCGGCATCTGCCGCTGCTGCGCCGCATCGTGAACGAGGGACATCTGATCGGGAATCACACTTTTCTCCACCCGAATCTGGCATTTACGAGCGACAAGCGCACCAAGCTCGAGCTGGATGCCACGGAGCGGCTCTTCGAGGCGGTGCTCGGCCGGCGCACCGCATTCTTCCGCCCGCCGTATTTCGGCGACGCCGAACCGACGACGCTCGACGAGCTCGTGCCGGCGCAAATCGCGAAGGAGCGCGGCTATCTCATCATCGGCTTGCACATCGACGCCGAGGATTGGCAGTCTCCTGGTGTGCAGACGATCATCGACACCGTGCTTGCGCAGCGCACGCGCGGCAACGTCGTCCTGCTGCACGATGGCGGTGGAGATCGAAGCCAGACCGTCGCGGCGCTCGGCCCGCTCATCGACTCGCTGCGCGCGAAGGGCGACACGGTGGTGCCGCTGTCGCAGCTCATCGGTCTCACGCGCGACCAGGCAATGCCGGGGCTGCCGCCGCGCAATCGCCTCGCGCGCGCCGGTGAGCTCATTGGATGGGGGACGCTTAGCGTGGTGCAGTGGCTGCTCTACTGGATCTTCTTTCTCGCGATCTTTCTCGGCTTTGCGCGACTCGTCTTCATGACGATTCTCGCAATCATTCAGCGCATTCGGAACCACCAGAATCGCGACGCGCCGATTACCTTCGCACCATCAGTGAGCGTGATCGTTCCGGCGTTCAAGGAAGAGAAGGTCATCCTCCGCACGATCGAAACGTTGATCTCGCAGGAGTATCCGGGTGAGCTCGAGGTCGTGGTGGTCGACGATGGATCACCGGACGACACCTACGAAGTCGCGCGAACAGCGTACGGAGAGCATCCGAAGGTGCGCGTGTACAGGAAGGCGAACGGCGGCAAAGCGAGCGCGCTGAACTACGGACTCGCCTACGCGAAGGGCGAGATCGTCATCTGCCTCGATGCGGACACGCTGTTCGCCCCGGATACGGTGGCCGAGCTCGTGGAGCCGCTGCACGATCCGCGTGTCGGCGCCGTCGCGGGGAATGCAAAGGTGGGCAACCGCATCAACATCGTGACGCGCTGGCAGGCGATCGAGTACGTCACGAGCCAGAATCTCGATCGGCGTGCGTTCTCACTACTCAACTGCATCACGGTGGTGCCCGGAGCGGTGGGCGCCTGGCGCAAGTCGCTCGTGCAGAAGGCGGGAGGCTTCAGCGAAGATACGCTCGCCGAAGATCAGGACCTCACGCTCTCGATTCGCCGGCGTGGATTCTCTATCGCATATGCCGACGAGGCGATCGGCTACACTGAAGCGCCGGACTCGCTCCGCGGACTGGCCAAGCAACGCTTCCGCTGGTCATTCGGAACGCTGCAGTGCCTGTGGAAGCACCGGCGCACCTTCTTCCACCCGCGCTACGGCTCGCTCGGGTTCGTCGCGCTGCCGAACGTGTTGCTCTTCCAGATCATCTATCCGTTCCTCTCACCGATAGCCGATCTCATGTTCGTGCTGAGCCTCTGGTCCGCATGGGCGATTCGCGAAGCGCATGGCGCGACGTACGCGATCACATCGGTGGAGCAGGTGCTCACGTACTACGCCGTGTTCCTCATTATCGACTGGGTCGCATCGATCGTGGCATTCGTGCTTGAGCCCGATGAGGACAAGTGGCTCACCTGGCTCATCTTTCTGCAGCGATTCGCGTATCGCCAGGTGATGTACTGGGTCGTGGTGCGCTCAGTGATGGCCGCTCTCAAGGGGCGAGTGGTGGGCTGGGGGAAGCTCGAGCGCAAAGCAACTGTGGAGCTGGAGACAGCGAGCTCGCGCTAGTACGCTGCGGTTTTCATGTGAACCTCAAAAGGCGGAACTGCGCTCGCCTCCGGGCTGGCGGGCGTTTGCGGGATTCCCGACCTCTCGTCTTCCGACAGTGGGCGCGCTATCAATGGGCAGACGTGCGCGTGCGAGCAGTGCTGAAAATCTGGCATCCACTCTCAGGGAATTGAATATCGGGTCACTCGGGAAGTAGTCGAGCAACAGAGACTCGTCGTGATCGAGACTGCGCTGGAATGCCTCGAATGTCCGATCACCATCAGCAAGGCCGAGCCACACGAATCCTCGCGCAGCGGGATCGACGTACGTCGTGCGCCCGAGCGAATCGAGTGAGGAGAGTATGACCCGCGCAAGTTGAACTCTGCCCGAGACACCGTACGCGTAGCCCAATAACCCCAAATTGCCCGCGTACGGAGTTCGCCCCTCCAGTGTCACGCCTTTTTCGAATTCCGCTATGGCTTCCTCATTCCGCCGTTCGGCCAGCAAGATGAGACCGAGCTGCTGATGGGCGGCTGAGTAGGTCGAGTCAAGATCCAATGTGCGACGTATCTGTAGCTCGGCTTCCTCGTTCCGTCCGATTACATAATAGGCGGCTGCGACGTTGGCACTGATGGGGTTTGAAAGCGGATCGAGCTCGAATGCCTTTTTCGCCTCGACGAGCGATTCAGTGGCGCTGTCCTGAACACTCAAAAGGTAGCTCAGAAAAAAATGCGCAAACGCGTCGCCATCGTTGCGCGAAATCGCGTCGCGCAACTCGTGACCAGCCACCTTCCATCGTCGCTGTCCCATCGCCAGAACTGCCAGCGCGACGTGCGCCTGCGACACTCCGCTGTCGAGAGCGAGAGCTCGGCCTGCTTCCAGAGTGGATTCCGCGACCAGAGGCGCAGGCGCTTCATTCGAAAAATAAGGAAGGAGGGCATCTGCGAGCGCAAGCGCCGCGTGTGCTCTTGCAAATTCGGGTGCTTTCGCGATCGAAGCGCGGAAGAGCGCAGCGGAGTGCTCGATCGATCGAAGGGTCCGTCGGCTCATGAACGTCTGCCCCTGCAGGTAAAGCAACTGCGCGTCGGAGCGGTCGGTGGAAGGATCGAGAGACTGTTGCGCCGAAGGCGAATCGATCGGCAGCGGCGAGGTCGACGGCGAATGCTGGGCCGACTTCGACGAGAAGGACGCCTCCCCGGTTCTCGATAGGACGCGCGCGCCGATTGCGAGCAGAATTCCCGCGCATCCCACAATAGTCGCCCACCAAACGATTTGGCGTCTTGCATACCGTGCCGCATGGTGGGGCGCAGCTACGGAGATGCTATTCAAATCCTTCGAGACGATGTCGGGCTTCGGGTTCACGGTCATGACGCGTAGCGCCTCAGGCGCTGCCGCGGAGCCGTTCACCTGGAGTCCATTCGTCAGGCTCGATAGAATTTCCGCAAAATGTGTGTCAACTGGCACCGCATACGCCTCGTCGAGCATCAGCTCGTACGCTCGACCGAACGCGATCGCCTCCGCGCGTTCGCCGGTTTCGACCAGACGCTGCAGGAGGCCTAGTGCCGCGCGGAGTTGCAGAGGATCGATCGCCAGGGACCGACGCCACCAGTTCGCCGCTTCGTGTGCGCTCTGCCCTGGCTGTTCGGCGAGGCAATCCAAAACGTCGAGTGCCTGTCGCTCGAGACGATGACACTCGCGTGACGCCCAGTCCTGGAATTCGGCACCGGCCCCTAGATGGGCGCCCTCGAGGAAGCCGCCCGTGTACAGCGCGGCTGCTCGTTGGTGATCGCCCGCGACGATCGCTCCCTCGAAGTCCTCGACATCGGTGCGGAGAATCAGCGCGTTGACACTGATGCTCGATGGGCCTTCTTCGAACACCTCACTGCCCATCGCCCGACGGCATGCGTGGATGCCCTGCCTGAGCAAACTGCGTGCGCTTTCCTCGGGACGATCTCCCCAGATGCAGCTGGCGAGGCAGTCCCGGCTCAATCCATTTGCACCGGCCATCGCGAGTCGCGCGAGAATAGCCAACTGGCGCCGCTGGACGGAGTCGACGCGCGTTCCATCGTCGTCCCGCCGGAGCAAAAGGCCGCCCAGCAGTACCAGTCGGAATCGAGCCATGACGATTCACGCTGAGTTAACGGCTGCGCAACGCCTTACGAGTATGCTTACCACCAAGAGAGCTTCCCGATCACGACTTGGCAAGATGGCGTCCGGGCTCATGTGCAGCCGCGACCGCGGAATTCGAAGACGCACCCGTAATCCGAGTGGATGTCATGAATCAGAATTTCGTGTCGCATGAGGCTGAAGTGCCGCGGATACGCGCCCGCGCCGGTGAAATTGCCTTCGAATCGCTTCTGGAACTGATCGACACGCTTTCAGAAGGCGCGGTATTCGTCGACAGGATGGGCGTGTTGTCACACCGCAACCGGGCGCTGACCAGTTTCCTCGCCAACGAACCCGAGTCCGGTTTGATCCTCGATACAGCGAGTCAATGCGGTCGACGGACGTTGAAAATCCGGTCAGCTCACGATGACGGGCGAGCCGGCGATACGCGATTGGAGGACTTCCGACTAGTCACGAGTCGTGCCGTCTACTCGGTGCGTAGTGGTCCCGTCTTCGTCGGTCAAACGAAGCAGACCCTCGCACTGGTCCTGATCGACCGGGCAAGTCCAGCGCTGCCGTCCGCAGAATGCTTGCGGGCGCGATTCCACCTTACGCCTCGAGAGGCGGAGGTCGCTTTGCTTCTCGCTCAGGGGCAGAGCGACGTCGCGATTGGGCTCGAATTGGGTGTAAGCAGACATACCGCACGGCATCATGGAGAGCGCGTCTTCGCGAAGATCGGCATTCATACTCGTAAGGCGCTTTCACTTCGACTGATGTGAGGCTCCGGATCACGAGCCTCAGCCGACCTCACGAGCAGGATGTCGGCTCCGACCTGAAATGGGTCTTCATCGCTGCCGTAAGCGAATCGAACTCCGGATGCTCGCGCAGCTGTCTCCATCCCGGGTGGGTCAGTATCCCCCATGCGTTCAGCTCCCCCGTCTCCAATGCGAGGCGAGCCAGCCGAAAGCCCTCGTTCAAGTCGCCCAGTGCCAGATGCGCGCGCGCAAGAAGTGCCTGTGGTACATGGTGCGATTTGTCCGAGGTGCTCAACTCCAGGAGCGTGGCACGTGCGTCCTCGATGCGCCCATCCTCGGCGTACGCGAAAGCCAGTGACGCCAACCACCACGGGTTGCGGTTCACGACAGTGACGACGCGTTCCAGCACCGCGACCGCTTCAGTCGTGCGCGACATGGCGAGATGGGTCCAGGCCAAAATCCATAGCGCGGTCGGACGTCCAGGATCCAACTCGAGTACGCCATCCAGAATGCGTATCACATCTTCGTGGCGGGAGGCAAGGTGATACACGAAGGCAGCATTCGTGTGGACGGCTGCCGAAAGTGGCTCGAGCGACATGGCGCGTGAGGCAGCACGAAGCCCTTCATCCATACGCCCTTGTTGCACGAGAAGCTGTCCCAGCCATGCAGAAGCCATCGAAAGCTGCGGATCGAGTTGCAACGCCTTCTTGAAGTGATGTTCCGCACTGTCGAGATCCCAACCCAGCAGCAGTTCGTACATGCCCATCGACGCGTGTGCCTCTGCGAGGCCGGCGCCGAGCGCGAGGGCGCGCTCGGCCGCCGCTCTCATCCGTTCACGCGCTTTGTCGGGTGAGAGCGCCATGAAGAGCGCGAGAATGCCGCACGAGTCCGCGATCCCGGAGTATGCGAGCGCGTACTCCCTGTCGAGCGTGATCGCCCTTTCGTAGCACTCGATGCTCTGCCAGAGCAGTTGCTCCTGGCGGCGGTTGAAGAAATACCGGCCGCGAAGATACAGAGTATACGCGTCGACGTTCGTAGTCTGACGGAGTTGCGCGGGCGCAGGCGCCGTTGATATCAGTGTCGGCCGCAGAGCGCTCAAGATCGCCTCGGTAATCTCGTCCTGAATCAGAAAAATGTCTGCGACTTGACGATCGAAACGCTCGGACCAGAGCGGCACCGAATCGGCACAGCGCACGAGCTCGACGCGAATGCGGAGCGCGTTCCCCGACCGACTCACGCTTCCGGTGAGCAACGTCTCGACTCGCAAGCTCGCGCCTGCGGCACGGGGATCCGGAGATTGCCCACGGTACGCGAAGCAGCTTGCCCGGGCGGCGACGCGGAGCCCGGGCATGCGGCCAAAGGCCGTCATCAATTCTTCGGCGATCCCGTCGGACAGGAACTCGTTGTCGCGGCTCGCACTCATGTTCGTGAACGGCAAAACAGCGATTGACGAACGGTAATCCGAACGCGCTTTGGTGCCATGCACGATCCCGCCGCGCGCAAGCGCATCGAGCGTCGTCAGCACCTCCTTCGCATCTCGCGGACGCGCGTCCGGATCTTTGGCGAGGCAGCGCGAGACGAGCGCATCGAGCGCCACGGGTATGTCCGCCCGCGAATGCGAAAGTGGCGGCGGCGGCTCCACGAGATGGGCGGCGAGCAGCGACGCCGGTGGCCTGTCTCCGAAAGGCGGAAGGCCGGTGAGAAGCTCGAACGCAGTAGCCCCCAGGGCATACAGGTCCGCACGATGATCGATCGCGGGATCGCAGGCGACTTGCTCGGGTGACATGTACGCTGGTGTGCCGATCGCGTTGTCCGAGCGAGTGAGTGTCCCCGACGAATTCTTGATGGACGCATCGAGCGCAATCGCAATTCCGAAGTCAGTCACGATCGCGGATCCGTCGCTGAGCATCACATTGTCCGGCTTGATGTCGCGATGAAGGACACCTTGACCGTGAGCATACGACAATGCCTTCGAAATATCGCGAAGGACATCCACGCACTCGGAGATATCCAGTGGGCCACGTCTCAGCCGCTCGCGTAGTGATTCGCCCTCAATGAATGGCATCGTGTAGTAGGGCAACGACGCGCACACGCCCGCCGCGAGCACCGTGACGATGTGCGGATGTTGCAGAGCCGCGGACAATTGAATTTCGCGGAGAAAGCGATCGACGTTCAGTTCACCCATGCGCTGCGGATCGAGCACCTTGATGACGATGCGACGTCGCAGTCGCGGGTCGAACGCCTCGTAGACCCGCGACATCCCGCCGCCTCCGAGCTCACGACGGATCTCGTAGCTGTCGCCAAAGCATCGCTGTAGTTCGTCTTTGGACAGCGCTGGCATCGGCGAGGCTTCGAGGCTGGCGTCTTCGACGCTCATTTCCAAATGAACGAGGGGTGAGGACGGTTCTGCCCGGGGGCCGAATCGTCTAAACCAAAACTCACCCCCCGGTGATACTCTCACGCTATCTCGTCGGCCGGTATCTGGTAAGGGACTTCTCTGGTGACCTCGACGACTACGGCGCAGATATACTCTCCGATCGCCAACCAATCGCTTTCGAAGCTCGAGACTGTGCGGCCGACACACTGTGATGCCGGTGAATTTCTGCGTGCACTCGGTAGTAGGCGAACTCTCGTGGGGAAGTAGTCCTGCGCTCTGCCAGTGGCTTTCGCCGTCGCTTCCTTGAGCGCCCACCCGAGAGCAGGCCGGAACCGAATCGCTATCGGATTCAACGCGACCCAATCCTCCTTGGAGAGGATGGCGTACGCGTGGCGCAATGTCACGCGCGATACACGCACCAGATCGACTCCGATCGACTCACATCCCTCCCATGCAAACGCTGCTGCAGATCCCTCGGTATGAGAGATCGACATTTTTCCCGAGTACTCGTTCGCGCCGGTTCCGACCGCCAGCACGCGCGCCCGATCGGCTGCTCGCGTGTCTTCACACCGTCTTTCGCGACCGGCTAAGCGGGGGAGCCCGGCACTCCTGGCTACGACAACCAAGCGTCCCGCGGTTCCGTAGCGCGAGATCAGGATCGGCACGCTTCCCGCTCGGCGAACTCTACAATGATGTCCGCGGTAATCGTGTGCGGATGATCGCCCAAAGGCAGGCGCTCTTCGACATACCGTTCCCAGGTGCCCGGCTTGATTCGCCGGCCGATCACATCCTCGATCCGAAAGACGAGATCGAGAAAGTCGATCGACTCGGCCCCGAGGTCGCGCATCAGCGCGGTGTCGCCACTGACGTCGCTGCGCGGAACCGTGAGAACTTCCGAGATGAGGCCGTAAACGACGTCGGCCAACGGCGTGGCGTTTACCATCGGCGTATCATCGCACATGCGTTTTGTCCTCCGAAGCCGAATGAGTTGGTGAGCGCCGCGTCGATGTGGACGACCCTCGAACGATTGGGCACGTAGTCGAGGTCGCACTCGGGGTCTTCGTGCTCGTAGTTGATCGTAGGAGGAAGGAATTCATCACGCATGGCGAGGACCGTGGCTATGTACTCGACGGCGCCGGCACCCGCGAGAAGGTGACCGATCATGGATTTTGTGGAGCTCACCGGCACCCGGAACGCGTGCTTGCCGAAAGCAGACTTGATGGCTCGGGTCTCCACGCGATCGTTCATAACGGTGCCTGTTCCGTGCGCATTGATGTATTCGACGTCGGCCACACTGGCGTCGGCATCCCGTATCGCGAGCGTGATTGCGCGACTGCCACCCGAAGCGTCGGGCCGCTCGTCGGTGATGCGATACGCATCGCACGTGATCCCACATCCGGCGGCTTCTGCGAGAATGGGGGCGCCTCGAGCAACTGCGTCGCGCGCTCGCTCCAGGACTACGACACCAGCCCCTTCGCCGATGACGAAGCCGTCACGGTCGCGCTCGAAGGGGCGGCTGGCGCCCGCTGGATTCGTGTTGGCACACGACAAGGTGCCGAGCATGGCGAATCCCAGTACGCCAGTGGGGTTGATCATCGCATCCGTTCCGCCAGCGAACACGATGTCGGCATCCCCGTGCTGAATCATTCGGATCCCGTGCACGATCGCCTGCGTTCCAGACGTGCAGGCGGTGGTAATTGTCGAGTTTGGCCCGCGGGCCCCTTGCTGAATGGCAACATGGGCGGCGGCAAGATTCGGCAATCCTCGAAGACTCACGATCGGATTCACCTGCTCGCGAAATACACGAGCAAATGCAGGCACGTCGAAAACCGAGTTCCCGACTTGTGATGCCGCTTCGATGATCGCATTCGCGGACATGTGCAGCATTTCATTGTCCACTGGCCCCATGCCTCCTGCACCCATGCACACGCCGAATCGATTAGGGTCGATATCGCCGTCATCGAGTCTCGCGTGTAGCCTCGCGAGCGCCGCCGCCGCGACGGCAAATTGCGTTGCGCGGCTCATCAGCTTGACCAGCTTCCGCGGCTCGACAAACTGCGCCATGTCGAGGCTCGACGGAGCGATTTCCGCGGCGATCCGCGTGCTGAATCCCTCGCAGCTGAAGGCAGTTATCGCTGCGGCGCCGGATTTACCGCAGCGAAGCGCGACGGCGAAGTCCTCCGCACCAATGCCGATGGGGGTGACGACGCCCACCCCGGTGATCGCGATGCGCTCACGCATGGGCGAGAGATGGGTAGTCACCCAACCACGTGGCCATCATGCTTCGATATGCGGCTTCGAATGCGGGCGCAATCAGGCTTTCGGGCTCGACCAGGCGGAAGGTCATTCGCACGACCGCCACTTCCTGGTTCGCACGCGACGCACGGCCCCGTATTCGCGCGGTGTCCGCGGTCAGGGCCTCTATATCGACCTCGAGCAGAAGCGCGTCTCCGGGTCGGGCGAACGCAAGGAAACGAGCACGGTCGATAGAAGCCATCACGGCAAAGCGCTGCTCGTTCGTGCTCCGCCACAATAGCACGCCCGCCGTCTGGGCTATCCCTTCGAGTAGAAAGATGCCGGGCAGGATCGGATTCCCGGGGAAGTGCTCGCCAAGTGCGTCATCGCGAAGCGACACGCACTTGATGGCGCGGGCGCGTTCGCCGGGCACGATCTCCACGATGCGGTCGACATGTGCATGGTGCATCTCCCCACCTCAATGCGCCAAAGCGATGCGTGGATGTGATTGCGTGTAGCGCGTGTATGCGAACCGGGCGGCGGCGTCGGGGACAGTCATGAACTCTGCCAGCGTCGCAGAATCCGGTGGAGTGGCAGGGTTGAGGTGCAGGCGGTAATAGCCGCGCGCATGGGCGAAGATCGTGCGCGTGATTCCCGGCGCGAGCGCCGGCGCGGCAAAGGTGACGAACGCATGGTCCGCCGTAGTGGGCATGGCGTAGTATCGCTCATCGGTCGCAGTGAGCTCGGAGCGAACGTCACGACCGTCTGAGGTACGTGCGGTTGCAACATCTACCGCAGTCACATGAAGCTGGGGGAAGCTGCCGTACGCAATGGCGAACGAGTTGAGCGCCCAAAATCCGTACGGCGGGCGGATGCGGATGCGCACACTGTCGCCGCGAACATGACTGAGATCGAGTGAGACCACACGGTCAGTGGCGAGGAACGGACCGCCGCCAGGAAGTATTCCTCGCACGTTCCAACCCGATGGCTCCTCGACCTCGATCTTGAGCGCGTACAGCTCCTCCCGGATGTTCCAGCTGCGGAGCGCCGCGGCTCGCGAAGAACTGGAGTCGATCATCGCGTACCAATCGTTCAGGGCGGTGCCGCGCAGCTGCGAAAACTGGCGGATCATCTGCGAACCCCAGAGCCCAGTCGAGATGCGCGTCAACAGAAAACCCTGACTTGCCGTTTTCGGCTTCGCGAACGACATCGTGATGTCTTCGCGAACGCCCGCACTCCCCTCCGGTGGTACCACCGGCTCCCATATCAACGCGTCGGTCGCGACGAGCCAGGGGCGCAGGTCTCGACCGTTCGCATCGTACGCCGACGAGAGTGCGACGAGCGAGTCGAATCCGTAGAAGCGTCCGAACTCGTCTGCGCGGATGGTGAGGCCTGGTGCATGGTCCACGATCAAGAGGCGAAGACGATTGGTGTACTGGGTTTCGTTTACCTCGTTCGTGACGAGCAAACGGTACACGCCATGATCAGCTACGAGCGAATGAAGCTCCCCGTAATCGTCGCGCTCGAGTCCGCGCGTTATTGCTCCGCCATATGGCTCTGCGTCAAAGACGTATCGCTGTCCGTCCCATGAGTAGATGAAGGGACAGGACTGTTTCGACGCAATTGCAATCGCGCTCACGACGCCGGCGACAGCCACGAGAATTCCCACAGTCGCGAGTGTCGTGCGCACTGGATCCAGCTTTCTGATCCACACGCGCTGCACGGAGTCGATCGGAACGTACAACATCGCGTCGTGCACCTGCCCGCGCAGCGTGTCGCCGCGAAGCGTCGGCCGAGTACCCTTGTCGTAGTGGATCTCTCGCCCGTCGATGAGCGTGACCTCGGAAATGATGTCCCGTCCCGTCAAACTATCACGAGCTATCGTCGCAACGTCGACCGATTGGCTGTGGTAGCAGTGGAGCAACCCGCCTGCGAAGAGCGATGACGACAGCAAAACGAACATACGGCGAGGGAGGCGCATTGATCTCTCTCCTTCAAGCGGAGGCGAAGCCCACCGACCCGTTTCGATTCAGTGGTACACTCTGCGAGAAGGCAGCCTAGCATGCGCGAACGGCGCACGCATGGGATGTACCTCCCATATCCCGAATAGAAGTGTGGAGGCGGAGCTCGCGGGCGGCCGAGAGGAGCCGGCCGTCGGACGGTCTAATACCCCTCCGCCGCGCCATGTACGCGCGGATCGTAGGCGCCCTTCAAGACACCCTTGCGCTTCAGGATCGACGCGGCAAATCCGAGATCCCCGTTGGACGACATCGGCTCCGTTGCGTAACCCATCGTCTTGAGCGCGTCGATGGTGGCGGTGGTCAGCCCGCCCTTTTCGTACATCAGCGAGTCCGGTAGGTGCTGATGGTGAACGCGGGGCGCGCGAACCGCCTCGCCGATGTCCATGTCGTAGTCGATCACGTTGGACATGATCTGGAACGTCGTCGTGATGATCGTCGGGCCGCCTTGTGCACCTGTCACGAGCATCGGCTTGCCATCGTTGCCCAGCACGATCGTCGGTGTCATCGAGGAGAGCATGCGCTTGCCCGGCGCGATCGCGTTCGCCTCGCCCTGCACGAGTCCGAACATGTTCGGCCGGCCGGGCTCCGCTGCGAAATCGTCCATCTCGTCGTTCAACAGGAGCCCCGCACCAGGTACGACGACCGCGGATCCAAAACCTCCATTGAGCGTCGTGGTCAGCGCCGCCGCACCGCCCTTACCGTCCATCACGGAGAAGTGTGTCGTCTGACGCTTCTCGACGGACGCGCCGCCGCCAACACGAATATCCGCCGACGGAGTCGCGTGACTCTCCACGATGGACGACGACAGAGAATCGGCGTACGCCTGAGACAGCAGGCGCGACGTCGGGAGCGACACGAAATCCGGATCGCCTAGTATCGAGTTGCGCACGGCGAAGCCGCGACGCATTCCCTCCGCGAAGAGAGCCAGCGAGCGCGGTGAGTGCCACCCGGCCGCGCGCACGTCGAAGCGTGCCAGCTCGTGCGCAACGAGCGCCATCGTGACCCCGCCCGACGATGGCGGCGGCATCGATATGACCTTGTGACCGCGATACGTGAACGTGATCGGGTCGCGCCACTTCGCCTTGTACCCGCCGAGATCCTTTTGCGTCATCACACCGTGCCCGCGATGCATCTCCGCCTCGATCAGCTCCGCGGTTCGCCCGGTGTAGAATCCCTTGGCGCCATCGAGGGAGATGCGACGCAACACCGCCGCGAGCTCGGCGTCGCGCCAGCGATCGCCCGGACGCGGTACGTGCCCGTTCGGAAGAAAGAGTGCCGCGGTCGCGGGGAATTTCGCGAGTCGTGCACTGTCGCCGCGAATCGCGCCTGCGAAATCCGAATCGACGACGAATCCCCCGGAGGCGAGTGCGATCGCCGGCGCAACCAGCTCCGGCCACGGGCGGGAGCCAAAGCGCTCGTGCGCCTCCCACAGCCCTGCGACCGAACCGGGTACGCCGGCCGCGAGCTGTCCGGTGATCGAGCGCTCGTCCGCGTGCCCGCTGGGGCCGATGTACATGTCGCGCGTCGCCGCGCCGGGCGCAATTTCTCGGAAATCGAGCGCCGCCTCGCGTCCGTCGCCCATGTGCACGACGAGAAATCCGCCGCCGCCGAGGTTGCCGGCAGCGGGAAGCACGACGGCGAGAGCGAATGCCGTGGCGATCGCGGCGTCGACCGCGTTCCCTCCGTTGCGCAGCACGGTGGCGCCTACGTGTGTTGCGAGCGGCGCATCCGTTGCGACCATCCCATGCTCGGCCGACACGGAGTTGTCGGTGTTCGCGTATGGCCACGTCTCCGGAAATGCGACGATCGGCGGTGCGGCGCGAGATGTCGCGGCCGGTTCCTGCGCTGGCTTCGAGCAGCCGAGTGCAATTGCGAGCACGTAGAGGCAGACGCGTGAAGCGAAGGTGCGCATGGAGGCAATGTCGAGGGAGGCGAGCGAGACGGAGAAGTGTTGCACTCGATTCGCGATCCAGTCTACCGACCGGCCCGCGTGCTGTCCACCGAGGTGCGCGCGCCGCTTACTCCGGGCGATCCGGTTGGGGCGGGTCTGTGCGCGAGAAGGAGCGCAGCCCCGCTTCGATCTCCACGGGCACCTTCTCCCGATTGCGCAGCGCGATGATCGCCACGATCACAGCCACCAGGACCACGAGTGACAACGCGAGCACATCCTCGTGCCGCCGAATGCGTCCAAGCAGCAGCACGGCGGTGGAGCCGAAGATCCAGCCGATCGCCGTGAATAGCGCGCCCCAGCTCCATCAGAGATGCCGCTTCCGATCAGGTAGTTCGCAATTGGAATTTCCGCGGCGCCGCACGCGATCGGAAGCGGGATCCGCGCACCGTATGCGTAGCGCACCGCGATGGAGGCGCGCCAGGGATGCCGGCGCACGGAGCCCAGCAACTTCTCCATTGGTCCCATGAGCTTCGGCCACCGAGCGGCCAGCTTCAGCGCGCGCCAGCGGCCCAGTGCGTAGAGTCCGATGTCCGCGGCCCAGCTCCCGATCGCGCACGCGACGGCCGCCTGCACCACGCCAAGGTGATGCTGGTGCGCCGCGAATCCCGCGAGCACCGGCGCGGCCTCTTCGGTGATGATGCTCGTCGCGCCGAGGGTGACGTAAACCCACAGCCGCGACAGCATGCTCAGCACCGTCGGAGCCAGGTGCGCGCGAGGTGCGCGTGATGTTGCTGCACTCGCGCTTACACCTCGCGCAGCGCCGCCATCGGCGTCTCGGCGAACACATCGCGCGCCGCAATGAGTCCGGTCACGATCGTCAGCAGCATCGTCGCCGCGGCGACTGCGGCGAGCGAGAGGGGAGCTACGACGAACGGCGCCTTGAAGATGAAGTGCACAGCCGCCCAGCCGCCGCCCACCGCGAGCGCGATTCCCGCGAGGCTGCCGATCGCGCCGAGGAGCGCGTACTCCGTGAAGAGCATCCGAACGATCTGTGCACGCGTGGCCCCGAGCGTCTTGAGCAGCACGCTCTCGCGCACGCGCTGGCGACGCGACGCGGCGATCGCGCTCACGAGCACCAGCACGCCAGTCACGACGCTGAAGAGCGCCATGAAGCGCACCGCGAGCGAGACGCGGTCGAGAATGCGGCCAACGGCATTCTGGATGAGGGTGAGATCGATCGTGGAGACGTTCGGGAAACGCTGTACGGCGTCACGCTGCAGACGCGCACGCGACCCGTCATCGTTCACACGTGTGAGCATCACGAACGACTGTGGAGCTTCGCGCAGCGCCGCCGACTGGAAGACGACGAAGAAATTTGGCTCGAATCGGGTCCACTCGACCTCGCGCAGGCTCGTGATGCGCGTGCGAATGCGAACTCCTTGCACGTCCCACGTGATCGTATCGCCAACGGCCACCCCAAGCTCCTCGGCCAGGCTCTGCTCCAGGGAGACCTCGAACACCCCGTCCGCATCCGGTCCGGCGCTCGTCCACCACCTGCCCGCGAGAATCTTTTCGCTGGGGGCGACTGAGTCACGATAGCTCGAACGATACTCGTGGCGCACTGCCCAGGATGGACGATTCGCTTCCGGGTTGCGCGCGCTCGAATCTCCGCGATCGCTGCTCGGGCGCACCACCGGCTTGCGAGCTCGATATTCCGCGATGCGCATGGGCACGATTGGGACCTGCGACAGCACAGGAAGGCCACGCGAACGAAAGAGCGTGTCGAGCAGACCCGCCTGATCGGTCTGCACGTCGAAGAACGCGAGATTCGCTGCGGATGCATTCGCGGTCGACGCGAGCTGGCGAAGAAGATTGCCCTGCACGAGCGCGAGCGTGCCGAGCAGGAAAGCTCCGAAGCCGAGCGCAAGCACTACGGGTCGCGTCTGGTTGCCGGGGCGGTCGAGATTGGCGATACCGTGCCGGACGATGAATCGCCAGTCGAGTCGCGCGAGACGGCTCGCGAGTCTCGCGCACAGAATCGCCGCGAGCCACGTCGCTCCGATTGCGGCCGCAATGCCTGCACTCATCCAGAGCCCAACCGTCGCGCTGTCCGCGCGCGCGACACACACCGCGATCACACTCGCGGCGAGTATCACTCCAGCTGCAATCCGCAGCGGATCCCGCCAAGCCGCCCGCGAAGTTCCCGGTGCTGTCCCATCGTCATCGCGCCGGAGCACCTGCAGCGGAGCGACGTTTCGCACGCCGAGTAC
>JBDTXN010000026.1:0-27260 GCA_040006175.1 Gemmatimonadota bacterium | reverse complement strand
CCCGAGCTCGAGTTCCGCCACGATCCGAGCGTCGAGCGCGCCGCGCGCATCGAGACGCTGCTCGCGCAGGTGAAGAGCGAAAGGCTCGAGCTCGAGGCCGAGCAGAAGGACGACGCGCTCGCGGAGGACCCGACCGATTGACGCCCTGCTCCTCGTGGACAAGCCCGCCGGCATCACCTCTCACGACGTCGTGAGCGTCGCTCGCCGCGCGCTCGGCGAGCGACGCATCGGCCACGCGGGTACGCTCGATCCGTTCGCGACCGGTCTGCTGGTGCTGCTCACCGGCCGCGCGACGCGCGTGCTGCCATACGTGGACGGAGAGCCCAAGGAATACGAGGCGACGATTCGCTGGGGCTCCGAAACGGATACCGATGACGCGACGGGCGAGGTCACGCGCGAGTCGGCGACCGTGCCTGCGCGGCGCGAGCTCGACGCCGCGATCGAGACGCTCACCGGACGCCTCGGGCAGGTGCCGCCGGATTACTCTGCGAAACAGGTCGGCGGTCGACGCGCGCACACCGCGGCCCGCCACGGTACACCGCTCGCACTCGAGCCATCGACCGTGCACGTGCACAGCTGGCTCGTGCACGAACATCGCGACGCGGAAACCGACGTCACGATCGTGTGCGGCGGCGGCACGTACATCCGCGCACTGGCACGCGACCTCGGGCGCGCGACGAATGGCGCGGCGCACCTCTCCGCACTTCGCCGCGTGCGGAGCGGCCCCTTCGACGTCGCCGCCGCGACATCGTTCGCCGATCTGCGCGATGGGCGGGCGACGGTGCTCTCACCGCGCGAGGCGGTCCCCTCGATGCCCGAGCAGCGCGTGGGCGCGGACGACGCGGCGCGTCTCGCGCGCGGTATGCGCGTGGACGCCGGCGTCGAGGGCGAGCGCGCGGCACTCCTCAGCGAGTCGGGCGTGCTGCTCGCGATCGCCGAGCGCAGAGACGGTCAATGGCAGCCGCGCGTGGTGCTCGCAGATGGCTGAGAAGTTCCGCACCTGGAATGACTCGGGATTGCCGCCCACCGCGCGCGGCACCGTGCTCACCGTCGGCACCTTCGACGGCGTGCATCGCGGGCACCAGCGCGTGCTCGAGTGCATCGCCCGCCGCGGCGAAGAGATGGGACTGAGCAGCGTCGTCGTCACCTTCGACCCGCACCCGCTCGAGATCGTGCGCAAGGAAGCTGCGCCCCCGCTGCTCACGAATCCCTCGGAGAAGATCGAGGTGATCGCCGAGAGCGGGATCAACTACCTGGCGATCGTGCCGTTCACGAAGAAGCTGCAGCGTTACGATGCGGCTGCGTTCGTCGATCAGATCCTGCGTCAGCGCTTTCATGTGAAGCATCTCGTGATCGGCCACGATCACGGCTTCGGCCGCGGGCGCGCGGGCGATGTCGAGGTGCTCCGGCGTCTCGGCGAGACGCGCGGCTTCACCGTCGAGGTGATCTCCGCAGTGGATGGCATCGACGGGGCGCCGATTTCTTCGACGATGATCCGCCAAGCCGTGGCTGCGGGCGAGCTCGAGCGAGCAGCCCGTCTGCTTGGCCGCCCCTATTCCGTTTCCGGGCGCGTGCAGGGCGGCGATCGGCGCGGACGACTGCTCGGATTTCCGACTATCAACCTCGGCTCGCCGTCTGCGCGGAAGCTCCTTCCGCCGCCCGGGGTGTATGCGGTGCGAGCGCAAACGCACCTCGGCCCGTTCGGCGGCATGATGAACCTGGGCTCGCGTCCGACGTTCGGCGATGAGACCGTGGCGATCGAGGTGCACCTCTTCGATGCGGATGGCGATTTCTACGACCGCACGGTGCGGATCGACATCCTCGCGCGGCTCCGCGAGACGAAGAAGTTCGATGGCGCTGACGCCCTCGTGGCACAGCTCCGCGAGGACGAGAAGGAGGCACGCCGCGCGTTGACTCAACCGTCGTCCAGCCATAACGTTAAGAGCTGAGCCACAATCCCCGAATCCGTCTTCAAGCCGTATGAACGCCAATATCCGCAACCGACTCCTCCTCATCCTCGTTCTCGTGGTCGCGTCCGTTTGGGCGCTGTGGCCGCGCACGATCACTGTCCGCGAGCGCGATCCGAAGACGGGCATCTTCAAGGACACCACGCGCACTCGCGTGCCGCTCAAGCGCGGACTCGATCTTCAGGGCGGCATGTACCTCGCCCTCGAGGTCGACGACGGCAAGGGTGTCGTGCAGAACAAAGGGGAGGCGATCGATCGCGCGCTCAAGGTCGTGCGCAATCGCATCGACGAGTTCGGCGTCTCCGAGCCTGTGGTGCAAAAGGTCGGCAACGACCGCATCGTGGTAGAGCTCCCGGGTATCGATGACCGCGCGCGCGCCGAGGCACTCGTCCAGAACTCGGCGTTCCTGCAATTCCAGATTACCGACAAGGCGCAGTCTCTCGAGAAGTCGCTCGCCCGACTCGATGGCGCGGTGAAGCAGGCCGGCGGTGCGACGCTCGCCTCCGCGACGGCGGACACGGGCAAGAGTGCTTCTCCGCTGAATCTGTTTTCGCCCGCAGACAGCGCGAAGGCGAAGAACGATACCAGCAAGAAGGATACGACGCAGGCCGTGGCGACGGGCGGACCGTTCTCGAAGCTGCTCCAGCCCGGACAGATGCCGGGCGAGTATCTCGTCGCGAAGAACGATGTGCCCACGCTGCAGAGCTACCTCGATCGCAAGGAAGTGCAGGCGGCACTTCCGCCCGGCAAGGCGCTGCACTGGGGGAGCGAGGATGTGAGCTCGGGCGCGGCGTCGTACGCCACGCTCTATCTGGTCGACGCGCGCCCGATCATCACGGGCGAGTATCTCACGGATGCGAAGCCCGGCAACGATCCGACGGAAGGGAACTACGTCGCCTTCACGCTGAACAACGAAGGCGGGCGGCGCTTCCGGACGGAGACGGGCAAGCACGTGGGCGACTACATGGCGATCGTGCTCGACGACCGCGTGATGGGCCGTCCCCCGGTGATCCAGAGTGCGATCGGCACGCGCGGACAGATCACGATGCGCGGTTCCGATCTGCAGAAGACGCAGGATCTCGCGCTCGTGCTCCGCGCCGGCGCCCTTCCGGTGCCGCTCAAGGTCGTCGAGTCTCGCACGATCGGCTCATCGCTTGGCGCGGATTCGATCAAGGACGGGATTCACGCGGGCATTGCTGGCGTGTTGCTCGTGGTCCTGATCATGATCTTCTACTATCGTCTTTCGGGCACGCTCGCAGTGGGAGCGCTGTTGCTGTATCTGCTGTTCACCTTGGCGCTGCTGGCGGGGCTCGAGGCGACGGTCACGTTGCCAGGGCTCGCGGGTCTCGTGCTCTCCATTGGTATCGCACTCGATGCGAACGTGCTGATCTTCGAGCGAATACGCGAGGAGATGGTGCATGGGAAAACGGTTCGCGCCTCGATCGATGAGGGCTTCAAGCATGCGATGAGCGCGATCATCGATTCCAACGTCTCCACGGTGCTCACCGCGCTCGTGCTTTTCGAAGTTGGGACCGGTCCGGTGAAGGGCTTCGCGGTGACGCTGATGGCGGGCATCGCGGCATCGATGGTCAGCTCGATCTTCGTCGTTCGAACCTTCTTCCTCCTGTGGCTCAACCGCACTCGCGGTGCCCAGACGCTGAGCATCTGATGCTTCGTATTCTGCACGACACCAAGATCGATTTCATTCGACTGTGGAAGGTCACCACGGTCGTGACGCTGCTGTTCATTCTTCCCGGACTGCTCTGGATTGCGGTGAGCGGATACAAGTACAGTATCGAGTTCACAGGTGGCACGCTGATGCAGGTGCGCTTCCACCAGGCGCCGAACGTCGCTGACGTGCGCTCGACGCTCGATCAGGCCGGGATCAAGGGCGCGGAGATCACACAATTCGGCAGCGATACCGACTATCTCGTGCGCGCGCAGGATCCGCGCGCCGTAGCGCAGCAGACCCGCGGTGCGGAGTCGATCGCCACCGAGATCCAGGGTGCGCTCACGAAGCGCTTCGGTGCCTCCGCGTACTCGGTGCAGCGTACCGAGGCAGTCGGCCCCAAGGTGGGAGGGGAGCTGCGCCAGAAGGCGCTCTATGCGATCCTGATCTCGTTCGTGGCGACGCTCGCGTATCTCGCATGGCGATTCGAATGGCGGTTCGGCGTCGCTGCCGTCGTTGCGACGGCGCACGACATTCTCGCGACGCTCGCGTTCATCAAGTACGCGAACCTCGAAATTTCGCTCGTCGTGGTCGGCGGCATTCTGACGATGATCGGCTATTCGCTGAACGACACGATCATCATCTTCGATCGCGTTCGCGAGAACCTGCGCAGACGCCAGAAGGTTTCGCTGTACGAGACGCTCAATCGATCCGTGAACGAAACCCTGCCGCGCTCGGTGCTCACGCACGCGACGGTGTTCGCGACGCTGCTCGCGCTCGCCCTTCTGGGCGGCGAAGTCCTTCGGCCGTTCGCGCTCGTGATGCTCTTCGGAGTCGTGACGGGAACGTTCAGCTCGATCTACGTGGCGCCTCCGCTCCTCCTCTGGATCGAGAAAAAGTGGCCGCGCACGGCAACGGACACAGGCGCCGCCAGCCGCACACGCGCCGCGCGCTCCGGCACTCCGGTTACGATGAGCCGGTAGCTGTAGGGAGTCGTAGAGGCAACTGAATGGACACGAATTTTACGAGCAACTGCAACGAATCGAACCCGGCAAAGGCGAGTTGATACTCGCTGTTTCGAAAAAAAGAGAAATTGAATTTGAAATGTGCGCGAGGACACTTCGTCGCGACCGGTCCGATTCGTTCCTCATGGGTTTGATTCGTGTAAAGTCGGTTATCTCCTCCCTCCGCGACCGAGGCGATGACGCGCCCCCGCCGCGCCCGATTCGATTCGTCGGTTTTGCTTTCAGATTCGTGTCCAGTCAGTCGCTCTCGCTTTCGCTTCCACTCCCTCCTCCTTCGAGATGCGATTCATCGATAGCCACTCGCATCTAGCGGACGCCGCATTCGATGCGGACCGCGATGCGGTGGTCGAGCGCGCGATCGAAGCGGGTGCGTCGATGGTGATTTGCATCGGCGCGTCACTCGAGGATGCCGACCGCGCCCGGTCTCTCGCGGCACAATATCCGCTCCTCCGCTGGACGGCCGGACTACACCCCATGGAAGCCGCGCGCTTCGATGCAGACACCAGCATTCCGGCGCTCGAGTCGTTGCTGGATGCCGGTGCCGTCGCCGTGGGCGAGTGCGGCCTCGACTTCCACTACGACGATGCGCCGCGCGCAAAGCAGCACGAGTCCTTCGACGCGCAGCTCTCGATTGCCGCCGAGCGATCACTGCCGGTGATCGTGCACACGCGCGAGGCCGAGAAAGAGACTGCGATGATGATCGATCGCGCGGCGCGCGATGGCGTCATCGGCGTGCTCCACTGCTATACGGGGACTCTCGCGCTCGCAGAGCGCGCGCTCGGTCACGGCTGGTACGTCTCCTTCAGCGGCATCATCACGTTCAAGAACTGGACGGATACCGAGCTCCTGCGCGCCATCCCCGACGATCGCGTGCTGGTCGAGAGCGATGCGCCGTATCTCGCGCCCGTTCCCAGACGCGGGAAGCGCAACGAGCCTGCGTGGGTCGCGCACACGATCGAACGTCTTGCCGCAGCGCGTGGCGTATCGCCGGAGTACCTAGCCGATCGGACGGCAGAGAACACCACCCAACTGTTTGGCGTCACACTCGACTACGCGACAGGGTAGCATACGCAAGCCGCGTTTCGGTATCATCCACGCTCACCAAAACCTACCAGCGCCGAGGAGCCGAGCGTGTCAACAGTCCCCTCCGATATCGAGATCGCGCAGCAAGCGAAGATGCGTCCCATCGTGGATGTCGCAGCGGACCTCGGCTTGAAGCCAGACGAGCTGGATCTCTACGGCAAGTACAAGGCGAAGATCGATCTCGACGTGTCGCAGCGCCCGCCGAAGGGGCGACTCGTGCTCGTCACCGGAGTGAATCCCACCGCCGCCGGTGAGGGAAAGAGCACGACGCTCGTCGGCCTCACACAGGCGATGCGCCGGCTCGGACGCAACGCGGTGCTCTGTATGCGCGAGCCGAGCATGGGACCGGTGTTCGGCGTGAAGGGCGGGGCAGCCGGCGGCGGTTACGCGCAGGTCGTGCCCATGGAGGACATCAACCTTCACTTTACCGGCGACTTCCATGCGATTGCCGCCGCGCACAACCTGCTCTCCGCCATGCTCGACAATCACCTCACGCAGGGCAACTCACTCAATGCGGATCCGCGGCGCATCACGTGGCCACGCACGATCGACATGAACGATCGCGCGCTGCGCGATGCGGTCATCGGGCTCGGTGGCGTGGCGAACGGAGTCGTGCGTGAGGAACGATGGGTGATCATCCCCGCCAGCGAAGTGATGGCCATCGTCGCGCTCGCGTCGAGCCGAGAGGATCTCGAGAAGCGTCTGGCGAACATCGTCGTGGGCTCGACGGCGGGCGCCGACCGGAAGCCGATTCGCGCGAGTGATCTCAAGGCCGTCGGCGCGATGAGCCTCCTGCTCAAGGATGCCATTCGTCCGAATATCGTCCAGACGCTGGAAGGCGGACCCGCCATCCTGCACGCCGGTCCCTTCGGCAATATTGCGCATGGCTGCAACAGCGTGATCGCCACCAAGACCGGGCTCGCCCTCGGCGACATCGTGCTGACGGAGGCCGGCTTCGGCTCCGACCTGGGCGCGGAGAAGTTCTTTGACATCAAGTGCCGCTCGGCCGGACTCAAGCCGGAGGCGGCCGTGCTCGTCGCTACCGTGCGCGCGCTCAAGCTCAACGGCGGCGCCAACAAGAAGAATCTCGCCACTGAGGATCTTGGCGCTCTTCAGAAAGGGTTGCCGAATCTGGCGCTGCATATCGAGAATGTCGCGCAGTTCGGCGTGCCGGTGATCGTGGCAGTCAACCGCTTCATCACCGACAGCGACGCGGAGCTCCAGATGGTCGCCGACTTCGCCCGCAAGCACAACGTGCGCGTCGCGCTGAATGAGGTATGGGAGAAGGGTGGCGCCGGCGGCGAGGAGCTCGCGCGTGAGGTGTTCGACGCGTTGGAGAACGACACGTCGTCCTACAAGCCACTGTACGATGCCAAAAAGCCGATCAAGGAAAAGATCGACACGATCGTCCGCAAGGTGTATGGTGGTGACGGAGCGGACTATAGCCCAAAAGCGGACCGCGCCATAGAGTATCTTGAGTCCATAGGATTGGGCGAGACGCCCGTCTGCATGGCGAAGACGCAGTATTCGGTCACCGACGATGCGACGAAGATGGGACGGCCAACGGGCTTTCGCATCAGCGTGAACGAGGTCTACCCGCTCGCGGGCGCTGGCTTCGTGGTTGCGCAGGCCGGTGACATCATGACGATGCCCGGGCTGCCGAAGGAGCCGTCGGCGGAAAAGATGAGCATTACGAAGGACGGCACGATCACGGGGCTATTTTAAGCGTGATGCCGGCCCGGACAGGGCTGAACTACTTCTTTTAGGGGGTTGTGTGCCGCACCAGCGCATTGAGACTGAGACAGCACCCGCCGCGATCGGACCGTATTCGCAGGCGATCGTTGCGGGAGGCTTTCTCTTCACTGCCGGGCAGATCGCGCTCGATCCCGCTACCGGAAAGATCGTCGAAGGAGGCATCGTCGAGCAGACGACGCGTGTGCTCACGAATCTCCACGAAGTGCTCGCCAAGGCAGGCGCGACGTGGGCCGATGTGGTGAAGAGCACGGTATACCTCGTGGACCTCGCGGAATTTCCAGTCGTGAATGAGATCTACGGCAAGCACTTCGGAGCAGCGCGTCCGGCTCGCTCCACTGTGCAGGTGGCGGCGCTCCCCAGGGGCGGCCTCATCGAGATCGATCTCATCGCGCTGCTTCCGAAGTGACGGCTGCACGGTCGGCTGTGGCGCACGCGATCTTGGCGTGCGCGCTCACGCTCTCGGCCGGCATCGCGTGCGCCGCGCGTGCGCAGCAGGCCGACAGCGCGCGTATAGGCGTCGCGCCGCAGTCCGACAGCGCAAGGGCAGCGCTCGAACCTCAGCGCGTTCGTTCGGCAGCGGATTCCGCTGAGGATCGTCGCGACTCGCTGCTCCGCGCGGGCCCGCCGGTTCGCCCGAAAACCGCGCTGTTCCGCTCGTTGCTCGTTCCCGGCTGGGGTCAGGCATCGCTCGATCGCGGCACCGCCGGCGCCACCTACTTCGCGCTCGAAGCCGGGTCGATCGCGATGCTGATCTTCGCGAAGAAAGAGCTGGCGAACGCCAAGCGCGCAGCGCGCGACAGCACGTTCCTCACGGACTCCACGAAGGGACCACCACCCGAGCTCGCGGGGCGCGTGCGCGTGCGCCGCTCGCAGGTGGAGGACTGGGCCGCGCTCATCTTCTTCACCCATCTCTTCTCCGCTGCCGATGCCTTCGTCTCGGCGCACCTGTGGGACGTGCGCGTGCAGGTACATGGCGGCCAGGAGATGCGGAGCGCCGGAGTCACGGCCACGATCCCCTGGTGAGCGAGCGTTCCGCACCGGTCGGCGTCTTCGATTCGGGGATCGGCGGACTCACGGTCGTGCGCGAGATCGAGCGTCAGCTTCCGCACGAGCGCATCATCTACTTCGGCGACACCGCGCGCGTGCCGTACGGGCCGAAAAGCCCGGAGACGGTGCAGCGCTACAGCCGCGAGATCTCCGACTGGCTCGTGGGCGAGGGCGTCAAGGCGATCGTCGTCGCCTGCAACACCGCCACGGCCCATGCGCTCCCGACGCTGCGCGAGTATCTCACAGTGCCCGTGATCGGAGTCGTCGAGCCCGGCGCGCGGGCCGCGATGCGCAGCACGACATCGAACGTCATCGGCGTCATCGGCACGGCCGGTACGATCGCATCGGGCGCGTACGAGCGTGCGATTCACGCGATCGAGCCGCGAGCGAGGGTCGTCGCGCGCGCCTGTCCGCTCTTCGTTCCGCTCGTTGAAGAAGGGTGGACCGATCGCGACGCGACTCGTCTCATCGCGCGCGAGTATCTCGAGCCGCTCGCCGAAGCGAACGTCGATACGATCGTGCTCGGCTGCACTCACTATCCGCTGCTCGCGTCGCTGCTCTCGAAGATTGCGCTCCCCGGCGTGCAGCTCATCGACAGCGCTGCAGAAACCGCGGCAGAGACGCGGCGCACGCTTATCCAGCGCAATCTCGTCGCGCCGCAAACGGAGGGCGCTCCGGCACATCGCTTCGTCGCGTCCGACGACGCCGATCACTTCCTACGCGTCGGCCAGCGCTTCCTGGGAGCTGCGATCGACCGCGTCGAGAAGGTCACCCTCGGATGAACCCGTCCACGCGCGCAGCTCGATTCGCTCGGGCGCGATGACGAGGTACGCCGGCCGATTCACCCACGCACCGGGATTCGCGTATACCCCGGCGCTCGGGACGCGCTCGAGTGTTGCGACGTGCGAGTGACCGAACACGACGAGCTCCGTGTGCCGATGCGCGGTGAGATACTCATGAGCGACGGCGCGCAGCCCCGCGCCGCCATCCGACGCGACGTGCGAGCGGCTGCGAGTGGAGGTGCCGCTCGCAACGCGCGTCGCAAAATCGGGGTGCAGCAGCGCACCGAACGCCCGGATCGCGAGCGGGTGCCGCATCACGCGCTTGAGAGCGCGATAGCGCCGATCTTCCCGTGTGCGCAATCCGTCGCCGTGAGAGATGCGCGCGCGCCATCCGCCGAGTGTGCCGTCCCAGTCGCCGTGGACGAGCTGTACCCCGATCTCGCGCGTGAGCACGTCGCCGCCCCACGCGTCGTGATTGCCGGCGATCATCACGACCGGCGTCCCGGCGTCGGCGAGCGCCGCGAGTGCGCCGAGGACGCGCACGTGCCCGCGTGGCATGACGGTGCGCCACTCGAACCAGAAATCGAACAGATCTCCATTGATCACGACCGAGCCCGCGCTGCGACGCGCATGGTCCAGAAACGCAGCCAGGGCCCGCTCACGATCAGTGGGCGCGGCACCCAGATGGGCGTCCGACATGAGCAGACAAGGGGCGGGCAGCATGGGCACATTCTAGTCACCGATAGCGCGCATTACAAACCGCTGCGAGAACCAGTGCGGAGTCGCGATCCATGACCGCCGTTCCTGAATCCGTCACCGAGCTGCGCGTGCGATACGCGGAAACGGACCAGATGGGCGTCGTGTACCACACGAACTACCTGATCTGGTGCGAGATCGCACGCACGGATCTCATCCGCACGCTCGGCGCGAGCTACCGCGAGCTCGAGGAGCGGGGCATTCGGTTGGCAGTGTCGGAGGCCTCCGTGCGGTACATTGCAGCGGCACGATACGACGACCGCATTCGCGTGGAGACCCGTCTCACTCGCGCGACATCCCGCACCCTGCTCTTCGACTACACCATTCTGAATGCAGACAGCTCCCAGCGCCTCGCGATCGCCAGCACCACACTCATCTCGCTCGACACCTCGAATCGCGTCTCGGTGCTGCCGATGGACGTCCGTCGTGCACTCTCAGGTGAAGACCGCGGCAGTGCATCGTAGCATCGCGGCGCTCGCGCTGCTTGTCGGCGTCGCGGCGTGCTCCACCGGAACCTCGAGCACGAGATCGCGAGTCGGATCTTCGTATGTCGACGTCGCGCGCTACGGCCGCCTTCTCGCAATGGCCGATGCGCGACGCGTGGATACCGCGCTCATGGAGGGTATCCTCCGCTCGGGATCGCGTCCCGAGCGTGCAGCGGCGGCGCTCGCGGTTGGACAGGTGCACGGTACGGCACTCGCCCCAACGCTGCGCGCGTTGCTCGCGGATCCGGATACCTCCGTGGCGTCCAACGCTGCGTACGCGCTCGGGCTGCTCGCCGACACGGCCGGAGTCGGCGCGCTCGCGCACGCCCTGAGCGCACCGTCGTCGGTAGCCCGAGACGCCGCGTGGGCACTCGGGCAAATCGGCGAGCCCGCGCGCGCCGCGCTCGAGGCGGCACTCGTCCCCGCGACGGCGCCGCGCGACTCGCGAGTGCGTAGCGAGCTCCTGCTCGCCACCTTCAAGCTCCAGCCAGTGCCGGTGAACGCGGTTCGCTCGTGGCTTGCGGACTCCAGTGCCCTCGTTCGGTGGAGCGCGGCATACGCGATCGCGCGCCCGTACGCGCCCGGCGGTGTGCGCGACGTGATTCCGCTCGCCAGGGACACGAGTGGCGAGGTGCGCGCGCAGGTCGCGCGTGCGCTTTCCCACCGCGCGGCTGGCGACTCGCTCGCCGCGCTCGTCCGCGCACCGCTCGCGACGCTCGCTACGGATCCGAATCCGCACGTTCGCATCAACGCGCTGCACTCGCTCGGCACATACGGCGCTTCGAGCAAACAGCTCATTGTGGCGGCCACACGCGATCCCGATGCAAACGTGCGCGTGACCGCTGCGCAGGAGTTGGGCGCAGTGCTCGACAACACGCGCGCCGCGTGGATGTCCGCGTGGAAAGCGGATACCGGCTTCATGTATCGTCGGAGTCTGCTCGTTTCCGCGATGTCGCAGGACGTGGTGCTCCCCGCCGCCGAGCTCGATGAGCCGGACAGTTGGGCGCACCAGAGCGATTGGCGGCTGCGCGCCGCTGTCGCCGATGCGGGAAGCGCAGCCCCGTCGATCCTGCGCCTGCGCGAGATCTCGCTTCCGCTCTCTCGTGATCCCGATCCGCGCGTGCGCTCCGCCGCGTTCGGCGCCATGGCGCCGCACGCGGACACCGCGGACAGTCATCCGTGGCGGCGCGAGTTCATGGAGTACGGGCTCAAGGACGATGATTACTTCGTGCGCGCGACCGCTATCGGCTCGCTCGAGGGACATGCGACTGCTGCAGAGGTGCCGTTGGTGCTCGAGAGCTACCGCCGGGGCGCGGCCGATACGGTGAGCGATGCACGCGTCGCCGCGATCCGTTTCTTCGTGTCCGCGTGGAAGCGCGACAGCGTGCACTTCGCGGACTCCGTCGTCACGGCCCTGCGCGCGCTGCCCGCGACCGGCGACATGCTCGCGCGCAACGCCGCGGACGGTGTGTCCCTCTTCGAGAGTTGGCGTCGTGCTCCCGCGCCCGATCCCAAGCCGGCCGCATGGTACGAGAACATCGTGCGCACGCGTATTCTCCCCGCGCTCGCGGGCAAGTTGCCGCGCGCCGAGATCGCGACGGAGCGTGGGAAGATCACGCTCGAGCTGTATCCGGTGGATGCACCGCTCACTGTCGAAAATTTTCTGACCCTCGCCGGCAGCCACTACTACGACGATGGTCGCTTCTTCCGCGTGGTCCCGAACTTCGTCGCGCAGGACGGCGACCATCGGGGCGACGGCAACGGAGGTCCAGCGTATTCGATCCGCGATGAGTTCAACCCGCGCCGGTACGAGCGGGGCTCGGTGGGAATGGCGCTCTCCGGTCCCGACACCGGCGGCAGCCAGTATTTCATGACGCACGCGGCCGACCCGCACCTGGACGGCCGCTATACCGTGTTCGGCCGCGTGATCGGCGGCTGGAGCGCTTTGGACGCCCTCGTGCAGGGAGATCACATTGAGCGCGTTCGTGCCCTTTAGCGCCACGTCCGTTCGGGCGCGGGGTAGTATGGGGATGCGTCGCGTTTCCTGCGTTATGGCCGCGGTTCTGGTGGCGGCCGCCTGCTCGCCCCGTGCCCATCCACTCACGGGAGCGATTTCACCGCGCCGCGCGCCCGTTGCCGAATTGCCCCCGGTACACCGGAAGATCGTGTTCCAGTGGGATTATTCGCAGCCGGAGCTTCGCATCCGCGGAGAGGGCGTGGCGCGCGTGGCGCCGCCCGACAGCGCGCGTCTGGACTTCTTTGTAAGCGGGCAAGGTACCGGCCACGCGTTGCTCGTAGGCGACCAGATACGTCTGCAGGGTGGGCAGGATGCCATGCGCGACTTCCTCCCACCGGCTCCACTGCTCTGGGCGGCGCTGGGAAGGCTGCACGTTCCGGCAGCGTCGGACACCACGGTACGCGTTGACGCAGACACGGTGCGTGTCGACATTGGACGTCAGCCGGCGTGGCGGGCGACCTTTTTCGACGAACAGCTCCGCCGCCTGGAGCTGATCGATGGCGGTCGGATTCCGCAGTGGGTCGCACGTCCGGCTGCCGGTCCGATCAAGTACGAGCAGCCTCGGTTGCGACGCACATTGCAGCTCACGATTTCGCGCGATGACACTGTACCCGGGTTCGATGCATCGATCTGGCGCTAGGCTGATTCTCGCACTCAGCGGACTGCTTCTGACGGGGTGTCTCTACCACTTCGCCGGCGGTGGTCTGCCGCCTCACATCAAGTCGGTGGCGGTGATGCCGTTCGACAACGAGACGCCGCAGCCCACCCTCCAGCGCGAGCTCTACGATTTGATGCGTCGTGACGTGGAGAGTCGCCTCGGTTTGCGCGAGGCGGCCGAAGGGAAGGCCGACGCGATCGTCCGCGGAAAGATTCTTCGCTATGACCCAGACATCCCCGCCGCGTATTCGGCGGATCGCAACGCACAGGCGAGCACTACCGAGCGAAAGCTGCAGATCACCGTCGACGTCGAGATCGTTGACCAGACGTCGGGCCGAACACTCTGGGCAAGGAAGGGCATGCTCGAGGAGGGGACGTACGCCGAGCGCTCTGAGGCGGATGGTCGCCGGCAGGCGCTGACGAAGGTGGTGAACGACATCGTCGCCGGGGCACAGTCGCAATGGTAAGCCGCTCGCAGTCGGGGAAGTCCTCCTACGGCTGTCTGGTCTTCATTCTGCTGATTGGAGCCACGCTCTATTTCGGCTTCAACGTTGGCAACGTCTACTGGCGCGCATACCAGTTCCAGGATGCGATGACACAGGAGTCGCGCTTCGCCGCGCGCAACGGGAATGAGATCATCACCGCGCACCTGCGCGCGCAGGCGGACTCGCTGGGTCTTCCCGACGGCGCGAAGAAGATTCAGATTCGGCGGAAGCCGAATCAGATCTGGATCTGGAGCGAATACATCGAGACCGTCGAGCTGCCGTGGACGCTTCAGGAGATCAACTTCAATCCGCACGTGGAGAGAGTCTTCTGAGCGATCGCGCCCCAGCGCGGAAGGTGATGTCTCGGAGCGATGCGGTTCGCTGGCGCAAGGAGCAGACAGGACGTGTGGTGTTCACCAACGGCGTGTTCGATCTTCTCCACGTCGGCCACATCGATCTCCTGACCGCCGCACGTGCGCTCGGCGACTCTCTCGTCGTCGCCCTCAATTCCGATGCATCGGTGAAGCGTCTCAAGGGCGCGGCGCGTCCCGTGCGCACGGAGGCCGAACGCGCGTACGTGGTCGCGGCGCTGGAGGCGGTTGATGCGGTGACGGTCTTCGATCAGGACACGCCGCTCGAGCTCGTGCTCGCGCTTCGCCCCGATCTGCTCGTGAAGGGCGGCGACTATTCTCTCGACACCATCGTCGGACGCAAGGAAGTCGAATCATGGGGCGGACGCGTGCAGGTCGTGCCGCTCACTCCCGGTCATTCCACCACTCGCATCATAGAGGCGCTTCGTGCCGGCTCCTGAACACTGTGCGCGCACGGGTCGCGCGCTCGACGCGCTTCGCACGCTTCGCCTCGAGCGCCAGGCGTCGCCGTATGCGGAAGGCTCGTGTCTCATCACCTGCGGAAACACGCGCGTGCTGTGCACCGCGAGTGTCGAGGATGGCGTGCCGTCGTGGCGTCGCGGGCGCGGCGAGGGGTGGATGACCGCGGAGTACGCGATGCTTCCTCGCGCGACGCACACGCGCACCTCGCGCGAGCGCGACAAGGTGGGAGGCCGTACACAGGAAATTCAACGGTTGATCGGCCGCAGCCTCCGCGCGATGCTCGACGACTTCAAGTTCGGCGAGTTCACGATCAAGGTCGACTGCGATGTGCTACAGGCGGATGGCGGCACGCGCACCGCTTCGATCACGGGCGCGAGCGTCGCCGTAGTGGACGCGTTCGACTGGCTCGTCCGCGAAAAGAAGATCGCGGCTTCGCCCGTGAAGCGCCGCGTTGCCGCCGTGAGCGTTGGCGTCATCGATGGAGAGCCGCGTCTCGATCTCGATTATTCGGAGGACGTGCGCGCAGAGGTCGACATGAACGTCGTCAAGACGTCCGAAGAGAAGTATGTGGAGGTGCAGGGCACCGGCGAGCACGGCACTTTCGATCGCGGTGCGCTCGACAGCCTGCTCGGTCTCGCCGACGGCGGCATCTCCGCGCTGCTTCGCGCGCAGCAGGATGCGCTACGCGCGTGAGTGAGCACTATCTCCTGGCGACGCGCAGTCTCGGCAAGTTGTACGAGCTGCGCCCTATGTTTTCCGCCGCGGGCCTCGAGGTCCTGGATCTCGACCGCGCGGGCATCGCCGAGAGCGCAGAGGAGGCGGACATCGAGGAGTTCGATTCGTTCGAGGAGAACGCGCTCGCGAAGGCGAAATATTTTCGCGCGAGGAGCGGACTCGTCACCATCGCCGATGATTCGGGGCTCGAGGTGCAGGCGCTGGGCGGTGCGCCGGGCGTGCGCACGAAGCGATGGAGTGGCCGCGCGGATCTGGAGGGTCGCGCGCTCGATGTGGCGAACAACGAGTTCCTGCTGCGCAAGCTCGACAAGCAGACCGATCGCCGCGCGCGCTACGTCTGTGTGGCGGCGCTCGTGGATAAGAATGGACATCGCGCGTTTCGTGGCGAGACCGAGGGAACGATTCTCGAGTCTCCGCGCGGTGAAGGCGGCTTCGGATACGATCCGCTCTTTCTGTCGTCTGATCTGGGCATCACGTTCGCCGAGGCGGAGCGTGCCGTGAAGGAACGTAACAGTCATCGCGGCCGTGCATTCTCGCAGTTGATCGTGTGGCTGGCGAAGCGCGCGAGGCGGGAGGTCATGAGTGCGGTTGACCCGGACCGCGGGTCACCTTAGGTTTTGCGTTCCTCGGGGCGTAGCGTAGCCTGGTATCGCGCCTGCTTTGGGAGCAGGAGGTCACCGGTTCAAATCCGGTCGCCCCGATCGAGAACGGCCCCGAGGGGGGAGGACACCGACTTGCGTCACCGGAAGCGCCAGTAGCTCAGGTGGATAGAGCAACAGCCTTCTAAGCTGTGGGTCGGAGGTTCGAGTCCTCCCTGGCGCGTGGACGACGATAGGATTTGCGCCCATAGCTCAATTGGCAGAGCAAATGACTCTTAATCATTAGGTTGTAGGTTCGATTCCTACTGGGCGCATGGAGCGGAAGAGCGTGCAGCATAGATGGTTTGGAAAGAGGGGACACTCGGATGAGTGGCCCCTCTTTTTTGCTCGAGAGTGGCGAGAAATGGCCGACGCAAGAAGCTGACGCGTGTCGCGCGACGGCGCGTCCCATGGCTCTCGCCCTCCGGCAACCGTATGTTGCCCCCCACTCGCACCGGACCTGACGTATGACCATGCACCCGCGTGTGCTCGGCTGTTCTACCGTCCTCTCGCTGCTGCTGTCGGCCTTTTGTGGAGGCGCACAAACGGCACGGCCGAGCTCCGCCGCCGTTCCTGCTCGCATCGCCGCCGGATACCGAACGATTTCGGACGGCGACCTGCGGGCCGACCTCACCTTTCTCAGCTCCGACGCGCTGCAAGGGCGAATGTCGCTCGAGACTGGCGACGCTGTGGCGATCGAGTGGATTTCGTCGGAATTCAAGAAGGCCGGACTCGAGCCGGCGTTCGGGAACAGCTACCTCCAACCGGTACCGGTTGTCGAGTATCGTGCGGACGCGGCACAGTCGAACATCGTCCTCCGCCGCGGCGGCCACGAACTGAAGTTCGCGTGGGCCGACATCTCCGGCGGTTTCAAGCGTCCGATAGACATCACGGCGCCCGTTGTCTTTGCGGGATTCGGCATCAGCGCGCCGGAGCTAGGGTACGATGACTACGCGGGAATCGACATCAAGGGCAAAATCGCTCTCGTGTTCGAGCACGAGCCGCAGGAGAACAATCCTCAGTCGGTGTTCAACGGCACCGGCAACACGCGCCACGCAACCAATCGAGTGAAAGCACTCGCCGCGCAGTCTCGGGGAGCGGTTGCACTGCTGGTGCTTCCCGAGCCGAATCGCACGCACCTCTCCAACGCGCAGCGCGTCTTGCGCATCGGGGGCTCGGCAACTCGCTCGCTTCCACCCCCGTCGCAGGCGCTTCAGCAGGACGCGCTCGACATCCCGATTCTCCTGGTGTCCGACAGCGCCGCGCGGGAGTTGATGAAGACTATCGAAATCACGCCCGCTCGCGCGCAGGAGATCATCGACCGCGATCTCAAGCCCCAGTCACGCCCGCTTCCGAATACCGAGCTCTCGATCCACCTGCGCAGCTTGTACACGAAGGAAGGGATCACCTACAACGTTGGTGGCCTGCTGAAAGGCAGTTCCTCCGCGCTGGGTGGTGAAACGATCATCATCAGTAGCCACCACGATCACGACGGAATGACAGATGAAGGCGTGTGGCACGGTGCCGATGACAATGGGTCTGGCACAGTGGGCGTCATCGCCCTCGCGCACGCGTTCCACGCGAATGCGGCCAAACCGAAGCGCTCGCTCCTGTTCCTTTCGTTTGCCGCCGAAGAGCGGGGGCTGCTCGGCTCGTATTTTCTCGCGGCTCACCCGGTGAGCGTTCTCGCCACCACGCGTGCGATGTTGAACTTCGACATGATCGGCCGCGACGAGCTACCGTCGCCGCAAACGGACGGCGTAATCGAGATTCCGAAGGAAACCACCAATCGGCTCAACCTGATCGGCGCCAGCTACAGTCCGGATTACAAGCGGGTGGTCGTGGCGCAGAATGCAGCAGTGGGGTTGGTGCTGGACGATCGCTTCGATCACGAATCGGCGCTCAACATCTTTTTCCGCAGCGATCAGTTTCCCTTCGTGCTCAGCAACGTTCCCGCGTTTTGGTGGTTCACGGGATTCCACCCCGACTACCACCACATCACGGATACGGCCGACAAGATCGACTACACGAAGATGGCGAAGATCCTGAAGCTGGCCTACCTGACGGCCTGGGTGTTTGGAGACACAGCGACACCGCCGCGCTTCGTGAGCAACCCATAGTCCACTCTGCGCGCGCTTTGACATCCCCTTTGCTTCGATATTGCGCGGTGGCGTTCGCGTGCGCTTCGGTCGCGTCACGGGCCAACGCGCAGTCACGCGCGGATCCAGGGCTCGTCGCGTTCATCGCGAGAATTCGCTCGGTCGACAATCACACGCACGCCAACAGCGTCGCAGCAGGTGATTCGGACTCCGACGCACTGCCGCTCGACGGAATTCCTTTCGAGTTGCCGGTGCCATTGCGGCCTGAAAGCCCCGCGTGGTTGGCAGCCTTCAAGGCATTGTACGCGTATCCCCAATCCGACTTGAGTAATGCGCACGTGCAAGAGTGGCGAAGCCACGTGCGAGCCGTAGCCATGCGAGAGGGAAACAACTTTCCCACGTGGGTTCTCGATCACGTGGGCACCGAGGTCTTGCTCGCAAATCGTGTGGCGATGGGGCCGGGACTACCGACGCCGCGCTTTCGCTGGGTATCGTACGTCGACGCCTTGCTCTTTCCGCTCTCGACGGCAGCGGAAGCCGCGATGTCGGCCGACCGGAAGAAGCTCTATCCACTGGAGGAAAAGCTTTTTCGCAGATACCTGGCCACTCTCCATCTCTCGAAGACTCCTCCGACGCTCGACGCGTATCTCACCAACGTAGTGACGCCGACGCTCGAGGCACAACGACGAGCTGGATGCGTCGCCCTCAAGTTCGAGGCGGCGTACCTTCGCTCGCTCGACTTCGACGGCGTGTCACCTGACGCCGCGGGCGCCATCTACGCGAGGTATTGGAATGGTGGCGAGCCGTCTCATGCCGAATACAAGATGCTCCAGGACTTCCTGTTCCGCTATATCGCGCGTGAAGCCGGGCGACTGGGCATGGCGGTCCACATTCACTCCTTCGAGGCGTTCGGAAACGCGTACAACGTAGCGGGTGCCGACCCGCTCCTGCTCGAATCGGCGTTCAATGATCCTACGCTCGGCAAGACGACCTTCGTGATCATCCATGGCGGCGGCGTTTTTTCGTCGCACACGGCCGCCATGTTGTGGAAGCCGAATGTCTACGCCGACATCTCGATGATGACGCTGGCCTACACTCCGGCGAGACTCGCCGAAATATTGAGAGGATGGCTGACCCAGTACCCCGAAAAAGTGTTGTACGGCTCCGACGCGTTCGGCCTCAGCCCCGATATGGGCTGGGAGCTTTCGGCTTGGGTCGCGTCCCGAAACGGAAGGACCGCCTTGGCGATCGCACTAACCGACATGATGCGGAGCGGCGAGGTGGGTCGGGCGCGAGCCGAAGAGATCGCGACGATGGTGCTGCGCACCAATGCGTCGAAGCTCTACGGCCTGGGACTCCACTGAGTGCTGGCGAGAGCATGCTGCTCCCTCGTGAACGGCTTCACTGGCTCGATGCGCGAGTAGCACCTGATCCGATCCCTCGACGCGTGAGGAGGTAGGTGGCGAAGCTGCCCAGCCAATGACCGCCAGCGTAATGCTCTCCCGTTACTGCAGCGAGACCACTCGCAGCATGAATATCTGCGGCGGCGTTCAGAGTGCGAATCCGTCGATCGGCGGCCGGTAAGCCCGCCGCGATGCCCCGAAGCATCCACGCGCGACTCAGATTCAGTCCGTCGAGGTGGGCAAGCTTTCCGTCGGTCTTGTCCGTAACGATCCCGATCGGAAGCCACGCGCCTGAGCCGTTCGTCGGAATGTGCGGGAGAAAGGCAGTCAGCCACGCTGCGAATTCCGCAGGTGGTAGTACGCGGCGTACGACATCCGCCTCCGCTATACAAGGCGACAAGAAGTCCTGGCCCGAAGGCTCATAGCTGATCGGACACTCACGGTCCTTGAGGTAGAATTCGCGAATTTTCCGAGTCACCAGCTCCGCCAGTTCGGGATCCGTACCTCGCGCGTAGTCGAGGATCACTCCGAAGGCAAAAGCAGTCTGCGCATGCTCCCCTTCGCGTATCGGATACGCGAGCTTGGGTAGCCACGACTTGAGTTGCGCGACGACCGCGGTTTCCAGCGGCTTCAGTGCGACCGACAGCGCTGTTGCATGAGGGGTCTGCGAATCTCGTAGCTCGGCAGCGAGCTGCAGTAGCCAGGCAAGACCATACGGGCGCTCGAACGACTCGCGCTCAGCCCCCTTCATGTACGCGACCTCGCCCGCAATGTGCTCTGGTGTGATGCTCGTTTTGAGTGCCGTCAGTGCAGCGGCCGCAAAAGGCGCGTGCGGGAACTCACGAACGAGCTTCGCGAGCAGCCAGTGTCCGTGAACGGACGAGTGCCAATCGAAGCATCCGTAAAACGCCGGCGTCAGCTCGCGCGGGGCCTTTACGTCATCGCGCGAGTTCAAAACGTGCGCGATCTTGTTCGGGTACTCCTTCTGTAGGCACGCGAGCGCGAGTGCGGCAAACCGCGCAGCTGTCGCCGCATCCAGTGCGTCAGCGGCGTTTTGCGCGGCCAACGGTACGGCGGAGAAAGCGATGATAAGCGCTGCGATGCCCACGTAAAGCTTCATACGAGACAACATATCAACTCTCGCGCACGTGGCGATGGCATGATGCGCTGTTCATTCGGCGAGCGAAGTTGCGCCATGAGATTCGATTACCCATATCTCCTCTGGAAGTTACGCACACGTGGTTGCCCTCGCACCCGACATCCTCCAACAATGACGCATTCAGATTCTCGCCTCACCATCCACATGGCGGCAAGCCTCGACGGCTTCATCGCGCGGCATGACGGGCGTGTCGAGTGGCTCGAGACCTCCGACGAGTTTCCAGAGGGGGATTCCATGGACCGGGAGCGCGTCGGAGCGTTTCTCGAGACGATCGAGTGCTACGTGATGGGATCGCGAACGTACGAGACCGCGCTTCGATTCGAGTCCCAAGGAGCGGGATGGGCGTACGGTGAGAAACCCACCTTTGTCCTCACCACTCGCGATCTTCCACGAACGCGGAGTACCGTCGAATTCCACTCGGGCGACCTCGCGACCTTCGTGAACGAAATGTTGCGTCCCCGCTTCCGCAGTATCTGGTTCGTGGGAGGCGGAGCGGTCGTCACCGAGTGTCTCAATCGCGGGCTGGCGAACGAAATTCGCTACTCGATTCTGCCGGTTCTGATCGGCGAGGGCATTCGCTTTTTTGAGAAGCTCGACGGGGACATCGCACTCCACCTTGCGGAAGTCAAAGCGTACAGGAATGCCGTCGTGGATCTACGGTACGAGGTGCGCTAGATAACGGCAGTCAGCCAACAGCGAGCGCACGTCCCAGTCGTCTGGACAAGGATCTTGTTTGGAGCCACAATGCACGTTGCGGCACAATCACACGAGCATAAGGTCACCGTGCACTTATGGCCAAGGGAGTAGAATGCCGAAGTACCTGATGGAAGCATCATACACTGCAGTGGGCGCGAAGGGACTGGCGAAGGAAGGCGGATCCAGCCGACGCAAAGCTGTCGAAGAGACGGTCAAGGCCCTCGACGGAAAACTCGAATCGTTCTCCTTCGCCTTCGGCACCTCCGACGTGCTCCTCATCGTCGACATTCCGGATGCGGTCACGGCTGCAGCCGTCAGCCTCTCGATCAATCAGACGGGCGCCGTACACTTGAAGACCACGGTGCTCATGACCCCGGAATAAATGGATAAAGCTGCCAAGAAGTCGGTGAGCTATCGCGAGCCGGGCAATAACACCGGCGTACCCTCACCAGCTGCTCACGCGTGAGCTCTCGGCCCCAACACCTCCGCGTACACTTTCCGCAACGCCTCTCCGATCACGTTCCAGCTATACCGCTGCTCCGCCGTCGTCCGTGCGTTGCGCTCGAGCGCCGTGCGTAATCCCGGGTCGTGCAGCACCATCGAGACCGCAGCCGCGAAGGCCGCGGGGTCATCGCGAATTAGAATGTTTTGGCCGTCCACGGCGGCCAATCCTTCGCACCCAACCGAGGTCGACACCACCGCCTTGCCCATCGCCCACGCGTCCAGAATCTTGAGCCGCGTGCCGCCCCCGATGCGAAGGGGCACGACGTAGCACGCTGCCGCCGCCACGTACGGGCGCATGTCTTCGACGTGACCCGTGAGGTTGATGCCCCGCTTCGCGTAGCTCGCGATGACCTCCGGCTTCGCGCGACCGACCCACGTCACCCTCACATGCTCGTCGCGCGCGCGCACGAGCGGCAGGATATCCTCGTCGAAGTGCTCCAGGGCATCCGCGTTGGGGAACCAGCTCATCCCCCCGACGAACACGACGCCATTCCTCTCCCCACTGCTGTTCGGTACGAACGCCTCGACATCCACGCCGTTCGGAATCACCTCGAAGCGCGCGCCCGGAACGAGCTTTCGGAAGTCCTCCGCGTCGGCGTCGGACACAGCGAGATTCACCGCGGCGCTGGGTGACCACCGTCGCTCCTCGCGCTCCGTGAGCCGAGCCTGCAGCTCCAGGTACGCTCTGCGCAACACATTCGAATCGTTTGCCGCACGACGGCGCAGCAACGCCGACTCGACGTTGTGATGTCCGATCACGATCGGCATGCCCGTAAGGAGTGGGATGTAGGCGCCCACATCGAGGCTGTCGAGATGCGCGATCGCCCATCGCTCGCGCGCGAGTTGCGTGCGCAGGGCCTTGGTGAACGCCCCGCTGTCGTACGCGTAGGCCGTATATGCGCGACCCGTCAGCACGCTTCGGCCGTGATCGGCGAGCATGCGCACGCGGCTGTATTCCTGCTCGATCGGAAAAACCTCCACGTGCGCGGCGATCTTCCGAAGCGCCGCCAGACTGCCGGCGACGTCCGGTGTCGTCGCGCGCCTGTAGAAGCACAGCGCCGTCACCTCGTAGTCGCGTGCGAGGAGGCGCAGCACGTTGTAGGATCGAATCGCCGTTCCGCTGTCCGGTGGATAGGGCAGGGTCTGGCCGAGGAACAGGAGCTTGGGCTTGGGCATCACGTGGTGTTCAGGAGCCAACGCGCGAATCGGACGAACGTAGTATTTAGAGCGCGCCGCGCGAGGCTGCAACGTCGATGTGCTAAGGGCCGCGGCGTTCCCGTCGCGGCCCTGCACGTACCGAGATCACTTCGCTCGTTGTCGCTGGCGGGAAAGTCTCCCGCCTGAATCAGCTACTTCCGCTTCGACGCGCGCTTCTTTCGTCCACCGGTCTTCTTGCGACCGCCCGTCTTCTTGCGGCCGCCGCTCGACTTCCGCTTCGCAGGAACCTTCGCGCCTTCCTCTCGCGCCTCCGAGAGACCGATCGCGATCGCCTGCTTTCGGCTCGTCACCTTGCCGCCCTTCCCGCCACGACCGCTGCGGAGCGTTCCCCGCTTCCGCCTCTTCATCGCACGCTCGACTCGCGTGCCCGCGGTCTTCCCGTACTTGCGTCCGCTCGTTTTTCGCGTCGCCATCGATGATCACCCCCGCTCGAGATGATTGGTCGTGCACACACCTCAGAGGTTCGGGACTGTGAGCAAAGCAAGTGCTGCGCCAGCCTCGCTCAATCGTGAGGTGTTGCTTGCCCGGAGGTGAACGCAGGTACATTGTACACCGATGGTGGGCACAGCCCACCAACCGACGCGCGTCATTCGATCGCCCGTCCCCTACTGCTGTATCGAGGCACGCATGACCAACTTCTCTCGCTCGCGCGCGCGGGTGATCATCGCCACGCTCTTTATCGGCGTGACCGCATGCTCGAACGATTCCACGAACGGTGCGTCGCGCAGCATCATCGGACACGTCACCATCAATCCGGGCGACGCGAGAATTCCCGCCGAGAGTTTCGTCGGCGCCCGGAACCGTGCTCCGATGACTCTCGCATCGCGACGTGGAAGGGAGGCGCCGCGAATAAATGTCGTCTTTCGTAGCGACGCGATCGGCACCGGCCGGCTCGGTGCGATGTCCGTACGTTCAGCGGCGCGCGCGCGGGAAGTCGGGGTCGCGATCCGCACGCGACTCGCCTCGCATCCATCGTCGGCGCTCTTCACGGTTACCGATGTCTCGCCCGCGATCGGCGCCGCGCGCCTGCGCGTGCACGATCCGTCGCAGCGCGAGGCGCTCATGGCCGCGCTGCGAGCCGATCCCGCAGTCGCCGCGGTCTCCGTGGATCGGCTGCTGAGCCGCGGCCCGGAATCACGAGTCAAGCTCTCCGCGACGGTGCGGCAGCAGATCCGCGATGCCCACGCTGCCACGACGCCGGGCGCGGAACGCCTTCGCTTCGCCAGCGCATCACAGAGCCGCATCCAGTACTGGCACTACAACCTGATCGACGCGCCGCGCGCGTGGGCGCTTCCGGATACGGGCGACAAACGCGTCTACATCGCCGTCATCGATGATGGCTACAACGAGCACCCGGACGTTCTTCCCAATCTCGAGCTCGGCGGATCGAGCTACGATTTCGTGAGTGACGACACCGAGGAGTTCGGCGACCCGGTGCCGAACTGCACGGGTGGACCGGCGTTCACGAACTCCGATGGCGATGCGACTCCGGGCCCCGATCCCGACGCGCACATGCCGGTCTCGGTTGCGTATGATCCCAACAACCAGTGCTTTCAGGTAGAAGACATCGCGAATCACGGATTGCATGTCGCGGGCACGATCGGCGCGACCAACGATCCGGGCAATCTCGTGACTGGCATTAACTGGGCAGCGCGCATCGTACCGATCCGCGCGCTCGGCATCGACGGCTTCGGTTTCGATTTCGACATCGCGCAGGCCGTGCTGTATGCAGCGGGGCTGCCGGCACAGGGCGTGGGCGGTGCGATGGTGACGGCGCCGACGCCATCGAAGATCATCAACATGAGCCTGGGTGGTGAGAGCGACTCGACGCTCGGTGCCGCCGTCGCGGCCGCGATCGCGGCCGGCTCGACGATCATTGCATCCTCCGGAAACAATGCGTCGTATACGCCGAACTTCCCGGCATCGTATCCCGACGTCATCTCCGTCGCGGCACTCGGCGCCGATGGCGAGATCGCCAGCTACTCGAGTACGAATGCGTTCGTGTCGCTCGTAGCGCCGGGCGGCGACTTCCGGTTCGATGATCCCACCAATCCATTCTCGGGCGGCACGAGCGGCGTGCTGTCGACCGTGTGGGATTTCACGATCGGAGAGCCCGATTGGGCATTCTACACTGGCACATCGATGGCCGCGCCGCACGTCACGGGCGTTGCGGCGCTCGTGCTCGCGAAGAATCCGGGGATGACGGGACCGCAGCTGCGCGCGCGCCTCACCAGCACTGCCGTCGACATGGGACCGCCAGGCGTCGACACGCGCTACGGCTATGGGCGCGTCGACGCGTACAACGCGGTGACCGGAACGCACGGTCCGCCCATGGACATCTACGTGAGCGCGATCGACGCCAACAGCGGAGCCGTCGCGAAAACCGTGCAAGCTGGCGCCGACAACTCGTACAGGCTCGATGGGTTGAGCCCTGGCCCGTACTATGTCGTCGCAGGCCAGGACGAGAACGGCGACAAGGTGATCGGCTTTCCAGGCCGGCGCTTCGGCTGGGCGAACGGCGGAGGCGTGCCGGCGACCGTGATGGTGAGCGCGAACGGCATCGTCGACGCATCGATACCGATCGGCGTGCCCACAGAGCAGGTTGGTGTTTCTGGTCGCGTCTTCGTGAACAGCTGGGTGTACGGCTCGAGCGCGACGCAGAATACGATCAACACATACGCGCTGAGCATTCCCACCACGGGTGTCTACACCTTCGAGACGTCGGGCGCGATCGGCTCCTGTGGCTTCGCGCTCGAGCTCAACACGTTCCTCACTGTGAAGAATTCGGGTGGCGATGTCGTCGGCTCTAACGACAACATGTCATCGGCGACGGGGCTCATGACCTTTCCCGGGACGCGCTGCTCGTACGTCTCGGCCACATTGCAGCCCGGCGACTACATCGTCGAGGTGAAAGGTGGCAACTCGATCGGCGGTGGCGCGGGTTTCAATCCGGGTACGTTCCGGCTGCACGTGCGAAGCGGTGCTTGAGAAGGCGTGACGTCTCGATCAAGCAGGCGATGCACCGGGACACTCTCGCGAGTGTCCCGGCTTTTTTTTCGGCGCGGCTCACAGCGGAAAGAAGTCGACGGTGGATCTCCCGATGTCGTTCTCGAGCGACCAGTCGACGTAATTGCCGCTCGGCACGCGCAGCGGTTGCATGAGCGTCATCGTCGGTTTGCCCTGAACACGTGCGGCGAGCTGGAGTCGTCCGTCGGTGTCGAGCATGTCCTCGCTCACCACGAGCGTCGCCTGTTGGGCGGCGGAGATGGTGCCGAGTACGCGGCGGCTGCCGCCGCGGATGGCGGAGAGCTCGACCTCGTCCCAGCCGTGATTGGAGACGCGAACGATTTGACGGGGTTGGGTGAGACGGAGCGTGAGGGATTTGGAGGGGATGGTGGCGGACGGCGCGCAGGCGCCGGCGGCGAGTGAGCTGGCGAGTATGCCGGCGAGGAGGAGCATGGGGAGAGAGCGCATCTCGGGCCTCCGGTGCAGATGGGACGCGGTGCGCGACCTTCCGGACGTGCGGGAAGTGGGCGCATCGAGCGGCTGCACGGGGTGGCAGCGGAGTGCTGTGTGCCCCGTGCCCATGGTCGGACGGAGGGATGTCGTGGGGAGTTGCTAACCTGGCGAGACTCTGACAGGAGATTTGCCGGGGGCTGACTGGGTTGGCATCTCGTGATGGAGGACAGGAGTCGGCAGCAATCGGCAGGAGCTGGAGGAAGCGCATGGCTCGAGGATGGACATTGGGAGCTCGCCGCGCACATGCTGGTTCAGAGGCTGAGGATTAAGGCAGGTATCCCCGAAAATTCTTCGGCACTTGCCTTGACACACGTGCCAGCTCTTCGTATGATTGGTGGCTGTCGCGGAATACGTGGCGGCTATGGCGAACGCGGGAAATGCACTACGAAAATCCCGGTCGGTGCGTGATCTCTCACGCGGTGCGAGAGAGGTGGCGCGCGGCGAAGTCCTCGTGACTTCGTCCGAGTGGCTGTCCGCAGGCGACTGACAAGCAATTGCAACGTGCTGTTTGACAATTGAGATCGAAGAGTGAGGTTGTGCGAGGCGAACTCGTAGATCCTGCGCCGTTCAGGGTGTGGGGGAGAGTTCAAATCTGAACAATTTCGTGATTCGGATACGCTGTCACAGGACAGCGTGACAGTGTTTTTCCGAGAGCAAGCTCGAACAATCCGATATACCTATTGGAGAGTTTGATCCTGGCTCAGGACGAACGCTGGCGGCGTGCTTAA
>JBDTXN010000025.1:0-28311 GCA_040006175.1 Gemmatimonadota bacterium | reverse complement strand
CGATGAAGGCCAGGTAGTGACTCAGCGCTTTCTCGCGATCGCCCCTCGCCTCGTACAACTCTCCTAGTCGCTTGTGCACCCCGGCGGTGTAGACTGCGCCGATCAGCTGGAACCCTGCGAGAATGTCCGGGTCCGCAAGGTACCGCTCGTAGATCGCGATCGTCGAGTCGGCCATGTTCGCCTGGTCGTACGCGCGACCCAGGCGTCCCAGGAAGCACGGCTCGCATCCGTCGGCCGGACCGTCCACCTTCCGATCTCCCTTACGAAATTCAGCTACCGCATCCATCGGTCGGCGTTCCCCGAGCGCGATCTCCGCCAGTGTGTTGTGCAGCTCTGGCTCCTGCTCGTTCCGAAGCGCCGAGTCCCGCATGTCGGAGGAGTATTGCGTCACGATGGAACGCGCACGATCGGGGCGGCCGGCAAGCGCATACATAGCCGCGACGCGCAATGAGGGCCGTCTCACCTCGTTGATCGAGCGAAGTGGCGTGCGAGCGAGTGCCGCATCCAGAAGTCGCACGCTCTGCGCCGGTTGTTCGAGAAACCAGGTCGAGACGAATGCGGAATCGAGGGTTCGCGAGAGCGGGGCGCGAGGGGAGCCACGAGCGGAATCCAGCGCGTCTCCGTCGGCGCTGGAACGGGCACTAGACGCGAGATGACCGCGCAGCATCTCGAGGTCTCCGAGACGGTACGCTGCAAACGCGCGCATATCCTCGTCGGTAGCCCGCGACCGTATTCGGGCGAGGACGTGTGCGGCCGAATCCACCCGCCCTCGCGCATACAGCACCGAAACACCCAGTGCGGAGACGAGCTCGCTGGTCGGATGCGCCTTGGACGCGGTCACAACAACTGAATCGGCCTGGCCGATTTTCTTCTGCGCCAGTTGAGCCAACACGAAATTCGTCACTACCTGCAGCGTGGCATTCCCGGAATTAGCCGTCCGACGCAGCACTGATTCCGAGCGAGCCCAATCACGGCGGTCCCCCAGAATTATCGCGAAGTTGTTGAGCGCCACGTAGTCGGTCGAGTCGCGCTCGAGGATCGCTTCGTACGCCGCAGCAGCCTTCTGCCTGTCTCGGCCCGGACCGATGAAATAGTAGGAGCCGACGGCCAAATTGCGCTCTCGCTCAGTGAGGCGATCTCGATAGCGGAAGGCACGCTCGAAGGCGGAATCGGACTGCTCGCGCGGACGGTCGATATTCGAGAGTACGATTCCGAGCTTTCGATATGCGGCGGCAAACGTCGAGTCTTCCGATACCGCTTCGCGCAGCAATGCGGCCGCCTTTGTGTAGTCGGCCTCCATGTCTGCCGCGCGTACTCCGTCAGCATATTTCTTGAGCGCCTCAAGCGAGGGTGTGGTCACTTCCTCGAGCGCCGGATTCGCGCGAACGGCCCTGAGTGACTCGCCGATCTTGCCACGGAGCTGCCGCACGAGTTTGTCCACCGCCGGGATGAGTTCCTTCGGGCCGTCGATGGTCTCGTGATACGACGCCAGCTCGTCGCCGCTCTCCGCCGCAACGAGCTTCAGTGACAACAGATATCCGCTGCCGAGTTGCCTGATGTTGCCGTCGACGACGGCTCGCACGCCTTCGCGTTGCGCCACCTCGCGCGCGAGCGCGAGATCGAGACGGCTCGATGGTGGGCGCCGCATGCGAGTGAGCGCGGCACCCACCATGCTCGCGGGCATCATTGAGATCACGGACGACTCGCCGAGATCAGCGCGCACCGCTTCGGTGACCGCGCTGCCGAGGCTCGTGTCGGTTCCCGTCGCTACGAAGTCCGTCACGAGCAATCGCTCGTTCGACTTCAGCTTGCCCGACGCGAGCAGCGAGCCGGCGGGGCCAATGCCGAGCGCGCGCAGGATCATGAAACCGCCGACGAGAAGGGCGAACGCGCCGAGCGCGATCATTCCGCCGGTCGCCGTCTTCCGCCACGATACCCACGGACTCGCCTTGACCGCTATGCGCGTCATCGTCGAGTGCATCGTCGGCGTGCCGCCGGGAGTGATCGTCGACGCGGTGAGCGCCTGGTGCGCGCCGTGGTGCACGAACGCGGTGAACAGAATGACGGGAAGGCCCAGCGCCATGACGATCAGTGCACCGGGGAACACCCAGTCGGGGAGACCGAGAACGATCACCGCCGCTTTCGCAACGATCGCCACCACCACGAACGCGACCGCGTAGAACCCGAGCACGCGCCCGAGGCGGCGGCGGCCGCCGAGCAGGATCTCAGGCATCGCGGGCATCCCACCGCCACTCGTGACGCTCTCGAGCACGCGCACGAGATCCGCGGCAGATTGCGGTCGATCGTCCGCATCCTTCTCGAGACATTTCATCACGAGCTGCCCGAGGAGCGGTGGCACGTCAGGGCGAATGTCTTCGATGGGCTGTGGACGCTCGCTCATCTGTGCGGCGAGCAACTTCTGCGGCGTGCGATTGCTGAACGGCGTGCGGCCCGCGAGCATCTCGTACGCCATGATCCCGAATGCGTAGATGTCCGCGCGATGATCGGTGCGAGGGTCCGCGGCTGCGGACTCGGGCGCCATGTAGGCGGGAGTGCCGAGCGAGGTGCCGATCTGCGTCAGGGTGCCACCCGACTCTCCCTTGCGCGATGCGGCGAGCGCCTTCGCGATCCCGAAGTCGGCGACGACAGCGGAGCCCTCCGAGAGCAGCACGTTTTCGGGCTTGATGTCCCGGTGCACGACGCCCTGCTTGTGGGCGTACGCGAGCGCCTTCGCCACATCGCGCAAGATGCCGATCACCTCGGTGATGGGCAGCGGCTCCCCGGAGCCGAGTCGTGCGCGCAGCGAATGGCCGTCGACGAACGGCATCGTGTAATACGGGAGCTCGCCGATCTCGCCGGCCGTGAGCACGGGCACGATGTGCGCGTGCTGGAGTCGCGCAGCGAGCTGGATCTCGCGTCTGAAGCGCTCGACCGACAGTCCTTCGGCCATCTCCGGCGGGAGGACTTTCACCACGACCTTCCGGCCCAGCGCCGTTTCGGTCGCTGCGAACACGCGCGACATCCCGCCGCCACCAAGCTCATTCCCGAGCGTATAGCTCCCGGAAAGCGCCTGCTGGACTTGCGATCGGAGCTCAGCCAAGGGCGCCTGTCGAATGGGGTCGGATCAGCGCGAATTTACGACCGAGCGGCGCCGAACGCCATTGATCGAGCGTAATCGTGGACCGTGCCGCGGCAGAGCTTCGGCCCATCGCCGAACACGTTTAGCTGTGCGGCTCTCGCGCTTCACGGCGAACGCGCTGCGCGAGATCTCCTCGACGGTCCTTCTTTACATCAGAACGAGCAACGAAACGCGCGACTCAGCTGAGATCACCGCACGCGATCACGTCGCTGGTCGTGCTCGTGGTTGCGTAGAAGAGAATGGCATAGCCGCTCGCCACATCAACGTCCGGTACCGATGTCGAGGCGATCGTCGCCTGTCCCGAGCTATTGGCAGAGAGGTTCGCGAGCGTCAGAGCGGGCGCTCCAGGCGCGGAGCAGCTTCCCGCGACTATGACCACGGAGTGGTCCGTGCTCGCATCGAAGCCTATGAGTGTCGCACTGAGATTCGAGTTCGATCCGGATACGTTCGTGATCGAGACCGTTCCCGATGGCCCGAACTCTCCCGTTTTCGCCACGTTGATCGTGCGAGGGGTGGGATTTGGTGCGGTCGTGCTGTCAGAACAGGCCACAGCTCCGAGTATGGCGAGCGCCAGTGATGCCATGATGAGTCGCTGCATGATGAACTGCTCCGAGCGAAATTTGAATGATCGTCGTCCTCACCGCCCGCGTGGGGGTGCCGAGCTCATCGTGTGAGCACGGATGGTGCCATGTTCTGGGTTTCACGAGCCATGGCGATGCGAACGTGGCTCAACCGCCCACGTCGCGTCATGCGCACGAGCCTCGCGTTCAGCACCGACGCACGGACAGGGCTGAGTCGGCCCGAGCGACAGGCGTCTCGAGCCGAAGCAGCCGTTCGAAACCTCCGTTGTCGTGCTCCGTTCAGCTACGCCTTGTGCCCGCTCTCGTGCGTGTGCTCACGCCCTCCGCAGCACACCGCGCCGGTTCTGCGCCCCGGTCGGATCGCTGTGCGACCCTCGGGCAGATCGGGCGTGTAGCCCGCATCCGCGATTGCCTGCGCCAGTGCATCAGGGGAGGTGCGGTCGGGATCATAGCTCACCGATGCGTACCCCACGATTACCGCCTCGACGTGCGTTCCCGGCATTTCGGCGAGCACTTGCTCCACGTTGCCCAGACATCCCGTGCAGTTCATTCCTGCGATCGCCATGGTGAGTTGTTCCATAGAACCTCCCCGAAAAAAGCAGTGTCGCTACGAGTGCAGATCAAATCGGATCGAACGTAGACCAACCGTAAGGTTTACACGCAGATATGATGCCGTACACACCGTCGCCTGCGTACTGGAGTACGAATCGTGCAGCTTCTCACTTAGTCTGGGCAACCCGCGCCCCAAACGCACTTCCCCAGTTCAGAATCACAGTTGCGGGGACCTCTTTCTGATTGGGCTCGAGCACGAGAAGGTGCTTGCCATCCGGCGCGATGTCGTAGAGTGGGTGAAATCGCCACGAGGCGTACGTTCCCGAGGCAACCGTATCGCGGTAAGCGACTGCAGGCGTCGCCGAGATTGTAAGTGCGGCCGCGATGTACGCTCCGTGGCTGCTATAGAAAATCTCTCGTCCATCGTGCGACCACAATGGCTCACGACCTCCGTTCTGCGACACCAGCGTGCGACCGCCCGGGCCAGGAAATGGCCGGACGTACACTTCGTCCGTGCCCGATTCTGCCGAGACGTATGCCATCCACTTTCCATCCGGCGAAATGCGCGGCGACATCTCGTCGGCATCGGTGGCGAGCACGGTCGTGACCGTCGTGTCACCCGATAGCGGGACGGAGAGAATGTCACGCAGGTGATTCGGCGTATCGACACGGAACACCACGGTCTTCCCGTCCGGCGTCACCACGCCCTCGAGGACCGGCACCTTCAAACTCCTGGGAGTAATACGCGCGGCAGGCGTGCTGCCGTCGATCGACTGCCACCACAGGCTCGTTGAATTTTCACGATCGGTGCGAAAAAGGACACGACTGCCATCGGGTGACCATTCCACCCGGTCATTGATCGATCCGGTAGAGGTGAGGCGATCGAGACTTCCGGACGACGGCGTGAATACCCAGACGTCGGTACGACCCGCGTCGCGAATTGAAACGGCGATGCGGCTTCCGTCAGGAGAATATCGAGCGTCGACAATCGCTCGCTCGGTGGTCATCAGCGGCTTTGCGCTGTTGCGATCGATGAGCATCGGACGCACTTGTCCGCCGCCCGCTACAAAGGTGAGATCACCATTTCCCGAGAGAGCGGCTTTGGCATCATATACATCGAGCATCACACTCTCGCCCGTCTGCACAGGCTCGCCGGTGATGCGGTGAGTCGCGAGGTCGAATGGCACGGCGAGGATCGCTCCTGCGTCGTTCGCGTAAATCACATGGCCCGCGACATAGCCGAGAATGGAGGTTGCTTGCACGCGCGTCAGCACCGCCTGTCGCTCGGAACGAGTCGCCCACGCAAGGACGCCGCTGGTGCTTCGGGCACCTCTCTCCGAGGTGAAGAGAATGGTCTTGCCGTCCGGTGCCGTCACCGGGTTCGCCTGCGCGGGTGACACTGCGGGCGAATGTTCGAGCAGGAACGGCTTCGCGGTGCCGCCAGCGAGGGAGCCCAGTAGGAGGCGCCCAAAGGTGTTTCCGGCGTCTGCGTTGGAAAATACGATCGAGTCACTCGTCACGAAGGCGACGCGACTCAGGGACGATGACGGATACAGCGGGACGATCGCTCCTCCGTCCACTGGGATCTTCGCGAGGATTGACCTGGCATTCATGGTGAACAGAATCCAGCGACCGTCCGGCGAGAATGTCGGTGATTCAGGCTCGTCCGTTCCCGCGAACGCGCGCGACGCGCCGGTCTCGAGATTCCGTATCCAGAGCAGCGATCCAGTAGGCCCTTCGCCGACGTATGCCATCGAGCGTCCGTCGGGGGAGATGGCCATCGGCGAACCCCACGTGAGCTGCACGTTCGCACCCGGCGGGGGGCGGAAGTCGAATCGCACCGTGCGCTCGGCACGCGAGCTACGCGCACTCGGTCGAGCCCTGTACGCCGCGAACGCGCTCGTCGTCACGAGCAATGTCGCGAGCGCGATCGTGGCGGGATTGCGAATCCAGGAGCGCACGACGCCCCGCTGCGCCGAGGGCGCGACAGGAAGTCCTGTGCGATCTCCTTCCAGCGCGCGCACAAAGAGAGCGGCGGTGGCGAAGCGATCGGCGGGCAGCTTCGCGAGCGCCTTCGCGACCGCGAGATCTATTTGAATGGGAACCGTGTCACGTAGGCTGCGAAGTGAGCGAACAGGATCGGTGATCACCTTCGCAATGGTCGCCTGTACGGTGGCGCCGGCGTGGGGTGGCTCGCCCGCCAGCATCTCGTACAGGATCGCGCCGAGCGAGTAGATGTCGCTGCGGCCGTCGATCACGCGATCGCCGGTCGCCTGTTCGGGCGACATGTACTGGGGCGTGCCGAGTGAGAGTCCGGTCTGCGTGACGCGACTGCCGCCCGCCTTCGAGATCGCCAGTGCGATGCCGAAATCCGCGATGACGGGTTGCCCGTGCTGCATGAGAATGTTCTCGGGCTTCAAGTCGCGATGGATCACGCCGTGTGCGTGCGCGTAATCGAGTGCATGCGCCACAGCGATCGCGATGCGTACCGCCTCGTCGACAGGGAGTTGCCTGTCGCGTTCGAGCCGAGCGCGAAGCGACTCTCCGTCGACGAACGGCATCACGTAATAGAGATGCCCGTTGACGTCGCCCGAGTCGAAGAGTGGAAGAAGATTCGGATGCTGGAGATTGGCCGTGACCCTGATCTCGCTCAGGAATCGCTCGACGCCGAGTACGACACCGAGCTCCGGGTCGAGCACCTTGACTGCTACGTGGCGGTCATGCTTGACGTCGCGCGCGAGATAGACCGTCGCCATGCCGCCGCGCCCGATCTCACGTTCGAGATCGTAGGACGGGCGAAGCGACTCCTTGAGCTGCGCGAAGAGATCGATCACGGCTCGTGGGGAAAGAGGAGACCCGCGATAAGCTATGGCTGCACGGGAGCCGCAGATAGGTTCGCACGCCGGTGCGGCTGGGCGCGAAGGCCGCGCATCGTCTCACCACGCGAGCCGTGACTCGCTGAGGTGAAACTCGTCTCAGAGTGGACGCCGTTCGAAGGCAGTTCAGGCCCTCCGAGGTCCGAGACCGCAAAGCCACGAGGCTTCCGCGCGCTCACGAGTGCGATGCCAGCCGGGTTGCCGTCGGATCAGCAGAGGGCCTTCGTGTATCCATCACTCAGCTCGGGGCCCGCTGACGTGATCCACGACGGCGCGGGAGTGATGAACTGCAATTTAGTTGCAGAGGACCGACTACAATGTGGCGGCTCGAATTATTAGGAGTTTCTTAAGTCGTTGCGAACGAAGCACTTGGGCGTGGCATGAACAGCGCGTTAGGAGCCCGAATACCAGCAAGCGGAAGACATATGCAGAAGCGGCGTGGATTTACGCTCATCGAAGTTCTCATGGTGATTACAATCGTCGGCGTGCTGCTCGGAGTCGTGGTGCCCCGCTACGGGGCCATCTCGGGTGCGATGCAGGTCCACTCCGCGAAGCAGGAGATCGGCGCCCTCCTCGCACAGGGGCGCGCCACCGCCATTCAAACCGATCAGACGGTGCTCGTCGTTCGTTCGGCGAACGTCATCTCACTCATCGCGCTGACGGGAACGACGTCGTCCATCATTTCGCAGCAGGACCTGGGATCGCAATTCGGTGTGAGCGTCTCCGCGAGTAGAGACACCGTGACGTACGATTCGCGTGGCATGGTCACCGGCAATAGCGCCACGCTGAAGTTCGGCGTAACGAACGGCTCGACCAGCGATAGTGTCTGCCTCATGGCGCTCGGCAAAGTCACGCGCACGGGATGCTCACTGTGAACATGACTGTGAACATGCGACCGACGCCCCGGCGGAGCGCGACTCGTCGCGGCTTCACGCTCATCGAGCTGATGGTCACGCTGCTGCTCCTCGGCGTCGGGCTCGCGGGACTCGTCGCCACGAGCGGGGCCGTCTCGCGCATGATGGGCGGCTCGAGCCGCGAGGCCAGCGCAGCTACGATCGCCGCCTCACGTTTCGAAACGCTTCGCGGCACCGCGTGCGCGTCGGTCATCTCGGGGTCGGCTACCACACGCGGCGTTTCGGAGAGCTGGCGGGTCACGCAGATCAGCTCGCGCGTGTTTGACGTTACCGACAGTGTGAGCTTCGTGCCGATCAGCCGCCGAGCGGTCGTCAAGCAGGCGTACAGGAGTTATGTCCGATGCTGAGCGTACTCCGCCACCCCAATCGGGCCCGCACGAGCCGCAACGGTTTCAGCCTCGTCGAGTTGCTCATCGTCATCGTGATTCTCGCCATCGTGCTCACGAGTGTGATGACGATCTTCGTCCAGCAGCAGCGCTTCTACTCGGACAGCGCTGCGATCATCGAGACGCGGTCCTCGACGCGCGACGCCGCCTACGTGCTGGAGAGCGACCTGCGGTCGCTGTCGCCCAAGTACGGGGACATTTACGCGATGGGCTCCAATTTCATCGAGTTTCGATCGCAGCCCGGAGCATCCGTGGTCTGTACCATCGATGCGAGCGGGACCATCATCACCGTGCCACCTCTGAACGTGACCACCGGTGCGGCGCTCACGTCGTGGCTCGCGCCGCCAGCGGGGGGCGACACACTGCTGATCTTCGATGCCGGAAGTTCTCCGGGCACGGTGAGCGACACCTTCAACATCTACACGCTCACGGCAGCCCCGACTCCGAACGCGAGCTGCCCGAATACGACGGGTCTCACCACCACGGCTGGTGAGGCGACCCTGGGCTACACGTTTCGGGTGACGCCCGCGCTGTCGGCCACCACGGTCGTCGGTGCACCGATTCGCGTCGTGCGACGTGCGCGCTACGAGCTCTATCAGGAGAGCTCCGGCAACTGGTACCTCGGCTACTTCGACTGTGCACCGGCGCGCAATCCGAAGTGCAATCCACTCCAGCCTATCGCGGGGCCGTATCTGCCGCCCAACGCCGGCGGCACTGGAGGTATTGCCTTCACATATCGCGATTCGACCGGCGCAGTAACCGCCAATCCACTTCTCGTGCGACGCGTGGATCTCGCGGCGCGCGCGAAGACCACCGTTGATGTTCACACCTCGGGCTACGCGAACGGCAAGATGACCGATTCGACGTTCATCACCATCGCACCGCGCAACTGAGTGTCCATCCTACGACAGGACCAATCCATGCTCGCACGCTCACGCAGTCGCCAGGGCTTTGCGCTTGCCATTGCGCTCGCGGCAATCGTGATCATCGGCGCGATCATCACCGGAATGTTCTTCGCGTCGACGCAGGAATACCGTATGAGCCGCAACAGCGCGCTTCAGGCGCGCGCACTCACGAGCGCCGAGTACGGGATGCATCTGGTGATGACGCAGGGAACGCTGCCGGGCCACTGGGATCCCGCGTGGAATACGAGTGCCAATGGGCTCGTGGCTACGTTGGGCTACAATTCGAATGACGGCGGATTCGACACGGTGCGCGTCACCAAGACGGGGGACGGAATGTTTCTCGTCACGTCCACGGGGCGCGTCGGCCCGGCCTCGGGTGCGCAGGCGCGGCATCGCCTCGGTGCTACCGTCACCCTCGCGATTCCGCAGTTGAACATGCTGGGCGCGCTCACCACGAAAGGCCAGGTGAAAATCGGCGGGAGCTCATTTCTGAACGGGCAGGATAGCACCGTCGCGAGCTGGAACTGTCCGCCGCCCGCTGGCGACCTTCCCGGGCTCGCGTTGCCCGACGCAAGCAAGATCACAACCGCGGGGTGCAGCGGCTTGAGCTGCATCAGTGGGTCGCCGAAAGTCGCGCAGAGTCCCGCGGCCGCAGACGACAGCACGTATTTTTCCTTCGGACCCGGGCTGGACTGGTCTACGCTCACCGGTATGGCCACAAAAACCTACTCTTCCAGCGCCAGTATTAATGGGCTCGGCCCGTCCGTCAGCGGCGGTGCCTGCTACACGGCTGATCCGGACAACTGGGGAGACCCGATGCACACTAATCCCGCAACGGCGGCGTGCCAGACGTACTTCCCGATCATCTATGCGAAGGGAGATCTAAAGATCACGGGAGGCGTAGGACAGGGCATTCTCCTTGTCGAGGGTGATCTCAGCGTGCAAGGTGGCGCGGAGTTCTTTGGCCCGGTGGTCGTGCGGGGGAGCCTGCAGACCGCGGGAACGGGTGGGCACTTTCACGGCGGCGTCATGGCTGCCAATGTCGATCTGGAACAGAGCTCGCTCCTCGGCGACGCAGAAATCCAGTACTCGAGCTGCGCGCTCACACGAGCGTTGGCCGGCTCAGCCACGCCAATGTTCGTGGCGCGCCGGCCGTGGACCGAGCTTTACTGAGCTATCGGGATGCACGACAATCACCGCGCCCGCGGCGCTCCAGCGTGACCTGAACGATGTCGCTGCTGTGCACGCCTCCCCATGTCATTGCGCGCGGGGAGGCGTCGTAATATTCGGCCCATGCGCGAGCCGCCAGCTCCCGATCTTTCGCTCGTAGAGACGCTCGCGATGCGTGAGCGCCATCGCGACTGGTATCTCTGCAATCGCGATCCGATTGCCGCCGATCGCATGCGCTGGCGCGCGCATGCGTTCCGTCAGCTCGTGCATCTCCTGCCCGGACAGAGCATTCTCGAACTCGGATGCGGCGATGGTGCATTCACCCGCCAACTGCTCCACGTGACGCGCGGCGAGAACCCCATCACCTCGGTGACATTTCAGCCGGAGGCGGCGCGCGCATCAATTCGTACGGCGGCTTCGCCCGTAGCCGTATCGTCGCTCCCCGGGCCGCTCGCGGGGCGGCACTTCGATCTCATCGTCGGCATGGATGTGCTCGACAGTCGGACCTCGGCCGAAATGCTGCAGCACGCGCGCGAGCTGCTCAGCCCGGGTGGCGAGGTCGTGCTCTTCGAGAGCAATCCGTGGAACGTCATGCTTCGCGCGCACCGCGGCCTCTCGCGACTGATCGGCAGACGCGATCCGCGTGCGCTCGTGAGCCGTCCGCAACTGTACGAGCTGATGTCCGAGGTCGGCTTCATCAGAATCTTCGCGGTGTTCACCGACTTCGTGTATGCACCGCTCACGCGCAAACTGGTCTGGCTGCTGCGAAATCTTTCCATCGTGCTCGAGAATGCGCCGGGCGTGCGCACGCTCGCCGGCGCGATTCTCGTGCACGCGCAGAAGCCGCCGCGAACGCAGGAGCGCGCCTCGTCGCTCCTGTGCGAGCACGGTGAGCTGCACGGCGCGCTTTCGATCGTGATCCCGTGTCACAATGAGGAGATGAACGTCCGACCGCTCGTCTCCAGACTGCGCGAGCTCTACGATGCCTACGTGCACGAGATCATCCTGGTCGACGACAACAGCACCGACCGTACACGCGAAGTCATTCGGGCGCTCGCTGCCGAAGACCCGCGGGTGCGTCCGGTATTCCGAACGCCGCCCAACGGCGTGGGTCGCGCCATCGCCGACGGGTACCGCGTCGCATCAGGGCGATGGATTCTCTCGATGGACTGCGACTTCCAGCATCTACTCCCGGAAATGCGCGATCTCTTCGACGCCGCGGCGGAGGGCTTCGATGTCGTGGTGGGCAGTCGCTTCTCCCGCCACAGCGTGCTCCTCAACTACCCATTCCAGAAGGTGATCGCCAATCGCGGCTTTCACATCATCGCGCAGCTCGCCCTGCGACGCCGCTTTCGCGATCTCACGAACAACATGAAGCTGATGCGCCGCACGGTGGTCGAGCGATTGGTGCTGTGCGAGCCGGGCTTCGCGGTCAACGCAGAGACCGGACTCCAGCCGCTCGTGATGGGCTATCGCATCGCCGAAGTGCCCATCTCGTGGATCAATCGCGCGCCGGACATGGGGACATCGTCGTTCCGGCTCGTGCGCGTGGGAGGCGGCTACTGGCGCGTGCTGCGACGTCTCGTCCGCCGTACAACGTTTGGTGGCGGTGCCTACGCGGCGCTCGCGGTAGGGAAGGGTGAGAGCACCACCTGGCTCCGGGCGGACGAGCCCGCGCCCGTATCATCTACGGTCGCCGCTGCGCGAGCGGCGAGCACCTCGTGAGCGCGGCACCCGCGGTCACCGTCGAGCACACCGCCGACGACGATCGCGTAACGCGCCATTCCGCGCACGCAGTGCGGACCTTCGTGTGGGGCACGTGGGCGCTGATGGTCGCGATCGCCCTCGCGTGCATCGTGCGCTACGGCCGCAACATCCCGCTCGCGGAAGACTGGCTGATGGTGCCGCCGATGACGGGGCACGAGCCGAATCTCCTCTCCTGGCTCTGGTCGCAGAACAACGAGCACCGTCTGCCGCTCCCTCGCCTCATCCTCCTCGGCGTCCTCTCGGCCACGCACGATTTCCGCGCGGGAATGGTGCTCAACGTGCTGTCGCTCGCCGTGCTCGCGGCGGCCATGATCCTCACCGCGCGCTACCTGCGCAATGGCGTGACGCGCGCGAGCGATGCGTTCTTCCCTCTCGTGCTCCTGAACCTGGGCGACTGGGAAAATCTCGTGTGGGCGTGGCAATTCCAGTTCGTGTCGTCGGCCGTGCTCATGTGCGCGCTCATGCTTGCGGTCGCGCGTCAGCGCGGGGCACTGACGTGGGGGCAGACTTGGGTCGCGGCGGCGAGTCTCGTGCTGCTTCCGCTCACCGGTGCGAGTGGGCTGGTATTCGCGCTCGCGCTGGCGCCGTGGGCTGCATGGCTCGGGATGACGACACTGCGCGATGCACGCGCAGCCTCATCGGCATCATCCCGCGGCGCCGTGCTGCTCGGCTCCGCGATCGTCGCGCCGATACTCGTGGGCATCTATTTCATCGGCTACGTCAAGCCGTGGTGGAATCCGCCGAATCCCGGGCGACTGCAGACGCTTGTGACGACGCTCAGATTTCTCGCGCTCGCATGGGGTGCAGCCGCGCGCAACGCATGGATTCTCTCGATCGCCGCGATCATTGCCGTGCTCGCGCCGTCGATGCTGCTGCTCATGCGCGCGCTCACTCGAACGCGGGGCGCCGAGCGCCAGCGCGCACTCGGGCTCTTTTCCTTCGCCGGCGGGTGCGCGGTGCTCGCAGTTGCGATCGGCTATGGGCGCGCCGCGACTGACATGGTATCCGGGATGCCGATGCGCTATGTCCTCTTCGCGCTGCCGGTGCTGTGTGCGTCGTATTTCATCTGGGAGATCTACGCATCGGAGACGCCGCGTCGCTGGATGCAGAACGGGTTGTGCGTAGCGATGCTGGTGCTGCTCCCCTGGAACACGCGCGAGGGCTTCGGACTGCCCGGGCGCTACGAGATCGGCTGGCGCGGCTGGTATGTCACGGGCATGAACGCAGTGGAGCACGACATCGACGGCGGCGTGCCGCGATTGGTGATGGCGTCACGCCACCGCGAGTTCCTCATGCATTGGGACGAGGGCAAGCTCGCCGCAGGCATGCGGATGCTGCGCGACGCACGCATCGGCCCGTTCACTCGCGTGCGCGAGGACCACTGAGGCTACGCGCGACTCAGGCCGGGCGCGCGATTCCTGCCGCAGACACCTGGGCGCCAAGCTGCTGCGCCTCGACGGGGTCCGGCAGCTTGTGCCGGAACGCCGACTCCACCGGCGTGCAGATCAGCGTCTGGGCGAATGCCTCCGTCGCCACCTCGTCCACTCGAAAGCCTGCCGTCTCCGCCAGCGACCGCAGCGCACTCGGTGTGAGTCCCCAGAACCAGTTTCCGTAGCCCTGCTGTGGCTCGAACGCGTTGGTGATCCCGACCTGATTGAGCAGTCCAAGGTTCGAGAGATTCCACAGCGCGCGATGCTCGGCGCTCAGCATCGGATAGAACACGGCGGCGTTGGGCTGCCCCGGCATTTCCGGAATCGTCGACGTACGCAGGATCAATGTTTTCCGGCAGAGCGCGCGCAGCGCGACGAGCAGATCGAAGGGAGCAGGGTGGTGATAGAGCACTCCCGCGCACAGCACGACATCGGACGGGCCGATGCGGCGAATCGTCTCCGGCTGCGTGCAGTCACCCAGCACGAACTCGACCGACGACTTCCGCTCGAGCCTCGTGTGCTCGAACTCGGGCGTGGGTCCGAACACGTCGACCCCCTTCACGGCGCGCGCACCCGCCTCTTCGGCGAGAAAGGCGAACTCGCCGTTCACTCCCCACATGCATCCTATGTCCGCGAAGCTGTTGCCGAGTGCGAAACGCCGCACGTACTTCGGGAGATCGGCGTAGCTGCCAACGATGTCGCCGCGGCGCGCGCGCCAATGTCTCCACAGCAGATTGCCACGAGGCGTCTTGAGAATGCGAACCTTCAACTTGTAGCGCAGTGACATCATGTCCTCGTCGTGTTCATGCGTCCGCGGCATCGAGGCGTCGCGCGCGACGTTGCGCACGCCATAGCGCCCAGGGTCCCGCCAGGTTTCCCGCGATCTCCGTCAGAATCAACGAGAGGGGATAATCGTTCGAGCGGCGCATCCATCGCACCAGCTTCTTGATCTGCCACTTGGGTAGCGTCAACCCGAGATGGAAGAGCGCCCGCGTATCGCCGTAGCGCGTCCACGTCTTGAGGTGGTAGGCGACGTGGCCCTTGCTGTACGCGTAGATCTGACGTCTGAGCGCGCGCATGTCGCGCCGATGATGATGCCAGACGTACGCGGCCGGCTCGTACACGATCGTGAAGCCCGCCGCGAGCACGCGATAGAAGAGGTCTGTATCCTCACTGCACCCAGTCGGAGAGCCGGCACCCAGTGCGGGATCCAGCATCCCTATACGCGGATGAGAGAATATGCTCGCGCGAAATGCGGCGTTCGCAGTTGCGCCGAGCTGCCATGTGGGGACCGCTTCCCTGTACCACGAGCCGAACCACTCGCCTCCCGCTTCCACGCGCACGTAGCCGCGTCCCAGACCACCGTAATGCTCGAACAGCTGCTGCGCTCGCGAGGACAGTTCGGCTGGCAGCACGTTTCCGGTAACGATCATGACATCCTCGCGCACAAAAGGCGCGAGCAGCTTCTCGAGCCAGTCCGGTGGCATGACGACGTCGTCATCCGTGGCGACGATGATGGAGCCGGCGCTCGCGGCGATGCCCGCGTTGCGCGCATAGGAGAGCCCCTGCCTCGTCTCGCTCAGCAGTCGCACCACGGGGAACTCGGCGACGACCGGCGGCGTCAGTCCCGACTCGGGATGGTTGTCGACCACGAGTATTTCAACGGGGCGCTCCGTTGCCTGCACGGTGAGCGAGCGCAGACACGCCCGAAGATCGTCCGGGCGGTCGTACGTCGCGACCACGATCGATGCGGGTGCAACAGGTGGCATGCTGCGCGGCACCACGGAGCTCTGCGCGCCGAGTCGCTCGCCCGCGTACCAGCGCTCGACGGCCTCGCCGATCTCCTCGCGCCGTTTTCCGAGCACCAGCGGCGCGAAGAAATCGGTGATCGTGTCGCGCAACTGCGGCGTGGAGAGCGGATGTCCAGCGTTTGCGACTTCGAAGGATCCAACGTGGCGACCGTGTCGCATCACGTAGAGCTGCACCGCGCGAGCCGCGCCGACATCGTCGATCGTGCGCAGCGGCTCCGACAGCTCGAGCTCCTGCACCGACACGGCGCTGGTCGTGACCCGCACGTCGGGTGACTTCGACTTCACGCGCTCGAGCTCATCGTATTTTCCCGATCCCGACTCGCGAGCAATGCGTTCGGCGCCGCGAACCGTGTCGGCGTACGCGCGGCGAGACTGCCGCGCGCCGCGCACCTCCTCCACGATCAGGTCGCGCGGATACGGTGCCGTTCGCAGGAACGACAGCACGTATCGACGGACGATGTACCGGCGAATCCACCAGTCGGTGAGGCGCTTGAACTCGCGCCGCTCGCCCGGGTACCGGTCGGCACTGCGTCGCATGTACACGAACAATCCCTTTCCCCAGTCGCGCATCTGCTTTCGCAGCCGCTCCGGCTCGCGCCGATGGCGGTGACGCACGATGGCGCGCGGCTCGTACACGAGCACGTAGCCTTCCTGCAGCACGCGAAAGTACATCTCGAGATCGCCGCCGCCGTCCGCCGGCGTGCCGACGTCTAGCGCGGGATCGAATCCTCCGATCCTGTCGAACAGCGATCGCCGGAACGCCATGTTGGCACCGGTGCCGAATCGGCCCGCGCCGTGATGACTGCCGGCAACATGCCACGCGCGTGAGAAGCCGCGACCGAATCCGCCGTAGCTCTCGAAGTCCTGCTGGGCCTCGCTCTCGAGCTCGTACGGAACCACGAGGCCGGTCACCACGTGGACGTGCGGCGCGCTGGCGAAGATGTCGGCGATCGCGCCGAGCCATCCCGTGTCGACGATCACATCGTCGTCCGTGAACGCGAGGACTTCGCCATGGGCTTCCGCGATCGCACGGTTCCGCGCCCAATCGAGACCGGGGCGCGGTTCGAGCACATAGCGCACACCGGGATATTGCTCGCGCACGAGTCGCTCCGTCTCATCGCTGGAGGGCGCGTTGTCGATTACGAGAATCTCGCTCGCGGGCGAGGACATTTGCGCCAGAGCGTCGAGACAAAGCTTGAGATCCACGGGTCGGTTGCGCGTACACACTGCCACGGAGATATCGGGCGCGTTCCGCGTGTCCGCCGGGGCGAAGGCGAGCAACTTCCCAATGTCCAACACGTCGTCCGTCAGCGGCTCGGACAATCGCCGGTGCACGAGCTCGCGCACGAGAGGCTCGAGCAGATCCCGGCGCACTGCTGCGACGAGCGTGTGCGCATCGCAGTGTCCGTCCATAATGGGCACGGTCGTCCAGCCGAGCGGCGTGCCGCCGAGCCGTACGAGCAGTCGTGCAGATTCGTAACCGTCGAGGGCTGTCAGTCCCGTAATCGGGCCACCCAGCTCCAGATCGGCAACCTTGATCGGTCGTGTCGTGCTTGCTCGAATGGGCTCGTCCTGCGTCAGGGCGTTAGGCTCGGTGCGCCGGTCGCGGAGCGAGCGGTCCAGAACCAAGGGTCGAACATAATCATGCAATTTCATGCGCAGTCGTGCGCCTGGCGAGGGTTCCGGGCGAATCCGCAACCGCAGGCGCATCCGCAGGGACGACTCGGCTAGGCACAGGGGAATTCGGGGCTTAGCTTGGGCGGACATGCCGTATTATACTCGGGGTGATTCGTGACGCCTGCAGCGGACGGCCGTGCGACCGCGGTGGACCTCGATTCGCGGAGCGCGAATGCGCAGGCGCCGCCATCCGGGCGATCCCCGGAACCGTCGTACGATCCGGCCGTCGACGATGAGCCCTCACCGACTTACGGGCAGGATCTTCGTGAGGCCGCCACCGAGCTGTGGCGATTTCGCGAGATGCTGTACCAGCTCACGCTTCGGGACGTGCGCATCCGCTACAAGCAGGCCGTCATCGGATTCGGATGGGCGCTTCTGATGCCTGCGCTCGTGGTGCTTTCCGGGTGCGTGGTGCGCTACGCCATGACGCGAAGATCGGGCGCTCTGCTCGACCTGGCGGGCATCGCGTCGATCTCGGTGAAGGCGCTCCCGTGGTCGTTCTTCGTCGGCACGATCAGCTTCGCCACGCAGAGTCTCACCGGAAATCTTCAACTCGTGAGCAAAGTGTACTTCCCGCGCGCCGTGTTGCCGCTCGCCGCCACGTTCGGTCAGGCGTTCGATGCAGCCATCGGTGCGATCGTGCTCGCGTTCGTGCTTCCGTTTCTCGGCGTACACGCCTCCGTGGCGCTCCTGTGGGTGCCGGTGCTCGCGCTGCTCCTGTTTTTGCTCACCGTTGCCGCCAGCCTGTTCCTGAGTTGCGCGAATCTTTTCTTCCGCGACGTGAAGTACATCGTGCAGGTCATGCTGACGTTTGGAATTTTCTTCACGCCCGTGTTCTTCGATCCGGAGATGATGGGGAGCAGGCTGGCCCGGCTGGTCATGCTGAATCCGCTGTCGCCGCTGCTCGAGGGGCTGCGCCTCGCGATCGTCGATCAACACGATCTTCTCGTACCGCTCGTCGCCGCAGATGGCGTTCTCGTGTGGTCGCCGGCCTACCTCGCCTACGCCACGCTGTGGGCGATCGTCGGACTCGCCGCCAGTGCGATGATCTTCCACCGCTCCGAGTTCGTATTTGCAGAATACATCTGAGTGGCCGTGAGCGACGCCTCCGTATCGTTCCGGCGGGTGTGGAAGAAGTTTCGCTATGGCGAGATCCACAACAGCCTGCGCGATCTGCTCCCGGCGCTCGGGCGCCGGCTCATAGGCAGGGGTGTGCGATCGTCGCACGATCTTGAGTCGGGGGACTTCTGGGCGCTGCGCGACGTGTCCTTCGAGGTGCGGCCGGGTGAGGCGCTCGGCATCATCGGGCCGAACGGGGCGGGGAAATCCACCGTGCTCAAGCTGCTCACGCGCATCGTCCGGCCCACGCGCGGCGGCTGCACGGTGCGTGGCCGCATCGGAGCGTTGATCGAGCTCTCGGCGGGCTTTCACCCGGATCTCACCGGGCGGGAAAACGTCTTTCTCCAGGGCTCGATCATGGGAATGCATCGTCGCGAGATCGCGGCGAAGTTCGACGAGATCGTGGAGTTCGCGGGCATCCCCGACTTCATCGACACGCCCGTGAAGCGCTACTCGAGCGGCATGCACGCGCGCCTCGGCTTCGCCATCGCTGCGCATCTCGATCCCGATGTGCTGATCATTGATGAGGTGCTCGCAGTAGGCGACGCGGCCTTCCAGCAAAAGGCGTTCGGACGGATCGCCGAGATGCGGAGGCAGCAGGTGCCGTTGGTGGTCGTGTCGCATCAGCTGGACCGGATCGCTCAACTCTGCACGAAGGCGATCCTTCTCAACCGCGGACGCGTGGTGCACAGCGGCACGCCGCGAGAAACCATCGCGGCATACGTCGGCACAGGCGAGAGCACGGCCGATCCGATCGCGGGCGACGCGGCGACGCGCATCGATTCCATGATCGTCAACGCGCCGGATCAGGTGCCATCAGGAACGGTGATCACCGTGACACTGACCGGCACGGTGCGCCCGCACTGGACGGGCACGCGTGAGTCCGTTGTGCTGCGCGTCGCATCGGTTGAGACGGGAACGACGGTGTTCTCCACGGATACGGCGCTGAGCGGCGTTGCGCTCCCGTATGCCGGCCCCTTCACGCTCGAGATGGATCTGCAGCTCAACGTTCCCGCGAACGTGTACACGATTCAGTCGCTGGTGCTCGACACGCTGACTTCGCGCGAGGTGTTTCCGGGGCCGGGTGCGCAGATAGACGTCGGCGAGGGCCCGCCGTTCGTGGGCTCGGTACAGATGAACCCGCGCGTGCGGATGCGGGAGGGCGAGCACGCGGGCGCGTCGAGCGGCGGGATCACGCCGGTCGTGTGAGCGACGCCGCGACGGTGATCGATGCTCCGCTGCTCTCGCTCATCGTCTGCACGCGCAATCGAGGGGAGCGGCTCGACGCGTTCTTCGGCGCGATCGGCCGAATGCGCGCGCACACGCCGTGGGAGCTAGTAGTCGTCGACAACGGGTCTACCGACGACACGCCGGCGCGACTTCGGGCGCTGGCGAGCAGCGTGGATGTGCACGTCGCGGTCGCGAGCGAGCCGCGCGCCGGACTCGGTCGGGCGCGCAACGCGGGCGTGCGGGCTGCTCGCGGTACGCTGCTCGCATTTACCGACGACGACTGCTATCCAGCTCCGGACTTCGTCGACCGTGTCGTCGACGCGCTCGCATGCAGCGATCTCTCCTATGTAGGGGGACGCATCCTGCTATACGACGCGGAAGATCATCCGATCACGATCCGTGTGGACACCGCGGCGATCCCCATTCCGGCGAGCACCGTCGTGCCCACGGGGCTGGTGCAGGGCGCGAACATGGCGTTCCGTCGGGAGGTGCTGGAACGTATCGGCGGCTTCGACGACGCGCTCGGACCGGGCACGCCATTCTGCAACGACGATGTCGACGCGGTGGCGCGCGCATCGGCGGCCGGCTTCTCGGGCAGCTACGTTCCCGAGCCCGTAGTCCATCATCACCACGGGCGGCGCGATCCGGCGAGCATCGCGGCCCTCTGGCGCAGCTACGATCACGGCCGCGGCGCGTACTACGCGAAGTGCATCTTCGATTTGCCCACGCGCTGGCCGGTGGCGCGCCATTGGTGGCAGACGATCGGCGTGCAACAATTCGGCGCCACGCTGCGGGAGATTCACGGTGCCTTCGACTACACCATTCGTCGCCTCGCGCGGCGATTCGGCTGAGCGGCATTCCCGTGTTCGTCTCCGTCGCCATCTGCACCAGAAATCGTCGCCGCGCACTCGAGCGGACGCTCCAATCACTCGCGGATGTCGAGCGGCCGGCATCGTTGGCGTGGGAGGTGCTCGTCGTCGACAATGGCTCGAACGACGACACCGCGGCCCTTCTCGCGGGCGCCGTGGCAAGGCTGCCGCTGCGCACGATCACCGAGCGGAACGTCGGCTTGTCTCACGCGCGCAATGCGGCGATCGTCAGCGCGCGTGGTGACTACATAGTATGGATCGATGACGACGTGATCGTGGATTCGCAGTGGTTGCGAGCGTATCACGAGGCGTTCCTCACGTGGCCAGACGCGGCGTTCTTTGGAGGTCCGATCGTGCCGGAGCTCGAGGGCACGCCACCCGACTGGCTCAGACTTGCGCTGCCGCACGTCGACAACGCGTACGCCGCACGTGACCTGGGCGCCGCGCCCGTGCCGTTGACGATCGACACGCTTCCGTTCGGCGCCAACTTCGTCGTGCGAACGGATGCACAGCGGCGTCACCCATTCGATCCGGAGCTCGGCAGGCGAGACAGGCAACTGGCAGCGGGTGAAGAATGGGCGGTGCTGCAGGCGCTGCTGGAAGAGGGTGCTTCAGGTCGCTGGGTACCTGGCGCGCGACTCCATCACGTGATCCCGGCGGAGAGACAAACCGTGCGCTATCTGCGCCGCTACTACGCGGGGAATGGTACGTCGCTCGCGCGAACGCGCGCGGCGAGCGGAGAGGCGCGCCTGTTCGGGCGACCTCGCTGGGCATGGCGCGAGGCGGTCATCCAGGAGATCGCCTATCGGGTGCGGCGTGCGTACGCGTCGGCGGACGTGTGGAGCGTGCACATGCGGCGCGCGAGCATCGCTTGGGGGCTGCTCCGCGCTCGTGCGCGCGGCGAAAGCGATCAGTCGGGATCGTGCTCGGGTGGCGGCAGGTAGTCCGGCAGCGGTGTGCGCGGCTCTGTGGAGCCGAGCAGCATGCTGAGAAATGGACGAACGACGTGCCGAACGGACGGCAGCAAACGCTCCCACGCGCCTCCCATAGCGAGCCAGAGTCGCCAGGAACGAAGGTATCGGCGCGTCCACTCTCGATGAATCTTTTCGCCCCCCGGCACCATCTTGTGTACGGCGAGCAACGCCCGAATATGCGTTTCGTTTCGCTCATCCCACGCGGTCTGCAGCCCCTGCGCGAACGCGCGCCGCATCTGCGATTCGAGTTGCGCCACGAACGCTGGAGTTTCGGTCTGTCGCGCAGCTTTCCAGAACCCGTGCTTCACTCGCCACCGCCCGGCCACCATCTTCACAATGTTGCGCGATGCTTGCCCAGGATGCACGCGATATCCCGCCGTCACTTCGCTCGTGCACACGAAGGGATAGCGGCGCGACAGGCGCAGCCAGAGTTCGTAATCCTCGGAATAGCGAAGCGAGGCGTCGTAGCTCCCGTGGCGCAGGAGCGTGTCACGGCGGACCACTGCTGAAGATTGGGCGACGATGTTCTCCTCGATGAGCTGCCAAAATATGTACGAGGGCGGACCCTCCGGCACTTGTGGAGGAGCGATGACATCCTCCTCTCCGAATCGACGAATGCGCGAGAATGCAACGACACTCTCCGGGTGCGATTCGAGCAGCCCCGCGACATCGGCGATGTGCGTCGGCATCCAGTAGTCATCCGCGTCGAGAAACGCCACCAGGTCGCCTGTGGTTTGCGCTATTCCCGTATTGCGTGCGGCGCCTGGCCCGCCGTTGCGATCCAGAGAGATGCACGTAACACCAGCGTCGCGCGCGAGCTCGGCCGATCCGTCCGTGGATGCGTCGTCGACGACGATCACCTCGTCGACTGGGCGCGCCTGTTCCCGGACGGATCGAAGCGCTTCCGCGAGAAAACGAGCGCTATTGTAACACGGAATCACCACGCTGATGCGCTGCCGAGTCACGTACGGTGGACCGGGGGGAAGTGGGAAGGTCACAGGGAGCTCAACCGGAACTGCTACGCGTCTACAGCGGCTCAACCGGCTGTTCGACACGTCTTTGTGCAATTGGGGGCACGGTTCGTTCCACCAAGGACTGGTGGCGAGACCTGCGCGCAAACTCCCGCGATAGCGCGCCGCTGACCACATCGTCGCGGTGAATTGTCCGAGGTATACCGATCCCGGGCAAGACCACGGGTTCAATGCTTCTTCAGCCTCCTGTGTCAGTGAAGTCTGACACCCCCCGGACGCTGCGCCGGGTTGTGTGCGGCTTGTATCACGAGCATGCTCGCTGCAGGAATGCGAACGCCACCGTGAATCGCACACGCTGCTCGAACACTCTCTCGCGGAGCACCTCGTGGGAACGACGTTCCGAACGTCGGTACAAGACCGCACGCCCGCGCAGGCGCGCAGCCGAACTCTGTCGCGGACGCGCATCGATTCCGTAGACATCGTGCGCGGCGTCATCATGATCATCATGGCGCTCGACCACACGCGCGACTACTTCGGCATCGCCGGCCAGAACCCAACCGACCTCTCCACCGCGTTGGCGGCGTTGTTCATGACCCGCTGGATCACGAACATCTGCGCGCCCGTCTTCTTTCTGCTCACCGGCACCGGCGCGTACTTCTCCTTGAGCAGGCGTGGTCCGCGCAATCTGTCCGGCTTCCTGCTCACGCGCGGACTGTGGCTGATCGTGCTCGACGTCGTCGTGCTGCGGTGCCTCGCATATCAGTTCAACTTCGACTTTCGCGTCACGCTCCTGCTCGTGCTCTGGGCACTCGGCTGGTCCATGATCGCACTCGCCGGTCTGGTGCGACTCCCCGCGCCGCTCGTCACCGCAATCGGGCTCGCAATGATCGCCGGACACAATCTCCTCGACTCCGTGCGGTCCGCGAGCCCGCTGTGGGCCATTCTCCATCAGCCGGGCTTCGTGCTCAATTCTCCGGCGCACGTCGTGTTCGTCGCTTATCCAATTGTTCCGTGGATCGGAGTCACCGCGGTCGGCTTTGGATTGGGGCAGATCTACTCGTGGAGCGCGGCGCGGCGCCGCGCGTTCCTGCTGCGCATCGGACTGCTGTGCACCGCGGCTTTCTGCGTACTGCGGGCCGTGAACGTTTATGGCGACCCGTCGCGCTGGTCGTATCACGAGACGACGCTCTACACGGTGCTCTCCTTTCTGAATACGACCAAGTATCCACCGTCGCTCGCGTTCCTGTTGATGACGCTCGGCCCCGCGCTCCTCTTTCTGGCCGCAGTGGACGGGGCGACTCCGCGTCTCGTGCGCCCCGCCATCGTCTTCGGAAGAGTGCCGCTCTTCTACTACGTGGTGCACTTTCCGCTCATCCATCTGCTCGCGCTCGCGGTCTGTTACGCTCGCTACGGCACAGGTCACTGGATGTTCGAGTCGCCGGATCTCGCGCACTATCCATTCGCTGCGCCGCCCGGGTGGGGATTCTCGCTGCCGGTAGTCTATCTGGTGTGGACGCTGGTCGTGTGCGGGATGTACCCACTCTGCCGCTGGTACGCATCGCTCAAAGCGCGACGGAACGATCCCTGGCTGAGCTACCTCTAGCTTCGTCGACCCGGAAATCTTGAAGGGGCGAAAGGAACGGTTTCGCACGCCTTTCGCCCAGAGGTCCACGCGAGCGCGAGTACGGTCGCACGCTGGCGTCCTGCTTCCGCGGGCATATTTTTCCGCCATGATTCGGACAGGGTATTTCTTTGTGGGTCGCCGCACTGATACGAGCGGCGACGCCTCAACGCCTCGCGCGCCCTTCGGAGTAGCGTGATGACTCGCAAATACGACAGCATTCTCGAGACCGTTGGCAACACTCCCATCGTGCGCATCAACAGACTCGCGCCCCCTGGTGTGAATCTCTTCGTCAAGGTGGAAGCGTTCAATCCGCTCGGTTCCGTGAAGGACCGCCTCGCGCTCGCGGTGATCGAGGATGGCGAGCGGCGAGGCACGCTGAAGCCCGGCCAGACAGTGATCGAAGCCACGAGCGGCAACACCGGTATCGGACTCGCAATGGTCTGCGCGGCGAAGGGCTACCCGCTCGTCGTGACGATGGCGGAGAGCTTCAGCGTAGAGCGGCGAAAGCTCATGCGTTTTCTCGGCGCGAAGGTGATCATCACGCCGGCTGCGGAGCGTGGGACGGGCATGGTGAGGAAGACCGTGGAGCTCGCGCAGACGCACGGCTGGTTCCTCACGCACCAGTTCGAGAACGAAGCGAACGCGGACATGCACTCGCGTACCACCGCTCGCGAGATCCTCGATGCATTCGCAGGCGAGCCGTTCGACTATTGGGTAACAGGTTTCGGTACCGGCGGCACGCTCAAGGGCGTGGGTCGCGTCCTGGCGAAGGAGCGACCCGAGACGCAGGTCGTCGTGTGCGAGCCTGCCGATGCACCGATGCTCGCGAGCGGCACGAAGCAGGAGAGAAATCCGGACGGCTCCGCCGTGGGGAGTCATCCCGCGTGGAAGCCGCACCCGCTGCAGGGCTGGAGTCCCGACTTCATTCCGAAGCTCGCGGGCGACGCTGTGGAGATGGGCTTCATCCATCGCGTCGTCCCCATCACCGGGCCGGACGCGATGCACTGGAGTCGTGAGCTTGCGACGAAGGAGGGAATCTTCGTCGGCACGTCTTCGGGGGGCACCTTCGCGGGCGCGCTGCAAGTTTGCAAGGACGCAGCGAAGGGAGCGACGGTACTGTGCATGCTGCCGGATACAGGCGAGCGCTATCTCAGCACGCCGCTGTTCGCGGATGTTCCGGTGGACATGACGGGGGAGGAGCTTGCCATCGCAAGCTCGACACCGAGCGCGCGACTCGCGGCCGCGCCGGCGTAAACCAGCAGCGAGATCGGCGCCAGCTCGTTACAGGGAAGTTAGTGACGTGAGATACAGCAGTTCCGTCGATGGTAAAGAGATTCTTGTGCAACCCATTCTCTGGAGTAGATAGTCGCATGCGTTCATTTCGTCTCCGAAGCGCCTCAACACTCGTCGCAATCGTAGCTGCCGCAGCGTGCGGCGACAGCAGCACCGGTCCACGTCAACAGACGGCCGCACAGATTGCGACTCACTTCGACTCGATTGCGCTTGCCGCGACCGCGCAGGCTCAGACCAATGAGTTGTATGGCTCACGGGCCTTCCTGGCCACGCTGCTCGAGCTTCCCGCGGCGCTCGGCGCCCTGCCGTCCACGATCAGTGTGACGACGGCTTCCGGTACGGAGCAGTGGAAATCCTACGAGCTCCTGGAGGTTCCTGCGTCGGGCTCGGGCTCGGACTCTTCGTTCATTTTCCTTGCATTCCGGGACAGCGACGCCCACACGGCGATCGTGGTTGACTTCGATGGCACGGGTCACGGACCTATGGGAGGGATCATCACCGGTGACACGATCTTCGTGAACCCGTCGGACGCCAGTGGAAGCACGTCGCTTACATCGATCGGCTCGACGTGCGCGACGCCCTCATCATCGCTCCTCAATCCACAGCTCGACTCGCTGTCCATCGCGAGCTGCAATCTTGCGAGCTTCAAGACTTCGCTCTCGCTGACTTCCTCCAGCACGGCGGAAGTGGATGCGGCGCTCACGAGCGTGTCGTTCACGAATGCGACGATCAGTGGAGTGCGAGCGGTCGACCAGACCGCGGGTGCGACGGTGCGCCGCATTCGAGCCATTCTTCACGCTGCGGCTGCGAACAAGCGGCACTAGGCGCGACATCGGGGCGGCTTTTGCCGCGTCTCGTATAACCGTCTGTTTTCAGCTGGCTGTCACGTTTCGATGCCTCGCACGATCGCTTCCGATCGGCGGGGCATTGTCGCGTCGGATGCTTCCGCTGGCCCGCGAGAGGGCCTGTGACCCGCGTCACCCCGCCTACGGTCCGTTCGTGCGGGAACAGAAATCGCTTATGGCCCTTCCACGGCCTGGTACGTCTCGCGCCGTCGTCTGTCGCATGTCGTCGCGCTTCGACGCGCGTCGTGGCGTGGGTCCATTCCCGCATTCCGGAGTCTGTTGCACATGCAATTCGCACCGCGCACTGCGCTCGCCGCAGCAATTGCGATTCTCACCTCCACGGCCGCATGCGGCGGCGACAGCACGGGTCCGCGAGGCGGCACGACGAATCTTGCCGTGCATTTCGACTCCCTGTACGTAGCGGCCAAGGCGTTGAGTGCCAGCGACACGAACTACAACTCGCGGTCGGTGGCCCTTTCGGATCTCGAGCTTCCCGCATCCTTCGGCGGAACGCAGACCAACATCGCCATGACCACGGCATCTGGCGGGGAAAGCTGGAAGGGCTTCGTCTTCGAAGAAGTGCTGACGGAGAATGGAGCCCCGTCCGATTCGGGCCGTCTCGTCATTGCGCACCGCGACGCGGATGCGCACACGTTGATCGTCACGGTGATCCTCGCGAACGGTTCGTCGGGGGGCGCACAGCTGATCGCGAACGACACTGTCGTCATCGACGCGAGCGCACAGTCGGGAAGCGTGACGCAAACCTCCGTGGGCTCGAGTTGCCCCGCGCCTCCGAGTGGGCTCACCAATCCCGTGATTGCCACCGCGAAGCAGGCGACGTGTCTCCTCGCCACATACGGCGCTGCGCTGACGCTGTCCTTCCCGTCGAGAGCGGGCGTCGATCCAGCGCTCACGCAGCTGTCGTTCCCGCTCACCACCTTCGCTGGCGAGCGGTTCCAGGATCCGTTCGGCGCGTCCACCTCGCGCGTTTCCGGAGTGTGGATGCGAGCGTTGCTGCGTCACGACTGACGCAGCATCGCAGCAACCGTCTATCGGCCGTCGTTCCGCTTTTTGGCGAGCGGCAAGGCGGGGGAGCGCCGAGGGAGCAAGGCATCGCTTTCATCCGGCGCGTCGATCACGTGCGTCAGCTCCGCGGTGCCGTGGCCGTAATTCGTTTCGACGGCACGACGCGCGGACTCGGGATCGCCCGCGCGCAAAGCGCGGATGATCGCGTCGTGCTCGATCACAGCCTCCGCGATGCGTTTCGGTAGCACCTTGTTCGCGTAAACGCGGTTGTAGCGCTCTGCTTGCGGCTTGATCACGTCGAGCAGGGCGAGTAGCCGCGGACCGGCGGCGGCGTGCGTGCACGCGTGGTGGAACGCCGCGTCGATGTCGTGCAGGCGATCGTGCGACGCGTCCGGCGACCCGCCCTCGCGCCGCATGCTCTCGTTCAGCGACACGAGCTCCGCAACCAGCTCGAGTCGCCGCTCCGTGGGGAGTCGCGCCGCTGCGGCCGCTGCGTGTCCTTCGTGCAGCGCAACGAGAGAGCACAGCTCATCGGCGTCGCTGTCCACCAGCGGAGCGACGACCGGGCGTGCGTGGCGGAATCCATCCGGAGTGACGACGTAGCCTTCCTGCTGCAGCCGCTGAATGGCGTCCCTGATCGGCGTACGGCTCACGCGAAACTGCAGCGCGAGTTGATCCTCGATCAAGCGCGTATCCGGCGCGAGGCGTCCTTCGTTGATCGCGTCACGCAGCGCGCGGTACACCCGCATTCCTTCTGCGCGCCTCGCTGACTTCGCGCGAGGCGAGCTGGGGGCGGATCGCGTTGGCGGATTTACAGGCTCAGCAACCAGCGGCCGTCCACTCGTCAAGGCACAATTGGAAGAAATGTGAAGGCGGCGCACGTCGTGCATGAGCCGGGCACGTCGAGCGCCAACCGATTGCCCAATGATACTATTCAACGGGAGGGCCCGACAGGGGACTTCGGGAGCACGCGCATGAAGGAAATCTCGCTCGTGCGAGACTGCGTTCGCCCTGCAAGGAGATGACTGTTGACGATGCAAAACGGACTTGTGAACGCAGCGACGACGCTCGCGTGACCGATCCTTCGAACAAGGAGCTGCCCCTCGATCCCGGCGCCGTGCCGGTAGCGCCCGGACTCGAAGATGCGGCGGC
>JBDTXN010000024.1:0-29930 GCA_040006175.1 Gemmatimonadota bacterium | reverse complement strand
CTGGCGCTGCGCGGCTTCAAGCCGGTGGTCGAGATCCAGTTCTTCGACTACATCTGGCCGGCGTTCATGCAGCTTCGCGATGAGCTCGCGACGATGCGGTGGCGCTCGAACGACGCGTTCAGCGCGCCGGTGGTCGTGCGCACGACGTACGGCGGGTACATCCGCGGCGCGATCTATCATTCGCAGACGGGTGCGTCGCTGTTCACGCACACGCCCGGGCTGCGCGTGGTGTGCCCGTCGAGCGCGCTCGATGCGAACGGGCTGCTGCGCACGGCGATTCGCGGCGACGATCCCGTGATCTTCCTCGAGCACAAGCATCTGTATCGCCAGACGTACAACAAGGCGTGCTATCCGGGCCCGAACTTCATGATCCCGTTCGGGAAGGCGAAGGTGGTGCGCGAGGGCGCGGACATTACGGTCGTCACCTATGGCGCAACGGTGCAGCGCGCGCTGGTTGCGGCGAACCATGTGGCCGAGCAGGGGGTCGATGTGGAGGTGATCGACCTGCGCACATTGAGCCCGTGGGATCGCGAGGCGGTGTTCGCGAGCGTGAAGAAGACGAATCGGGTGATCATCGGGTACGAGGACTCGCTGTCGTGGGGCTACGGCGCGGAGATCGCGGCGGCCATTGCGGACGAGTGTTTCGCGTGGCTCGATGCGCCGGTCAAGCGCGTGGCGAGCACGGACACTTTCGTGGGCTACGCGCCGCAGCTCGAGGACGCGATTCTGCCGCAGGTCGAGGACTTCAAGCGCGCGTACACGGAGCTCATGCGCTTCTAGTTGGCGGTGCAGCGCAAAAAAACGTCGCGCCAGGGCAGATGCTCTGGCGCGACGTGCATCTACGCGAGGCTGATCACGGAAAGTGGAACAGCCCCTTCTTTTTCTTCTTCGTCGGCGCGGTGTCCGTCTGCGCACCGGCATCCTGTGACGACGCCGCCTGTGCGGATTGCTGCGACTGCGGTTCGTATTTCGTGTAGCCGGCGGGAATCTCGAAGGTGGACGCCGGAACGTCGCCGCGCACGAGATTCGTCGTGTGCATGGTGGTGGTGCTCGTGGTGGCCTTGCCCTTCTTGTCCGTGTTCGTGTTGTGAATCACGACGAACACCGGCACACCGTGCGGCATCTTTGCCGCGGCGGCCTTGAGCTGACTGGTGTAGTCGGCGTTGTTGAAGAAGTTCGTGGCCGCGCTCCACCCCGACGACAGGTACGGATTCACGAGATCCGCGAACTGTGGCGCGTAGTAGTAGTCGCCGCTCGCCTGGACGTCACCCTCCTGGTGGATGAACGCCATGGACATCTTCATGTGGTACGTCTGATTGAGATGGTAGTGTGACACCTTGTAGCTGTCGACCGTGGTGTCCGGCTGCACCCGACTCGCGTCAATGTGGATGTTCGACATCTCGAACTTGAGCAGTTGCGTCACCGCGCTGGTCATCTGCATGAGCCCATCCTCGCCCATCTCAGAGTACCGCTTCTGCTTCGTGTCGACGAGAATGAACTGCTTGGTGTCGCCCTTGACCAGGATGTAGGCGCCATCGGCGAACGGCCCGCCCTGCGCCTTCATTTGCGGCATGTTCACGTTGGTGAACTCGATGCGCGCATTGGAGCCGGCGACGTATCCTTTGCCGTTCATTTCCATGTCCTTCCCTTTGCCGGCGCTATTGGCCGTGAGCATCGAGAAGTCGTATGTGATCCCCTTGGTCGCGCTGGGTGTTGCGGCGATGAAGAGCGCGAGCGCGGGGATGCCAGCGGCGAGGCGCCACCGGGAAGCGGACTGCGACACCTGTTTTCTCCGGGCGAGTAGATGTCGCGAAGCTAAGACCGGTCGAGCCCGAATGCCAGCAGTGATACGATTTCTGCCAGTTGTGGGCACTCGAGAGGGCGCACGGAAAGCGATGAGACAACTGACTGTACACGAATTTGAAGGACAAGTACGACGAATCGAACCCGACGCGTAGCAGGGGCGTACGGGCGGATTCGGGCATTTCGATTTTTGGTTGTCGACGGTTGTGTTCAACTCGTCGCGGCGACGCTCAGGACAGATTAAGATCAACAAAAAATGAACCCGGTGCTCGAGGGTGCAATAAGCACCTGTTCGGCGTCGGGTTCGATTCGTCGCAGTTGTTTCTTCAAATTCGTGTACAAGGCTGCAGGCCTCTACTCTCGTACTTCCCTCCTCCTCCCTACTTTTCCGCTCCGTCACGCTCGTACACCGTGCGCCCCCCGACCACGGTCATCATGATGCGCGCGTCGCGGATCTGTGCCGGCGGGGTGCGCGTGAGGTCACGATCGATGAGCACGAAGTCGGCGAGCTTGTTCGGCTCGAGCGTCCCCTTGATGTTCTCCTCGAATGACGCGTACGCGCTGCCGCTCGTGTACGCGCGGAGCGCATCCTCCACCGTGATCTTCTGCTCCGGAATCCAGCCGCCGGGGTGCTTGCCGTCCAGCGTCTCGCGCGTGACTGCACCGAAGATTCCCTCGATCGGCGTGGGCGGCGCGACGGACCAGTCGCTGCCGAATGCCAGCCGCGCACCGGCATCGAGGATCGCCTTGAACGCGTACGTCGTCTTCGAGCGCTCGTGTCCGATGATCGCCTCCGCCCAGCGACCGTCATCCATCTCGTGATACGGCTGCATGCTAGCGATGACCCCCAGCGTGCCGAAGCGCGGCAGGTCCGACGGCGCGATGTGCTGTGCGTGCTCGATGCGGAAGCGCCGGTCGCGCTTGCCGTTCTCCTTCTCCACTCGCGCGTAGTTGTCGAGCTGCACGTGTATCGCGCGATCGCCGATCGCGTGCACCATCACGTGCAGCCCGGCCTTGTCCGCGCCCGACGTGCGCGCGTACAGGCTCTCGGGAGGCGTGATGAAGATCCCCGAATCCTTTGGCGCATCGTCGAACGGCTGGAACATCGCCGCCGTGTGCGAGCCGAGCGAGCCGTCCACGAAGCCTTTGAGACCGCCGATGCGCACCCACTCGTCGCCATGGCCACGCGCGGCCACCGTGTCCCGTAGCTTCTCCCACGTCGCGAGCGGCACGACCGCATACATGCGTGTGATCATCCGGCCGGCTTTGTGCGCGCGCTCGAAGATCGAAAGATCGTACCACGTGCCCATGTTCTGCGCCGACGTCACACCGCGCTCGGCCAGGAAGTGCATCGCGGCATCGAAGCCGCGATCGGCGACTTCGGCCGGCGGATCGGGAAGCGAGTCGTCGACAAGGCTCTGCGCATTGTCCTTGAGCAAGCCGGTGGGCTCACCCGCTGCATCGCGGACGATCACGCCGCCGTCCACATCGGGCGTGGCCTTCGTGACGTGCGCGGCAGCGAGTGCCGCGCTGTTCGCGACACTCATGTGGCCGTCCAGTCGCGTCACCCACACGGGATTGTCGGGCGACACCGAATCGATCCACTGGCGGGTCGGGAGCTCGCCTCCCCAGAGCGTGTGGTCCCAGTCGCCGTCGGTGATCCAGGCGCCTTTTGGAACCGTCTTCGTGTATGCCTTGATGCGCGCGATGAACTCGGCGGGTGTGGAAGCATCCCGCAGCTTCACCATCGAGAGGCCGCGGCCCGCGCTGATGATGTGCACGTGCGCGTCGTTGAATCCCGGCACGAGCATCTGCCCGTGCGCATCGATCACCTTCGCACCCGCCGGCGTCAACTTGCGTATCTCGGCGCTCGAGCCGACCGCAGCGATCCGGTCGCCGCGCACGGCGATCGCTTCGGCCCACGGCCGCTTCGGATTTCCGGTCCAGATGCGCGCGTTCACGACAGCGAGTGAAACCGGCGCGCTCTGCGCGGGAGCAGGGAGGGTGAACGCCGTCATCATCGTGGCGACCGAAGTGAGGAGCCAGCGGCCAAGAACATGTATGCCGCGCGGCGCGTTGATCACCTGTTAGCGACGCTCCATGGCGTCGCGAATGTCGAGAAGGATCTCGAAGTAGAGCTGCTCACGGCGGTAGGCGAAATCGAGCGTGGCCATTTGCGAGCTGTCGCTCGTGGCCTTGGCGCGCTCGAAGCTCTCGCGGTACATCTCGTCCAGATTGTTGAGGATGCGTTCGCGGGTGCGCGACATGGCAATCTTCTCGAGGGCACGAAGGGTGAGCCGTGGCGGATCTTCGTTCGGAGTGGCATCCAGCGCGGCTTCACCCTTTTCGAGGAAATAGCGCTTCGCCGCTCCCATCAGCGCACGACGTGGATTGACAGGATCAGACATGACTCGAGACCAGGTCTTCGCGCGAGACGGATATCGCTGCGTCTACTGTGGTGAGATCTTTCCAGCGGAGGAGCTGACGGTCGATCACGTGCAGCCTCGGGTGCGTGGAGGAGACCGGTCCGGTGGGAACTTAGTGACGGCGTGCAGGGGCTGCAACACGCTCAAGGGTCACCGCAGACTCGCGGAATTTCTTTCCGCGGAGCCCGTCGCACGCAAGAACTTCTTCACGCTCGCAACCGCGGTGTGGCCGCGACATCTGCGAGCGGTGGAGGAGCAGCTGGCGCGCACCGATGCCAGGCGCGCGCAGCCGCGCGACTCGAAGCGCTGACGCTCAGGCTAGCGTGGACGCTTCCGCGATCCTTCCGCGAGCACGCGAAAGCGCTCCGTCATCCTGTTCACCCGCTCGGCATACTGTCGCGGAGTTTCGTCCGCGGCGCGGGGCGGCACGACCTGTCGGCAGAGATCGTCGCGCGCGCCGAGCGTTGTCTGACCCGCCAACACCTCGGCGGCCCGGCGGAACGCATCGACCGCTCCCTTCATTATCGACAGCTCGGAAGCCGATTCCTCACCCGTGACGTCTACTCCGTAATGCTCGAGTGAGCGGACGATTGCCTCTGCCTGACTGCCGTTCTCCGCGCGCTCGTTGCCGCGCCTATCCTCATCGTGCCAATCTGCTCTCATCATGCTGCACAGCTCTGCTTCATTTGGGTAGCTTGTTGTCGCCCGGTGGAGCGACGTAGCGATATTGCTCGACGGGTTGCCCGCCGATGAGGTGCTCGTGCAGGATCCGCTCTGCACCACCGACATCGACGTGAGCATACCATATGGCTTCGGGATACACGGCGACCATCGGCCCATTGCCGCACTGTCCCATGCATCCTGCGTGATTCACGCGAACACTGTTTTGGATTCCGGCTGCAGCGGCGCCCTTCTTGAGTGCGGAAAACACCAGATCGCTCCCCTGCCCCGGACACGTTCCGCCTGACGTGCACACGAACACGTGATTTCTATACTGTCCCATACCGGAAAGCTAGCGGACCCCCCTCGGAGATAGGGCGTGAACGGACAACGAAAGAGGGATTCAGGTGATGAAGCGGACAGTTGAGAAGAAACATTTCACGGCGTGGCCACATGGCTGAGCCGTGGCTTCGGGGGCCGATCGCCGGGATGCCCGCTATGGTGATGCCTGCAGCGCATGCCTTGATGCAGGCGCGAGAGGACATCCCCATGGCTGTGCTCGGGCTGACGAACGCGCAGCTCTGGGCTATCCCAGGCGGCGCCGCCGCGGTCGGTTTCCATCTGCGCCACCTGGGCGGGAGCATCGACCGGCTCCTGACCTACGCGCGCGGCGAGATGCTCACCGATGTGCAGATGTCGGCGCTCGACAGCGAGATCGAAAACGATGGCCGCGGCGCGGATCACCTCGTCGCCGAGGCGCTCGCGGCGATCGACCGCGGGATCGAGACGATGCGCGAGACTCCGCCAGGGATCTACCTCGAAGCGCGCGGGGTGGGTCGTCGCAGGCTTCCCACAACCGTGTTCGGGCTGCTGATGCACATCGCCGAGCACACGCAGCGGCACGTGGGGGGGATCGTCGCGACGGCAAAGGTCGTCAGAGGCATCTCCGAAGCGGGGTCGGCTTGACAGCGCTTGACATTCGACCTAGTTCTTTGCCCATGAGGATCGCCATCAAGTGCGCGTGTCGTACGCATCCCGATGAACGGCCAAGGGAGCGTACACGCCCGGTGTGATCTCTTCGCACCGTTGCGATTGATACTCTGACGGCCGCCGACTGGCGGCCGTCGTCATTTGTGCTCCTCGCTCCCGCGAAACCGCGGCGCGCGTTCAGGCGTTGAGCAGTGCGTACCCACAGAACAGGGAGAACGGCAATGGCTACGGCAACCGCAGCAAACACGGACACGGTGATCGAGGGCAAGGGGTATGTCCATCCCGAGGTGCTCGTGTCGACCGAGTGGCTGGCGCAGAACCTCGATAATCCGAAGATCCGCATCATCGAGAGCGATGAGGATGTGCTGCTATACGATCTCGGCCATATCGAGAATGCGCAGAAGGTGGATTGGCATCTCGACTTGAACGACGACGTGATGCGCGACTACGTGAGTCCCCAGCAGTTCGAGAAGCTGCTGCGCTCGAAGGGGATCGACGAGTCGACAACGGTCGTGTTCTACGGCGACAAGAACAACTGGTGGGCGACGTACGCTTTCTGGGTGTTCAAGCTCTTCGGCTTCGAGAATGCGCGCGTGCTCGACGGCGGCCGAATCAAGTGGGAGCAGGAGGGCCGCCCGTTCGTGACGGAGGTGCCGTCGTTCCCACCAACGAGCTACAAGGCACCCGAGCGCAACGACTCGAAGATTCGCGCGTTTCGCGAGGAGGCACTGGCGCACTCGACGGCGAAGAAGCCGCTGGTCGATGTCCGCTCGCCCGACGAGTTCTCGGGAAAGAAGACGCACATGCCCGAGTATCCGCAGGAAGGCGTGTTACGCGGCGGGCACATCCCGGGTGCGAAGAGCGTCCCGTGGGCGCGCGCGGCGAACACGGACGGAACGTTCAAGAGCGCGGACGAGCTGCGCGCGATCTACGAAAAGGAAGTCGGACTGAAAAAGGAGGACGACGTCATCGCCTACTGCCGCATCGGCGAGCGCTCCTCGCACAGCTGGTTCGTGCTCACGTATCTGCTCGGCTATCCCAAGGTGCGCAACTACGACGGGAGCTGGACGGAATGGGGAAACTCGGTCCGACTGCCAATCGAGAAATGAGCGACGCCGCACCGATCGTAGTGAAGCCACCGCAGCGGGTGATTGCGGTGTGGAAGGGCGACGAGACGTTCGACACGAGCAAACCCGGAGGACCCGTGGCGCGCATCGACGGGCACGGGGTGAGCGGACAGGGGCCGGTGGATACGCTCCTCAGCGCGCTCGGAACGTGCTCGGCGATGGACGTGGTCGGGATTTTGAGGAAGCAGCGCACGCCGGCTACGTCGCTCGAGGTCGAGGTGATCGGCACTCGGGAGAATGCGAGTCCCCGCCGACTGAAGCACGTGCTCATGCAGTTTCGAATTTCAGGCGCCGGGATCGAGCGCGAGCAGGCGCTCAAGGCGATCGAGTTGTCCGTGACGAAGTACTGCTCGGTGCGCGATTCGCTCGATCCGACGATTCCGGTCGAGTGGGAGCTCGAGCTGACGTAGGGAGTGAAGTGATTGATACAGCGATAGGTCGCACTCCGCTCGTCAGGCTCGCGAAGGTAATCGAGCCCGAGATGGCGGAAGTGTGGATGAAGGTGGAGGGGATGAATCCGGGCGGGTCGATCAAGGATCGGACTGCGCTCGGAATGATCACGGACGCCGAGGAGCGCGGCGTGCTGCGGCCGGGCGGCACGATCGTGGAGCCGACGTCGGGGAATACCGGCATCGGCCTGGCGCAGGTGGCGGCGGCACGTGGCTACAAGCTCATTCTCTGCCTGCCGTCGCAGATGAGCGAAGAGCGCAAGCGCACGCTCATCGCGTACGGTGCGCAGCTCGTGCTCACGGATCCAGAGCGCCGCATGCTCGCCGCGATCGAAGAGGCCGAGCGCATCCGCGACAGGATTGGCGCGTGGATGCCGAACCAGTTCTCGAATCCGGCGAACCCACGCATTCACTATAGCCTCACCGGCCCCGAGCTGTGGGAGCAGATGGAGGGGCGCATCGATGCGTTCGTCTATGGATCGGGAACCGGCGGCACGATCAGCGGTGTGGGCAAATACATCAAGGAGCGCTCGCCGAACACGGCGGTGATATCGGTCGAGCCGGCGCGCTCACCGGTGCTGAGCGGGGGCGAGCGTGGCGCGCATCAGTTCCAGGGGATGGGTCCCGGCTTCGTTCCTGACAACTTCGACTGGTCGGTGGTCGATCGAGTGGAGACCGCGTGGGAAGAGGATGCCTTCCCGCTCGCGCGCCGGCTCGCACGCGAGGAGGGTCTGTTCGTCGGCATGTCCACCGGCGCGATCGTGTGGGTGGCGCTGAAGGTCGCGCGTGAGCTCGGGCCGGGAAAGCGCGTGGCGTGCATCTCACCGGACTCCGGCGCGCGGTACCTGACGACGGCGCTGTTCGCGACGGACTAGGTAGCCGCGCACGACTTGATGCACGCCGCCCTGTGCAACTACTGAATCTTGGAGAGCAGCTTCAGCGTCTCGGGATCAGCCGTCGGATATTTCGGATCCATCCCCTCGAGCGTCGAGACGATCTTCTCGAGCACGAGATAATCACGCGCGTGTTTCCGGTCCGCGGGCACCAGAAACCAGGGCGCGAACTTCGTGCTGCACTTCCGGAACACGTCTTCGTATGCGCGCGTGTACTCGTCCCACAGCTCGCGCTCGTCGAGATCTCCCGCCTGAAACTTCCAGTTCTTGGACGGATCCGTGAGGCGGTCGCTCAGTCGCACGCGTTGTTCTTCCTTCGAGATGTGGAGGAAGAACTTGAGAATCGTGACGCCGTTGTCCGTGAGCATGCGCTCGAAATCGTTGATCTGATCGTAGCGCTCCTTCCAGACCTTCTTGGGCACGAGCTTGTGCACGCGAACGGCGAGCACGTCTTCGTAATGCGAGCGGTTGAAGATGCCGATCATCCCCCTCGAGGGCACAACGGCGTGAACGCGCCAGAGATAGTCGTGCGCGAGCTCGGTATGCGTCGGCGCCTTGAAAGCAGAGACGGAGCATCCCTGCGGATTCACCGATGTGAAGACTCGGCGGATGGTGCCGTCCTTCCCTCCGGCGTCACGCGCCTGGAGCACCACGAGCAGCGCTCGTTTCGACTCGGCGTAGAGCGCGTTCTGCAGCTCATCGATTCGGACGCGCAGCTTCTCCGTCTTCTTGTCCAGCACGGCGTCGTCTGCGTCCAGGGAACGCGGCGGGAGCGCAGCCTTGTCGCCGAGCGAGATTTTCTCGTCGGGGTCGATCGGGGTGAGCTTCATCGCGAAGGTAGCGAAAGGGGTGGCTTTGACCCGGAGTGACGCTCAGGGACGATAACGCCATTCGCCGGAGCGCGCCTCCCCTTACGACAAAAACGAGCGCCCGCCGATCGCGGAGCGCTCGTTCTGGTTCACCTGAGAGCGGTGGGCTACTTCGCCAATGCGTCCGCGAGGGCCATGGCGCCCGTGTTCTCAGCATCCTTGGCCTTCGCGAGCACAGCGCCCATGCCGAAGAACTCGTGCGTGACGCCGGGATACACCTTGCGCTCGACCATCACGCCATCTGCCTTGAGCTTGCTCGCGAGCATCTCCCCGTCGGAGCGCAGCGGGTCGATCTGCGCGTTGATGATCATCGTGGGCGGAAGACCTTTCAGATCGGCCCCGGCGAGATCGATGCGCGGGTCTTTGGCATCCGCGGGAGATCGAAGGTACTGCTCGAAGAACCACTCCATCATGGGGCGATTCAACGGCTTCGCGGCCGCGTTCTCCCTGTACGAGGCGGTCTCCGTATCCGGCTGCGCGATGGGGTATACCGACAGCACGTACTTGGGAGCCGGGAGCTTGGCGTCACGAACCGCCATGGCCGTCGCGACCGCGAGACCTCCGCCGGCACTCTCGCCCGCCAAGGCCATGCGCGACGAGTCTCCGCCCATCTGCGAGGCGTGCGTCATCACCCACTTGTACGCTGCAAAGGCGTCGTCGTGTGCCGCGGGGAATTTGTTCTCCGGACCCTTGCGATATTCGACCGACACGACGATCGCCTTCGCTCCCATGGCAAGAGCGCGCGCACCACCGTCGTACGTATCGATCGTCGCGATTACCCAGCCACCGCCGTGGTAGTAGACGATTACCGGAAACGGCTTCGTGCCGGCAGTTGGCGTATACACGCGCGCCTTGAGCGGGCCCGCTGCACCCTGGATCGTGCGGTCTACGGCCGTGACACCTGGGGGCGGAGCCGTCGGCTTGCCCATCTTTTTGAGCAGTGCCTTGACCGCATCAGTCGGCGTAGGCTGCTTGCGTGCTTCGGCCGCGCTCAGCGTCTCGATGGGCTTGCCGTGCAGCGCCGCGAGTTGATCGAGTACGGCCTGCATGTCGGAATCGGGCTTCGCCATTGGTGCGGAATCGTTCGCGACAGGCGCAGCGGCCGTTTTCAGGGTCGTGTCTGCGACGGCGTTTGTCGAGTCGGCGTTCTGGCGAGCGCCCGTGCATGCGCCCGCGAACAGGACGAACGCAATCGTGGCAGCACGAGTAGCAACCGCTCCGCCGGTTCGCAGCGGAGTGTCCAAGTAAGGCACCATCAGGTGTATCTCCCTCGATTTTGAAATTATGCGCCGTGGGTGGCGCCGATCACTGGTTCAGCCGGCGCGGCTGCCACTCGGCTTCCTTCGGATCGGTACGCACCTGGGTCTCGACGTCAGGCAGCGAAGATCGCGACTGAGTGCGGGGAGCTGCATCGTCGGAGCTACTGTCGTCCAGGCTCTTTTTAAAGTCGCGAATTCCCTTTCCGAATGACGAGCCGATCTCCGGAATTCGCTTTGCCCCGAACAGGAGGAGCACGACGATGGCGAGCAGAACGATCTTTTCTGGTCCAATACCACCAAACATGTGAACTCCGCGATATGACGGTTCGTAGCTCTTCCACGCTCTCGCTTGTGCGGTTACGCGCACAACACCTTCACAGGCAAGCGCATTTCCGGGACCAATCTGTTCAGATTGTACTGAACAGACGACCCTCCAAAGTCAGATCTGTAGCATCCCTTGTGCACAGAGGGATCCAAATGCCGTTTCGCCCCGTACTAGGAGAGGCACCAAGACCACCCGTTCCCTCCCTCAGAGAGAGCCATGGAACGCCGATTGGAGATCGCCGACCTGCTCCGAAGACGCGTCAAGCTGGGGCTTCACGCGGGCTCGCTCACACCGGGAGACCGTCTCCCGAGCACGCGCGAGCTCGCGTCGGATTTCCAGGTGGATCATCGCGTCGTGGTCGGCGCGTATCACCAGCTCGTGGCCGAGGGGCTGGTGGAGATGCGGCCGCGCGGGGGCATCTACGTCGCGAACATCTCCCCTGGTGCCGTGCGCGAGCCCATGCCGCCCGAACGCTGGCTGCACGGCGTGTTCATGCAGGGGCGCGCACGCGACCTGTCGATGCGCGGCGTGATCGATGCGCTGCGCCGTGCGACCGAAACGGTGAAGCTGCGCGCGGTGGTCGTGCACGGCATCACCGATCAGCGCGCGGGGATGTGCGGTGAGCTCGAGGAGGATTACGGCTTCGAGGCCACGGGAGTCAGCACCGACATGCTCGGCAACGGGCATCAGCCCCCTGTGCTCGGCGAGGCCGACCTGATCGTATCCACTCCGGCGTACGAGTTGCTCGCACGACGGATCGCGGCGCAACACGGAAAGCCCTGCATCGTCGCCGATATGCGCTCGGATCTGATCGGCGGCGAGTGGCGACTGCTACTGCGAAAGCCTGTCTACGTCGTCGTGCGGGATGCGCAGTTCAAGAACGCGGTGCTCGAGTTCTTCGCAAACACGAAGGGAAAGGAAAATCTGCGCGTGCTCGTCGTCGACACGGACGATCTCGCGGCTATCCCAGCCACGGCGCCCACCTACGTCACGCGCGGTGCGCGCGACTGGCTCGATTCACAGGGGCGCACGGAGGCTGTCGCAGGGCGAATGCTTCCGAACGCACGCACGTTTTCGTCTTCCACGGCAGAAGAGCTGTTCACATTCATCCTCAAGGCGAATCTCACGGCACTCAGCAGCCGCGCCTGAGCTCTCAACGTGAGGCCGTGAGCGGAAGCACGTTCACGGTCCCGGCGACATCCATGTGCGAGAACGTTCCGGTCGCGATCACCGAACTTCCGGATTTTGGTCCGCTGTCACAGCTCCCGTGCAGGCGAAGCTCCTGCTTCGACCAGTCGATGATGCCGTAGAGCGTCGACTCCATCGGAGCACCGATGCTGTCGTGGGTGGTGAGCGTGGCGCGCACGGGCCACACCGACTCCGCCGCGCCGGCGGCGCTGCTCATGGGCATGAGACGCATGATGAAGCCCGTCTTCGACTCCGGCGCGTCACTCGACCAGACGAGCGTTTCACCGTCGCCGTCAACGCCCTGAAAGGTGCTCGTGAACGCGATCGCGGATAGGTCACGATCGCGAGTATCGACCGAGATGAAAGTGGCGCTTGGCTGAAACGCCAATAAGCCGATCGCCGATGCGACTGCTGCAATCTCCTCGAATCCCAACATCTGCTCTTCTCCTCTCACTGGATGATGAAAAAAAATCGCCCCCACGTAACAGCACGTGGGGGCGACCGGTCGCGCGAATGTAACGCGCTATCGACGAACGCACCCTCGTGCCCGAGCGCACGCTCGATTGGAGCGCGTCGCCGGGGACGAATTCGTATTGCTGAGCGCGAGTAGCGTCGTCATGGATGTGAGGTTAGCGGCGGCAGGACGATCGTAACAGGCGTGGCGTCAGAATCGTGCAAAGACTCCCCGAACAGGCAGCCGGACTGCAGTACATACGACGGGCACCGATCGTCCTCTACCGTGTATGAAACCGACTTCAATTCCCTATAGCTTTCCCGCATGCCCAATATGATCTCCTCGTTCACTCACTGGCGCGCGATCGCGTGCGCACTATCGATGGGCGCCCTCGCGCTGCCTGCGCAGAAGACCAAACCCGCGCGCGGTGCGACGGTCGCGACGGCCGCTCCCGTGCCCACGGTGCTCACGCAACGGGCGAAGCTCGAGAAGATCATCCACCAGAAAGTGCTGGCGAACGGCCTCGAGGTGATCGTGGTCGAGAACCACGGCGTCCCCCTCGCGACGGTCGAGATGGATGTGCGCAATGGCTCGTTCACGCAGACGCACGAGTACGAGGGGCTGGCGCATCTGTACGAGCACATGTTCTTCAAGAGCAACAAGGACTATCCCGAGCCGGAGCAGTTCATCGATCGCGCCGCGGAGCTGGGCGCGGTGTTCAACGGACAGACGCAGGAAGAGGTCGTGAACTACTACCTTACCGTTCCCGCGGACAGTCTGATCGGCGGCATGCGCTTTCTCGCATCGGCGTTCCGCTTGCCGCTCTTCCGCGAGGACGAGCTCGCAACCGAGCGCGAGGTGGTGCTCGGCGAATACGATCGTCAGGAGTCGAGCCCGTACTTCCGGCTCGATGAGCAGATGGGCCACGCGCTGTACACCACCGAATGGAGCCGCAAGAACAAGATCGGCGATCGCGACATCGTGCGGACGACGACGCCCGAGAAGATGCGGCTCATCCAGCATCGCTACTACGTGCCGAACAACGCGGCGCTGATCGTCGCGGGCGATGTGCAGCCGGACTCGGTGTTCCGATTGGCCGAGAGCATCTACGGCGACATTCCGCGGGGCGACGATCCTTTCGTCGCGAATCCGATCCCGCCGATCCCGCCGCTCAAGGGAAACAACGCGGTGATCGTCGAGCAGCCGGTGAACACCGTCGCGGTGATCGTGCAGTGGCAGGGACCCAGCGTCCGGAAGGATCCGGACGCGACGTACGCCGCCGACGTGTTCTCCGGAATTCTGAACCAGGACGGCTCCGCGTTTCAGCGCCGCCTCGTGGACAGCGGACTGTGGCACTCCATTCTCGTGAACTACTACACACTCGACCATACGGGACCGATCACGATCAGCGGCGAGACGAGCCCCGACAAGCTGCGCGCCGCACTCGCTGCTCTCGACGAGGAAATCGCGAAGTTCGACCAGCCGGGCTACTTCTCGGTTGCCGAGCTGGGGCCGCAGAAGCAGCAGCGCGCGGTGGGCACCGTGCTCGGACTCGAGCGCGCCTCCGGATTCGCGCACGAGCTCGGGTTCTGGTGGAGCGTCGCGGGGCTCGAGTACTACATGGGCTATATCGACAACATGGCGAAGCGCACGCCCGCCGATCTTCGTGCATACGCGCACACGTACATCGTGGGCAAGCCGCACGTCACGGGCGTGCTCCTGTCTCCGGAAGACCGGAAGTCGTTGAACCTGACGAAGGAAGAGCTGATTCAGGGCGAGCGCGCGAACGTGGTAGGTGTACAATGACGCGCCGCTTCGCGCATCGCCTCGCGTTGGTCGCGGCGTTGAGCGCCATCTCCTCGATCGCGACCGCGCAGGCGCCCGCTCCGCCCGCGCGTGCCGCCGTCAGCGCGGCTGCGGACACCTCGACATCCGTGTTCGATGTCGGAGGCGTGCACGTCATCCTGCGGCGCAACACTGCCAACGATGTTATCGCCGCGAATCTCTATCTCCTCGGCGGCAATCAGCAGTCGACGGCGCAAACTGCCGGCACCGAGCCGTTCCTGCTGTGGGTGTCGGAGCGCGGAACCAAACACTATTCGCGCGACGCCATCCGTGCGAAGATGGCGGCGCTCGGCAGTGCCATCGTCGTCGAACCGCGCGATGACTGGACGATGTTCGGCTTCCGCGGCACGCGCGACACCTTCGACAGCACGTGGGCGATTCTCACCGACCGACTCATCGCCCCGACCCTCGCGCCGGCCGACGTGGAGTTCATTCGCGCGCAGGTGCTCGCGGGCGTGCGTCAGCGCAATGATTCCCCGGACGATCTCGTGCAGGCGCTCGCGGACAGTCTTCTCTTCGCCGGACAGCCCTACGCGATTCCGGCGACGGGCGACGAGCGCTCGCTGTCTTCGATTACCGTCGCCGATCTGAAGAAGTACCACGATACGCAGATGCTGACATCACGGATGCTGCTCGTGGTCGTCGGCAACATCGAGCGGGCGCGGCTCGAGAAGCTGATTGTGCCCACACTCGGAACGCTCCCGCATGGAAGCTACAAGTGGACGCCGCCCCCGGATCCGGTGGTGCGTCCTGCCGACGTGCTGTTCGTGCAACGTCAGCTCCCCACGAACTATCTCCTCGGATATTATCCCGGCCCGCGCTCGACGAGCACGGAGCTGCAGGCGCTCCGCATCGCGACGTCGGTGCTCAGCGGCCGGCTCTTCACCGAGATCCGCGTGCGTCGCAATCTGACGTACGACGTGTCGGCGCCGTTCGTCGAGCGCGCGGTGTCATCGGGCGGACTCTACGTGACGACCGTTTATCCCGACTCGGTACTCGGCATCATGCGACGTGAGATCAACCGCATGCAATCGACGCTGCTCGATCCCGTGAACCTGAACGTGATCGTGCAACAGTTCATCACCGAGTACTTCCTGAACAACGAGACGGACGCGGAGCAGGCGAACCAGATCGCGCGCGCGGAGCTGTACCGCGGCGACTACCGGCTCGCGGGGCAATTCGTGGAGCAACTTCGCGCGGTGACTCCCGAGCAGATTCGCGATGCATCGCGCAAGTACATGCGCGGCACGCACTTCGCATTCGTTGGCGACTCGATGAAGGTGTCGCGCGCGCTGATCACTTCATTCTGATCGACGCTTCGCCACAGGCTATACCTGGTGCATCAGCTCCCGCTCGTACGACGCAAGAATGTCGTCGCGCGTGAGCACGCCCAGGAAGATCGGGTGATCCTCGCTCTCGACCACGGGAAGCAGATCGGTCGAGCGCGCGTTGAGCTTCGCCAGAGCAGTCTGCATCGTGTCGGTTGCCAGAGCAACCTCGGTGGGCTCGCCGAGATCCGCCGCGCGCAGGAGCGGCGCGAGATCGCCGCGATCGAGCAGCGCGAGTCGCAGTTCGGCGAAGGTGATCACACCGTAGAGGAGTCCGTCCTCGTCTACGACGGGAATCGTCGTCAGACGCGATTCGGAGCTCGCCTCCACCACCTCCGCTAGCGTCGCTCCCGGTTCCACCCGCACCGGCGCGGTATTCATCACGTCGCGCACGAGAAGGCGATGCATGATCGCGCGGTCCGTGCCGTGCGCGAGATGCTCGCCGCGCCGGGCGAGCCATCCATCGTACAACCCGTGCGACGAGAAGCGCCGGGCGGTGGCGAGCGCGATCACGGAGACGATCATGAGCGGAGGGACGATGTTGTAGTCGTCCGTCATCTCGAACACCATGAAGATTGCAGTGATCGGAGCGTGCAGCGTGCCGGCGATGAGTCCGGCCATCCCCACCAGCGCCCACGCCTCCGGGTGCAGTCCGAAGTTCGGCAGGAGCCTGGTCGCGAGCACTCCGATCCCGCCGCCGAATGCGGCACCAACGAACAGTGTAGGAGTGAAGAGACCTCCCGATCCGCCGGAGCCGAGCGTGAGCGATGTCGCGAGCATCTTGGCCAACGCAAAGCCAATGAGCAGATACCATGCGATTCCGCCGAACATTTCGATCGGGATCGCGAGGTGTCCCGAGCCCATGAGCAGCGAGCCGCCGGAGTAGCCGAGCAGACCGACCGTGAGCCCGCCGATGAGTGGGCGCAGCCAGTCCGGACGCAGGCGCTGAAACGCGTCCGACGTCGCGAAGTACATCTTCGAGTACAATGCCGACGCGAGGCCGCATGCGATGCCGAGCAGCGGATAGAGCAGCACGATCGCGAGCGGACGAATACTGCCGTACGGCGGAATATGAAACGCTGGATGGGATCCGAGAAACGGTCGCACGGTGACCGCGGCGGTGACACTCGCGATCACGACAGGGCTGAAGGCTCCAATGGAGAACGAGCCGAGTACTTCCTCGAGCGCGAAGAAGGCGCCGGCAAATGGCGCGTTAAACGCAGCGGAGATGCCGGCGGCGGCGCCGCATCCGACGAGAATCTTGAGGCGGCGCGGCTGGAAGCGCAGCGCGCGACCGGTTGCGGAGCCCATGGCGGAGCCGAGGACGGCGGTGGGTCCCTCGCTGCCCGCGGAGCCGCCGCCCGCAAGCGTGACGATTGCCGCGAGCGTGCGCACGACGACCGGACGAAAGCGAACGACGCCGCCACGTTTGGCGACCGCGAGCTGAACGTCCGGCACTGTTTGCCCGTCCGGAATTTTCGCCCAGCGTACTAGCGCCCACGCGATCCAGAGCGCGAGCGCAGTGACGAGCGGGCGGTACAAGGCACGAGCCGCTGGAACGAGACGTTCGCCGATGTCCGTAATGAGCAGCGCATACGCGAGATCGATGAGACGGTAGAACGCCACGACTCCGAGAGCGGCGGCCGCACCGATGAAGAGTGCGAACACCATGAGCTGCGTGCCCTCGTCCCAATCGCGGCGCTCGAGCCATCCCACGATCTTCATCCAGGGCGCACCAAGCCTGTTTGCGATTGCGACGGATCGCTCAGCCGCGGCTCGGGGCAGTATGGAGCTCAATACTGATCCTTCTCCGCCTCTTCGAGCTCGCCCAGTAGCTTGAGATAGGAGTCGTAGCGTGATGGGCCGATCAGCTTCTCATCCACCGCTGCGCGCATGCGGCAGCCCGGCTCGTGCACGTGACGACAGTCGCCGAATTTGCATTGGCCGAGGAGTGGCCGGAACTCGAGGAAGCACGCATCGAGATCGGCCGAGGAAAGATTCCACATGCCGATCTCGCGAAGCCCGGGCGTATCGACGACGAATCCGCCATCCGGAAGCGCGTGCAGGGCGGCGCCGACCGTGGTATGTCGCCCCTTGTTCACGGATTCGCTGATCTCCCCCACGCGAAAATTCAGCCCGGGATAGATCGAGTTGAGCAGCGATGACTTCCCTACACCCGATGGCCCGCTGAGCGCGGACGTGCGTCCATGCAGCGCCTCCGCGAGCTCATCGAGGCCGATTCGTGCTTTCACGCTCGTGAAGTGAATCGGATACCCGGCGAGACGATACTCGTCGAGCCACGGTGGCGGAGCGCTCACCAACTCGCGCTTGTTGAGAACGATACGTGCCTGGATGTCGTTCGCGGCGGCGATCACGAGAAAGCGGTCGAGCATGCGCGGGTGCGGTTCGGGCTTCGCGAACGCGAACACCACGATGACCTGATCGATGTTCGCCACGACGACGCGCTCGCCATGCGCGCCTCCCGGCGCGCGACGTGCGAGCCGCGAGCGACGCGGAAATATCTCGGCGATCACCCAGCTTCCGCCGCGCTCCTCTTCCTCGAGCCGCACGTCATCCCCGACGGCGATCTTGTCCGCACCTTCCTGCTTGAGGCGTCCCCGCAGTGTGGCGGGAAGCTGTGCGCCATTCGTGGCGCGAACGGTCCACACGCCGCCCGTGCCATTCATCACCACGCCTCGCAGATCGTTCGATGCACCAGTCATTGCGGGAGCATCAGCCATCATGCTCCGTGCCTTCCTCGCGCATCACTTCCCACCACGGACGCGATGAGGGCGCCATGACGGTGACGAGCAGATCGAGCTGACGCTTGACCTCGTGCAGCGAGAGTGCGCCGATCGCGTGCGTTACGTCTTCGACCGTGGCACCCCATGCAAGAAAGGGCGACTCGATGTGTCCGGTGACCTCGGGCTGCTCTCCGCCCCAGCGCACGAAAAGCAGGTAGCCGCCAATGGGGCGTGTGGGGTCACCTGTCTCGTCCGTCTCGATCCCTACCGAGTAGGAGAGGCGGTCCGCACCCTCGAACGCTGCCGGCCGCGCGTGAACCGCCATGTAGCCGCCGAGGGTGCGCTCGTCTCCGCGGCTGTGATCGGGCGGCTCGTGTCGCGCCATCTACTGCTTGTAGCCGCTCATCATCTCGCGCACGACGTTGCCTGTGATGAACGCGAGATTCGCCGGGCGCTCGGCGAGGCGTCTCATGAGGTACGGATACCACTGCGTCCCGAAGGGAACGTAGACGCGCATGTTGTATCCCTCGCGCACGAGCTGGTCCTGCATGTCGCGGCGAACGCCGTACAGCATCTGGAACTCGAAGCGGGCGGGCGGGATTGCCTTGTCGGTCACGAACTTCTTCGCCGCATTGATGATCGCGGGATCGTGCGTCGCGATGCCGGGATAGTTGCCATCCTGGATCAGCTTCTCCATGCAGCGCACGTAGTTGTCATCGACATCCTTCTTGTCCGGATAGGCGACGGACGCCGGCTCCTTGTAGGCGCCCTTGCACAGTCGCACGCGACACATGAGCATGTTCGCGCGCTCGACGTCGGCACTCGTGCGGTAGAGATAACTCTGCAGGACGATGCCGACGTTCTCACGATAGTGCGGGTAGAGGCGATCCTCGAAGAGGCGCAGCGTGCGCTCCGTGTAGGCGCTCCCCTCCATGTCGAGTCGAACGAATGTGTCGTATTCCCGCGCGCGGGCAAGAATTCCCTGCATGATCTGAACGCAGAGCTCCTCATCCACATCGAGCCCCATCTGCGTGAGCTTGACGGACACGTTTGCATCGAGCTTCTGCTGGTGGATGCGGTCCAGCATCGCAATGTATTCCTGACCGGCCGCGCGGGCCTCGGGCTCGGAACTTACGCTTTCGCCGAGTAGATCGAGCGATGCGGTGATCTTGCGCGCGTTCAGCGCTCGAACGGCATCGAGCGCGGTGTCCAATGTCTCGCCGGCAACGAAGCGGGATGCGAATCGCTTCGCGAATCCATTCTGCCGCACGAGCTTGAAAATGCGCGGCTGATTGGAGAGATAGAGCAGGCTCTGTCGAAGCATTGAGGTCGGTAAGAGAAGAGAGGGCGCGCGAGCGTGCCTCTTAGAATGCAAGCTAGGTAGCGTGCTACATCATGGCGAGGCGCTGGAGCCCTTGATCACGCGCCACACCGGAAACATTTTGCCTGGCGCGAGCTCGCGATCGAACACGTTCCAGGTGGCGAGTCCATCGTCGCTCTCTGGATCGAGCAGGTATAGTGCCGCGACGGATTGCGACTGATCGCCGGGGACCATCACCATCTCGCCCGGGATCTGTCCCGTGGTGTCGCTCCATCTCCCGTGCAGCTGCATCTCGTGATGTCCCTGGAATTCCTTCGGCTGCGCCTGGAGCGAGTCGATCACGAAACGGCTGATGTGCACGGAGGTCATGCCGCTTGCCGGTCGCTCGACGCGAATTCCGTGCAAGCGCAGGAGGGCGATGGCGGCCGTATCGCTTGCGGGGAGGAGCCAGGCTCGCGGAATCGTGCGCGAGAGCTCCGGCTCGAAGCGATCGTACACCGGAATCGTCTGCGTGCGCATTACGCCCGTTCTGCGAAATCCGCGTGGCACGCCGGACTGCGTCAGCGATGAGTCGCCGGTGCGCGCCATCACCTCGAAGGTCACCGGCAGCGATCGCGGCGCCTGCGTGAGGCGGGACCGCACGGGGATGAGCGCAGCGAACTCGCCGCGAGTGAATTCCACGTCCGCCACCGATTCCAGCGCGCGAATGTACGCACCTCGCTCGGCCACCAGCGACAGCAGCTCGCGAACGAATGCATACGTGGACTTCACACGTCGCTCGAACGGATCGTGCGAGTAGGCTTCGCTCAGCACGGAGATGCGCTGGCGAAGACCGAAGTAATTCGTGCCGAAGCGCGGGCGATGATCGTAGGTGTACCAGCCGCTCTTTACCGTGTCTGTGATGTCGCGCTCTTCGTATTGCGTGTCGAAGTTGCCGTAGTCGAACACCTCGAACCCATCGCGCGCCTTCATCCGCCGGCGCAGCTCAGGGAGGAGCGAGTCCCGCGCATATGCGCCGGCGTCGCGCGCGGCAGGGTTCAGCGACGGTGCGTACGTGAGCGCGTAGCCGTGAAAGCTCCCGTCCGTCGTGTGCAGATCCACGAAGACGTCCGGATTCCACTTCTCGAACGCGGCGAACGAGGAGCGTGTCTCCGGGGCCTCCGCCTTGACGTAGTCGCGATTGAGATCAAGCATCTGCGCGTTCGGCCGCTGTCCGACACTCTCCGGCCCGTTCTGCTCCGTGCGATTCACGGACTGCGGCTCGAAGCGCTCGTTGCCGTCAGCGTTGTAGATCGGAATTGCGATCAGCACGATCGAGTCGAGCACGTTTTTTCGGTTCGTCGTCGCGAGATCGCGCACGAGCGCGAGCAGCGCCTCCTTCCCCTCGACTTCGCCGGCGTGAATGTTCGCCTGCACGTACACGATCGGCCGGTTGAGAGCGCGCGCCTGTTCGGGCGTCGAGACCTGCGGACGTGAAAGCACGAGCAGCGGCTGCACGCGGCCTTCGGTGGTACGGCCCAGCTCCTGGCGCGACATCGGCACGCCCGCCTTCTGAAGCGAGTCGATGAATCCGATCACATCGGCGTACGTCGAGGTCTCCGCATACGACGATCGCTCGGCCCTCGTGTGCGGCATCCCCGTGCGTACCGAGGAGGGCGCGACCGAGGCACCGCCCTGTCCGCTGCGCGCGCATGCGCCCATCGCGAGCAACGCGCTGGCGAGCACTTGTGCGCGCTTCATGGATTGACGCGCGGGGAGGCGGCACCGAGCGTCTGCTCGACGAAGTTGGTGAGCATCGTGAAGAGATGCGTGCGCGAGTTGCCGCCCGAGATCGAGTGCGTGCGCCCCGGATAGACCATGAACTGGAACTGCTTGTTCGCACCCTGCAGCTTGTCGATGAGCTGAATGGAATTCTGCGGATGCACGTTGTCGTCTCCCGTGCCGTGCACGAGCAGGTAGCTCGCCGTGAGACCGCCAACGTACTCGAGGGGCGCCCCCTCCTGGTATCCCGCGGCATTCTCCGCCGGCGTGCGCATGTACCGCTCGGTGTAGATGTTGTCGTACAGCCGCCAATCCGTGACGGGCGCGACCGAGATCGCCGCGCGGAAGATCGAGCCGCCGCGGAACGAGGACATCGCGGTCATGTAACCGCCGTAGCTCCACCCCCAAATGCCGATTCGCGCCGGGTCCGCCCAGCTCTGCGCGCCAAGCCATTTCGCAGCCGCGATCTGATCGTCGGATTCGTGCATGCCGAGGTGCTCGTAGACGATGTGGCGGAACGAGCTCCCCCGCGCGCCCGTCCCGCGATTGTCCACGCTCACGACGATGTAGCCCTTCCTCGCGAGCAGTTCGTGCCAGAGGTAGCGATCGCCGCCGTAGTCGTCGAGCACGGTCTGCGACATCGGACCGCCGTAGACGTACATGAGCACCGGATACTTGCGCGTGCTGTCGAACGCCGGAGGAAGAATGCGAAATGCATTGAGCTTCGCGCCGTCGGGCGTGGGCACCTGAAAGAACTCCGGCGCGCGTGTGAGTCCCTTGAGCGTTTCCCGCACCTCGGTATTCGCCTCGAGCACGTGCTTCGCGCCGCCAGCGAGCGACACGAGGGTTGCGGCACCCGGGAGTTGCGCCGACGAATGGATGTCGACCATCGCCGCGCCATCGGGCGAGATGCTCACGCGATGCGAGCCCGGCTCCGCTGTCACGCGCAGCTCCGCGCCCCCCTTGAGCGGATAGCGGAAGAGCTGTCGCTGCATTGGCGTCGGCGCGGCGGCGAGCGCGTAGACGAAGCCACGCTTCTCGTCCACGCCCGAAAGCGCGGTGACATCTACGCCATCACGCGTGACGCGGCCAACGAGCGTGCCGTCGCGCTTGTACAAATAGTACTGGCGCCAGCCGCTCCGCTCGCTCGCCCAGAGGAACATCGCGCCATTCGACAGCCAGAGCGGCGTCCGCTCGTCGACGTCGACCCACGCCGAGTCGCGCTCGGACAGCACCGTGCGCCCATCGCCGCTCGCGGCGCTCAACATCAAGAGGTCGATCTGGTTCTGCGTGCGCGGCATGCGCTGGATCGCGAGGCTGTCCGCTCCCGCCCACGCCATCGCTGCGATGTACTCGCCCTCGCCGGTGTGCAGCCACGTGGTCGCGCGGGTGTCCGCATCCACCACGCCCACCGTGACCTTCGAGTTCTTGTCGCCAGGGCGCGGGTAGCGCTCCGGGACCATCTTCGCGGCGAGCGACAGCTCGTCGACCATCGGGAAGATCGGAACCGGCGACTGGTCGAAGCGCCAGAAGGCTATGCGCTTCGAGTCGGGGCTCCAGCGAAACGCATCGCGGATCCCGAGCTCCTCTTCGTACACCCAGTCGCTCGTACCGTTGATGATCACCTCGCTCCCATCGTTCGTGAGAGCACGCTCCTCGTGCGTGGCGAGATCGGTGACGAAGAGATTGTTCGCGCGCACGAACGCCACACGGCGCCCATCGGGCGAGAACTTTGCGAACATCTGCAGACCGGCGGTGGCCGAGAGCGGCGTGACGCGGCCCGTGGCGACGTCGAGCACGTCGTAGATGCCGCGGGTGTTCTGCCGCCACACGCGGACGGAGTTGTGAAACAGCAGACTCCTCGCGCCGTCGCGCGAGGGCACGATGCTCTCGACCAGGAGCTTCGTCCCGTTCGACGTGAGCGACTGCGCAGGCGCAATGACGGTCGTGGCTCCAGTGACCGCGTTCACGCGAACGATCTCGCTTCCACCGCCGGCCGCCGGGCGTAGATCGAGGTAGGCGCGGCCGTCGGCGAGCCACTGCGGTTCCGGAAGTCGCGCGCCGGTAAACGCGCCGTGCGTGATGGCGTCGACCGTGAGCCCGGTACCGCGCTGAGCGGCAGCCGGCATAACGGCGGCAAACAGTGTCGCGAGAACGATCGGTGGTGTGCGCATCACGTAGGGGCCAAGGACGAGGAATTTTATCGGTGGGCCCTGCGGGGGGATAGGTCGAGGCGCCATTGCGCCGACACATCCCTCGCGCGATCATCGCGCATCCCTCAGCGGAGCTCAGGATGCAGCAGGCATTTACAACGACCGCATTCAGCATAGACGGCTACCGGATCACGCGATCCCTCGGCGTCGTGCGTGGAATCATCGTTCGCTCGAGATCCATTGTCGGAAGCTTCGGCGCCGCGTTGCAGACGATCGTGGGCGGAAACATCACGATCTATACGCAGCTGTGCGAGAAAACCCGCAACGACGCCTTCGACCTCATGATGGGACATGCCGCCGCACTCGGCGCGAACGCCGTGATCGGCGTGCGCTACGACGCGACGGAGATTGCGCAGGGGGTGACGGAGGTGCTGTGCTACGGAACGGCGGTGGTAGTGGAGCAGCAGTCGTAGCGAAGGCTGCAAAAGCGAAGCGCGCAGCCCGCCGGATTCCGGCGAGCTGCGCGCTCCTTCGTTCGGGAACGCCGGCGTTACGGCGCCGGGCAGGGGTTCGGGTCGTTGGGATTGCGGAAGCCGATGATGCCGGCGCCGCTCACGACGTCTCCGCCGTGCTGGAGCTGCTCTGCGGAGCTGGGCGTGGCCGGATTCGTTGCTTCTTCGCTCGCGCCGTAATAGAGGCGACCGGGAATCTCGCCTCCAAACGTCGCGGACGGATACGGCGTGCGCACCGGGAGACACGTGCGCTTGTAATCGTTCCAGACCTCGATGTTCTGGAAGAGCGCGATGTACTTCTCGGTCATGATCGCGTTGAGTGTTGCCGGAATGGTCGAAAGCCCATTGCTCGTGCGCTCCGCATCGAAGAACGGCTGCGCTGCCGCCGCACCATGGAGTACGAAGTTGGCCTCGGCCAGGATGAGCGAGTTCTCGTCGCTGGTGATGATCGGCTGACGGAAGCTCGGGTCGTTGCGCGTGCCTTCCAGCCCCGAGATTCCGTTGGGCCCAACGCCGCCCGTCGCGCTCACTCCTCCATAGTTGCCGTTCGGCGTCTTGCCGAAGTACTGCGCGCGGCGTGGATCATTCTGCGCATTCATGAGATTGACGAGCGTGGCGCCTGCGACGAGATCATCGCCGAAGCCCGAGTTCACCTTGAACTGGAACCAGACGTTTCGCTCGAAGGTAGCCGTGGTGTGATACGTGAGGAAATCGCCGTCGTGGCTGGCGATACCGTTGGTGGCGGCATCGATCGCCTTCTGGTACTCCGAGTTCCCACGCACTTCCACCATGTGCAGGTGATAGCGCGCCTTCAGCGTGTTCGCAGCGGCGATCCACTTCGCCGGATCTCCGCCGTAGACGAAGTCGTTGCCACCGGGACCCGGGCCGGCCCCTGCGAGATCGGTGATCGCCTGATCGAGCTTGGCCTCGATGTCGTCGTACACCTGGAGCTGAGGATCGAATGCAGGCGTGGCGACGTCGCCCGCCGCCTCGCGGTACGGAATGTCTCCGAACAGGTCCGCCGCGGTGCCGATCACGAGCGCTTCGTACACCTCCGCGACCCCCTTGAACTGCATGTCACCCGCGTCCTCGGAACGTGTCTCGATGGTCTTGACGTCGATCAGGCCTCCACCGACATACGTCCCGGCGTACTCCGGATTTGCGCTCTGGTTCGTGAATCCGGTGTATTGGCTGTACTTGTTGACGAACCTGCCGCCCACGCCTTGGCACTGCTGCATGAAGAGACAGGTCAGGAACGCCATATTACCTTCCTGCGCTATGAACTGTGCTGCCTGCACGGCTGTAAACAGCTGCGCCGTCGTCACGTTGGCGGGGTTGTTCGGATCTTCGGACGCCTGCTTGTCGGTAAGGAAGCTGGTGCACGCCGCGGCCGTCGCCACGAGCGACACGGCTCCCGCGAGCATCAATGACTTTCGCATTGCGAGTCCTCCGGTCGGTTAGCGGTTGAGGCCGAGCGTGATGATGAACGAACGAGCTTGCGGCTGATTGAAGTAGTCGAGCCCCAGCGAGTGTCCTGTGGCACCACCCAGGTTGGTCTCCGGGTCGTAGCCGGTGTAGTTGCTCCACGTCTTCAGATTGCGACCAGCAAGTCGGACGTCGACGCTCGTAAGACCGAGGCGATCCTTCACGAAACGATTGTCGAAGGAGTAGCCGATCGAGATCTCGCGCAGCTTCGCATAGCTGCCATCTTCCTGGAACGCCTCATTATTGCCGGCGAAGAAGAGCGGTCCTTCGGAGTACCAGTTCACACCGATCGGCACCGCGGTGCCTGCCCCTGGACCGACGACCGGTCCATCGTACCAGCCCTTCGTACCGAAGGTCTTGAGGTTTCCGGAGCATACCGTGTTGCCATCCACATCGAACGTGCAGTCCGCACGCTCGGCGGTCGACTTGTGCGTTCCATAGGCTTGGAGCGCGCCGCGCGTACCGTTGTTTATCGAACCGCCGTGCTTCAGATCGAGGAGCGCGGAGAACGAGAACTTCTTGATCTGCATCGAGCTGTGCAGGCTGCCGGTCCACTTCGGATTCGGATCGCCGATGATGCGCTGATTCGGATCCAGGACCGGGAATCCCGACTGGTCGATGTACAGCGCGCCATGAGGCGCACCTGCGCACGCCTGGTCCATATCGACGCCCGCAACCACCGCTCCAGCTCCGCCCGGGCTGATACCGCACTTCGCGAATCCGAAGTCGTACATCACACCGATCGGCTCGCCCTTGATGGCGACCTCCTGCGGCGTGTTGTAGTTCGGATCGAGCGCGACGAAGGCGGCGCCGAGCAGCTCGAGTGCGTTGCTGCGGTTTCGCGCCCACTGCGCGCCCACTTCCCACGTGAAGTTCTGTCGCGTGATCGGGCGAACGTTGGCCGTCAGCTCGAAGCCCGTGTTCCGGAACTTCGCGCCCTGCTGAACCTGCTGGAAATATCCGGACGACGACGCGAGCCGCTGCGTGAGAATTACGTTGCTCGTTGTCGCGCGATAGTACGTGAGGCCGAGGTCGGCCATGTCCTTGAAGAATCCGAAATCCGCTCCGGCCTCGAGCTCACGCGTACGTTCGGGCAACAGGCTGGGCGTTGCTTTCTGAATGCTCGAGGCCAACCCGCCAAATCCGCCGTATGTCGGCGTGAGCGCTACGCCCTGTGCAATCGTCGCGAATGCAGTGCTCGCGAACGTCTGCGTCGTGAGGTAGGGCAGCGGCTCCTGTCCCGCCTCTCCATACGCCGCGCGAAGCTTCCCGAAGGAGACACCCGGAATCGGAAGCGCCTTCGTGAACGTCCACGCTGCGCTCGCCTTCGGGAACCAGGCGCGCAGGTGCGTGCGGTCGTACGTGGATGAACCGTCGTTGCGAAGGGCGCCGGTCAGGAAGAGCTGGTCGAACAGATCGGCGGTCGCCTGGCCGAAGAATCCGATGTTCCGGATCTCCTGGACGGCATCGATCGTCGGATCGCGTGTCACCGTGTTGAGCAGGTTGTACGGCTGCGGCGCGATCAGCGTACGGCCGACGTCGGACAGCTGGCGATAGTGGCGGTCGTCGAGCGTGTTGCCGAGCGTGAACGTTCCGGAGAATCCGGGGCTGAATGTGTGCGACGCGGTTGCCGTGAAGTTCTGATTCAACTCGTAGTTGACGATCTTCCCTTCGGTGATACGGCCGACGTTCTCACCGCCGGTGCCCGCGGATCCCTGCGGTGCGCCCTCGAGCCGCTCATCCGTGTAGTAGTCGCCACCCAACACGTAGTTGATCTTGAGCCAGTCGCTCGCGTCGAAGTCCGCGTTCAGATTTCCAAAGGCGCGGCCGAGCTGCGAGTTGTGGGTGCCTTCGTTGAGCGTCCAGAACGGGTTGTTCCACCCGCGATCCGAAGTCTGATCGGCGGCCGTCGGATGCTGAAAGCGGAAGGTGATCTGTCCGTTCTCACCCTTGTACGGCTGGTTGTTCCAGTTCGGCGGCGTGCGCAGCAATCCGAGCTGCAGGCCGTCCGTCGTATTCCCACGCTCGACGTAGTTACCGCGTGCGTCTGCGAAGGAGACGTTGCCGCCGACGCTCAGACGATCCGTGAGCTTCTGCGTCGCCTTGAGGCGAACGGTGGAGCGCTGATAGTTGTTGTTCGGACCCTGGAACACGCCGCGATCGTAGAGATACGCGCCGCTCAGGAAGAACGACGTGCGGTCGTTGCCGCCCGACACCGACAGGTTGTTGTCCGTCGTGTGACCGGTGACGTACGCCTCGTTCGCGTGATCGTACACCTGCTCCCCTGTCGTCGACAGGTCCGGCCCCCAGCTCGTGCGGCAGAAGAAGTTCGAGATGTCGTCGCACGCGGCCGGATCCGGATTGCCCTCCCCATCCGCGTTGAGTGCCTGAGGTGACAGGCCATAGTAACCCTGCCCGAATTGCGTCTGCAGCGGATACCGCTTCGTGATCTTGTCGAACGAGAGCTTGCTCTGCGCCGAGTACCTCGTTGCACCCGCCTTGCCGCTCTTGGTCGTGATGAGGATGACGCCCTGGCCCGCGCGCGCGCCGTACAGTGCGCCGGCGGCCGCGCCCTTCAGGATCTCGACGTTCTCGATGTCGTTCGGATTGATGTCCGACGCGCGATTCGCCTGCGCCGTTCCCTCGATCTCACCCGAGCCCAGTCCATCGTTCGGATTGAAGTTCGTGGTCGAGTAGCTGCTGTTGTCGATCGGCACACCATCCACGACGAACAGCGGCTGGCTGTTTCCCGATGCCAGGCTGCGCGTGCCGCGGATGCGAATGTACGAGCCCGCGCCCGGCTCACCGCTCGACTCCGTCACTTCGACGTTCGGCGCCTTGCCCGCGAGTCCTTCGACGATATTGGACTCGTTGCTGTTCGTAATGGCCGTCGAGTCGACGTGATTGCGCACGTTGCCGAGCTTCTCCGCGGACGCCGACGTTCCCGTTCCCGTGACGACGATCTCGCCGAGCTTGAGCGGGTTGGAGGCGAGCACGAAATCGTGCGTGATCGGTGTGCCCGCGGCGAGCGTGACCGGCGTTGCAACCGATTTGTAGCCGATGAGCCGGGCGACGAGTGAAGCCGACTGCCCGTTGACGCGTGCCGCGGGCACGATGATGGAATAGCGTCCATCATCGCGCGTGATCGTGCCGATGCTCATGCCGTCCAGAAAGACGCTCGCCGAAGGAAGCGGATTACCGGCTTCGTTCGTCACTCGGCCGGATAGCGTGGTTTGCTGGGCACTCGCCGCCGTGGCGGCAAGTAGAAGGAAGGCGAGCGATGCACCGGTCAGACGAAGTTTCGATACCATGAGTCCTCCTTCCGCAATCTGCGGAAGACCGTGGGTGCGCTTGCATGTGAGCCGCCAGCCGAACGCGCTCGCGCGCACGCGAGGCGAAGTTCGAGGGCAGGCCCGTACCCTTGGAGCCTAGAGGACGTGGAAAGGGTGCGCTGCCGAGTTGGCGATGCTCGCACGGAACTCACACGTGCGATGCGGAACCCGTCAGCGTGTTGTCAGAACCGCGTTGCGTTCATGTGCGATTCGTCAGCGTTCGAAGCGGTATCCCGTCTTTCGAACTGTCAGAAAATGGCGCGGCGAGGAAGGATCGTCCTCGAGCTTTCGCCGCAGCTCGACGATATGCGTGTCGATCGTGCGGCTCACCATTGCGGGCTTGTAGCCCCATACCTCGCGCAGCAGCTCCGCGCGCTGCGCCACCGACCCATCGCGGCGCACGAGCGCCATCAGCAGATCAAACTCCTTCGGCCGCAGCGACACGGGCGCACCCTGGCGCAGCACGAGGCGCTTCGACGGATGTACCTCGATCGTTCCGAAGCGTACCGCGGCATCGTTCACTTCGGCCGCAGTCGCGGTCGACTGCCGCGAGCGCCGCAGCAGCGCCTCCACACGCGCGAGCAGCTCGATCAGGCTGAACGGTTTCGTGACGTAGTCGTCCGCGCCCCAGCGGAATCCGCGCACCTTCTCCGCTTCGTCCGACCGCGCAGTGAGAATCAGCACCGGCATGTGCAGCCCCTCGCCGCGCACTGCGCGCAGCAGGAGGTAGCCATCCATTTTCGGCAGCATCAGGTCGAGCACGATGAGATCGGGACGCGACGAGCGCACGAGCGCGAGTCCGCGCTCGCCATCCAGCGCGACACCCACTTCGTGCCCCTCGAGCTCGAGATTCGTGCGCAGCGCGCGCGCGAGATCGACGCTGTCCTCCACCACCAGGATCCTGGCCATGAGTCCTCTCAGTCTCCGCTGTGTGCCGCTGTCGAACGCTCATCATACGATGCCGCGTCGAGCGCCGCTGCCTGCGGCATGCCCGCCTGCGGCATGC
>JBDTXN010000023.1:0-30072 GCA_040006175.1 Gemmatimonadota bacterium | reverse complement strand
GGCGCGTATGGGTACGTGATGTCGTTCAACTACAACGCGCGGCCGCGGGTGGCTGAGGTGCTGGTGGATGGCGATCGCTTCGCGCTGGTGACCCGGCGAGAGAGCTACGAAGATCTCGTGCGCCTCGAGCCGCAACAGCTGGACTGGAGAACTGACTGATGCGCGTCGGAGTCCTCTCGGATTCGCATGACCGCGTGCCGGCCATCGCGGAGTTCGCGCGGCTGTTCCGCGAAGCCGGTGTCGGGATGGTGCTGCACGCGGGCGATCATTGCTCGCCGTTCTCCCTCTCGCCGCTACTCGCGGCCGACCTGCCGTTCGCGGGTGTGTTCGGCAGAAACGATGGCGATCACGAGGGGCTGCTCGCCGAGGCGTCGAAGGGGATGGGCACGGAGCTGTACGACTCTCCGCACTCGGTGGATGTCGCGGGCGTGCGACTGCTGCTCATCCACGATCTGAGCGATGTGGCCGAGCGGTCGGTGGATGCGCATGCGGTCGTCATTCACGGGTGCTCGCACATCAGGCAGTCGCGTACCTCTGGCTCGACGCTGTTACTCAATCCCGGCGAGGCGTGCGGGTGGCTGTTCGGCGTGCCCACGGCGGCGGTGCTGGATCTGGAGACGCTGAAAGTGGATTTCCTGACCCTCGACGAGGCCGAGTGGAAGCGATAGGCGCCGGGATGGCTAGCCGCATCCTGATTCTGGATTTCGGCTCACAGTTCACGCAGCTCATCGCGCGGCGCGTGCGCGAAGCCGGCGTCTACTCGGAGATTCATCCGCCAACGCGGTCGGCTGAGTGGATTCGCGACTGGGATCCGACCGGCATCATTCTGAGCGGCGGGCCGAACTCCGTGTACGACGCCGGCGCGCCGACGGTGCCCGCGGAAATCCTCGAGTTTGCACCGACGCTCGGCGTTTGCTACGGGATGAATCTCATCGTGCATCTGCTTGGCGGTGAGATCGCGCCGGCGGATCGCCGCGAGTATGGCCGCGCGGAGCTGATCGTCGACCGGAGTGACACGCTGTTCGATGGGTTTTCGCCTGGAGAAACGACGCCGGTGTGGATGAGCCACGGCGACCAGGTACGTGTGGTCCCCGATGGCTTCGAGGTGCTCGCGCACAGCGCGAACTCGCACATCGGAGCCTTTCGCGATCGTAATCGCCCGATCTTCGGCGTGCAATTCCACCCGGAGGTGGTTCACACGCCGCGGGGCGGAGAGCTGATCGAGAATTTCCTCTTCGAAATTTGCAAGGCGAAGCCCTCGTGGACCACCGGGGCGTTCATCGAGGAGGAAGTCGCGAAGATTCGCGAAACAGTCGGGGACGCGCGTGTCATCTGTGGGCTCTCCGGCGGCGTCGATTCATCCGTGGCGGCCGCGCTGGTGCACCGGGCGATCGGTTCGCAGCTCACCTGCATCTTCGTCGATCACGGGCTGCTGCGACTGCACGAGCGCGAACAGGTGGAGAAGACTTTTCGTGCGCATCTGGGCATTGAGCTCATCACGATCGACGCATCGGAGCGCTTTCTCGCGGCGCTCGCCGGCATCGAGGATCCGGAGGAGAAGCGCCGCCGAATTGGCCACACGTTCATCGACGTCTTCGAGGATGCGGCGGAGGCGGCGGGGCAGGATGCGAAGTTCCTGGTGCAGGGCACGTTGTATCCCGATGTGATCGAATCCGCCGCGCCGCATGGTGGCCCGTCGGTGACCATCAAGACGCATCACAACGTGGGCGGGCTCAAGCCGGGGATGAAGTTCGCGCTCATCGAGCCGCTGCGTGAGCTCTTCAAGGACGAGGTGCGGCGCGTCGGGCGCGAGCTCGGACTGCCGGAGACGATCGTCGGCCGTCATCCATTCCCCGGACCGGGGCTCGCGATTCGCATTCTGAGCGACATCACGCGCGAGAAGATCGACGTGCTGCAGCGCGCTGACGCGATCTATCTCGAGGGCATTCGCGAGGCCGGATTGTACGACGACATCTGGCAGGCGTTCGCCGTGCTGCTGCCGGTGCGCAGCGTGGGCGTGATGGGGGACTATCGCACGTACGAAAACGTGGTCGCGCTCCGTGCCGTGACGAGCCTCGACGGGATGACAGCGGACTGGTACCCATTCCCGCACGATGTGCTCGGCCGCATCTCGAACAGGATCATCAACGAGGTGCGCGGCGTCAATCGCGTCGTGTACGACGTGAGCTCGAAGCCGCCCGCAACGATCGAGTGGGAGTGAGCGAAGCGTGCAGCCGGCGCTCGCTCATGATGCGTTCGTGATCAGCGACCATCCTCCCGCTCGCCGCTCGAGGATGAAGCGGTGGTAGAGCATGGACAGAGCGATCACCACGATTACCGTGATCACGCCCGGGCGTCCGTTGATTCGATCGTTCCAGACCAACACGGTCAGCCCAGCCACCGCGAGTAGCGTGAGCACCTGCGGGAGCGGGAAGAGTGGGGAGCGGTAGCCCCCGACCTTGCCCGTGGCGCCGCTTCGCCGGCCAACAATGCACGCTACGCTGAGAAACACCCAATTGGCCAGGGTCGCGAATGACACGAGCGGCACGATTGAATTCAGCGGGAGAATGCAGCACCCCGCGGCGAAGACAGCAAGTACGAGAGTGGCGATCCACGGGGATCCAAAGCGTGGATGCAATCGAGTCAGCGCGTGGTTGATTCCTCCCGCCCAGATCCGGTCCCGTCCCGTGCTGTACAGAAAGCGAGCGTAGCACGTCAGCCCCGAGACGATGGCATTGAACAGTGCTGCGATTATTCCGAGCGTCACCAGTGTGGCGATCAGGGATGATCCCCGTTCGGCGATGAACGCTGTGAAGGGCGATTCGGCAGCCAATACGCCGGGCAGATTGCCAGCACCGATCACCACGCCGAGCACGGGAAGGAATTCGAGGCAGAGCGTCAAGAGTGCGATAAGCATCACGAGTCGCCCGACGCTCCTCGGGTCGTGCATCTCCTCGCTGAAGTAGATTGCCTGTCCCGCACCGGCGGTTGCGTAGGATGCTGCGACGATCGCGAGTACCATGGCGGCGATGGTCGGAGTCGCGAGTGCGCCGGATACGAGGGCGAGCGGCGAAGTGACCATTGCAGCGAGCGGCTGCACGGGATGCGCCAGGCCCAACACCGTGAGCAGCGCGAGCGCACCGAGCTCAATGAAGAGGAAGGTGCCGGTGAGCTTGGCGCCTGTGCGAATGTTGAGAATTGCGATCCCCGACGAGAGCGCGATCGCCCCGATGGCGATGCCTGGCGCCGACATCCCTGACCACAGCGTGCGCACATAGAGAGAAACGCCGACCGCTGACAGCGCGAGAAACACCGGCGTCGCGAACAGCACGAGTCCGAACAGAACGAAGCCAGCGCGCGGACCGAGCGCATTGCCGACGATCGCGTAGTCGCCCCCTGCGAGCGGAAAGGCAGCGCCGAGCTCCGCCTGCGACGTCGTGAACACGAGCGTCAGCAGACCACCCAGAAGAAACGCCAACGCCGCGCCCGTTCCAGCGTGGTGGACGACGTCGACTCCCGTCACGAGCACCGACGCGCCGGGAGTGAGCACCGACAGTGTCAGCAGGCTCACGCCCACCGGTCCGAGGACGCGCTTGAGCGATCCCGTGGTCGATGGGTCGCGAGGCGTCGCATTCGCGTCGGAGAGCACGTCAGCAGCTGCAGCCACATCAGGCAGTGCCATGGACGGAGCCTCGTGCGGGGAATCGCGCGCGTGCCAGGAGTAAGCCGAGGCGAAGCTACGACAATTGACCGAATGCACAAGACGTGGGCGAGAATGCGAGAATCGCTATCCGGTCGCCATTGTTCTCGCGAAGAGAAGCAATCCTGTTCCGACAGTCACGGCGCCGACAACCCGGGCGGCGCGCGCGGTGTCAGGGGCGAGTCGCTCGATTGTGACGGCCGTCGTGACGAGAGCCATTGCTCGGAGATCCATGATGCCCATTGCGAGCAGAATCGCCATGAACGGCCAGCAGCAACGGCTGCAGTGAACTGCGAGGCGAGCGCCGTCTCGCGCGGCAGTTCCGATGTCGACAGCAATCGTCGCGTCGCAACATGCGCCATCGCGCCAGCGGGAAAGGTGACGCGCCTTCCACGCTGTGAACTGGAGAATACCGGCCAGCAGAACGATGACGCCGGTGAGCACCGGCGTACCTCGCGCGACGGCCGGCAGTGGCATCGTAAGCGTCGAGATCAGTGCGCCGACGGGAAAGATGGTTGCACCCACTATCGTCCATACGAGGAAGTACACGACGCCCAACTGCGCGGTGAGAAGATCCGCCCGCATGGCGCCGTGAGCGCCGGCATTCCTTCGAAAGCGTAACAGCGCCGGTGCGAGTGACGGCATCATCATAGCGATCATCATCGTCGTCCACATTGCAATGAACGTCACATAAGACTCGCTCCACACACGACCTGGGAGCCGCGTCCACATCATCGACATCGCCCATCCGCCCGGCATCGGCATCTTGGCCATGTCCTGCATGCGCGCGCTCCACATGATCATCACTGCCACACTCGCAGTAAAGATCACTGCGCACGCTGCGACAACCGCGCGCCCGGAGTCTCGCGGAGCAGCGCTCCGCGAGAGTTCCGGAACGCGGACTTCCATGACGCGCACCACTTCACTCACCGCGCCGCGTACTCGTCGTGACGGCGCCACCACACGCCCTGCTCGTTGCGACCGAGGGGTGCGCGGTCGAGCCACTGGTACATTCCCCACAGGCCGTCCAGCCCGCGCGAGTACGTCGAGTAGCAGTGATACACGACGCCATTCTCGAGCACGAACGAGCTCATGCCCGGCCGCTCGCGCGTGTACGCCCCCACGTCGGTTCCCGTCATCGCGGCGATCGTCGCCACGGGGCCTTCGCCTTGCTGCGTGAGCGCGTCGCCAACGCCGCGCAGCGTCCACGCGTCTTCGCGGCGGTAGTTGTAGACGACGGTTCCCTCCAGCTGTTGCCGCTCGCTGAGCGAAACGTTGAAGTCGTAATTGAAAACTCCGTTGAGCGAGGATGCCCAAGGAAACGTCCAACTCATACGCTTCTTGTACGACTCGAGCTTGGCGACTGGCGCCCGCGATACGGCGGCCAGCATCACATCGTGATTTGCCAGATGCGCGGCAATCCCGTTGAAGCCATCCGCGATCGACGAGCAGGAGGGACATCCCGCTGTATAGTCGGGTCCGAACATGAAGTGGTACACGAGGAGCTGCGTGCGTCCCTGGAACAGATCCGGCAGCGAAACCGGTCCCGCCACAGTCTCGAACTGATAGTTCTTGTCCACGCGCATCCACGGGAGTTCCTGCCGTCGTTTCGCCAGCTCGTCGCTGCGCCGCGTCAAATCCTTCTCCGCGTCGAGCAGCTCGAGGCGCGCGGCGAGCCACTCCTCACGTGTTGCCGTCGCGTGTGTAGTCATGTGTGTCGTCATCGTTGTTCTCTCTTCAGGTTGTGAGTCGTCGCTGCACTGCGATCGTGCGTTAAGTTGGGACCCGCCCTTCGAGTGGTGTGAGTGACAATCGTGTCGGGATTCTCATGGACTCAGTGATCACGGCCGCGGCGCGCGCGCTCGCGGCCGGTGACCCCCTCGGGGCGCTGAACTGGATCGCACTCCGCGACGACCCTTCCGCGCTCGCTCTCCGGGGAATCGCCATGGCGCAGCTCGGGGATCTGGCGCGCGCGCGAATCCTGCTCAGGCGCGCAGCGCGCGCGTTCGGTGCACGGGAGGTGATCGCGCGAGCACGGTGTGTTGTCGGGGAGGCCGAGATCGCACTGGTGTCTCGCGATCTCGGATGGCCGACGAAGTCGCTTCACGCCGCGCGTGTATCATTGGAAGAGCGCGGCGATCGGGTGAACGCCGCCTATGCCGCCCATTTGGAGACCCGCAGGCTGCTCCTGCTCGGCAAACTCGACGACGCCGAGCACGCGCTCGCGGAGCTGGATGCGACGCACTTCCCGTTTGCGCTGCGCGCTGCGCATGAGCTGGTGGTCGCCGGGGTTGCGTTGCGTCGCATCCGAACGAGGGACGCGCGCGACGCGCTCGCGCGAGCGGCCCACGCGGCGCGACTCGCGGGCATACCCTCGCTCATCGCCGAGGTCGAAAATGCCGCGCGCGTCCTCGACACGCCGGCCGCGCGACTCATCACACGCCACGACGAGCGCTTGCTCCTGCTCGAGGACGTGGAAGCGCTGCAGGAATCGGGATCGCTCATCGTCGACGGGTGCCGCCACGTCGTTCGGAATCTGCGCGCGGCGGTGTCGCTCGCGACTCGTCCGGTGCTCTTTGCGCTCGCGCGTGCGCTCGGTGAAGCCTGGCCGGGGGATGCGTCCAGAGAAGAGCTCCTTGCGCGGGCCTTCGGGGCGAAGTTCATCGACGACTCGCACCGCGCGCGATTGCGAGTGGAAATCGGACGCCTCCGACGGGAGATGCGCGCAATCGCCGACGTGCACGCGACGAAGGACGGCTTTGTGCTGTCTGCGCGGGACGGGCGCGACGTCGTGGTGCTGGCGCAACCCGTGGAAGGGCCACATGCCTCGATCGTCGCCTTTCTTGCAGACGGCGAGCTCTGGTCCAGCTCTGCCCTCGCGCTCGCGCTCGGCGCAAGCCAGCGCACGGTGCAACGCGCGCTCGACTCGCTCGCTGTAGACGGACGGGTGCAGTCGTTCGGTCGGGGACGCGCGCGCCGCTGGATGTCACTTCCTGTGCCGGGCTTCACGACGACATTGTTACTCCCTGCGTCTCTGCCGGTCGGCTAAAATGGATACATGACTCACTCGGCTGCTGAGATCCTGCGCACCTACGGGCCATTCCCGGGCATCGACAACGTGAACGGCGTGACCTTCGACGGCGAGCACGTCTGGTTCGCCTCGGGCGACAAGCTGCATGCGCTCGATCCCGCGAGCGGCGAGACGGTGCGCTCGATCGACGTTCCGGCACATGCGGGATCTGCCTTCGATGGGCAGCACCTCTATCAGATTGCCGGTGACCGCATTCAGAAGATCGACCCTTCTACGGGTGCCGTGGTTGCCAGCATTCCCGCGCCCGGCGGTGGGGGTGATTCCGGACTCGCTTGGGCCGAGGGGACGCTCTGGGTGGGTGAGTACCGGCAGCGAAAGATCCACCAGATCGACCCGGAGACGGGAGCGACGCTGCGCACCATCGATTCGAATCGCTTCGTGACCGGCGTGACGTGGGTGGAGGGCGAGCTCTGGCACGGCATCTGGGAAGGTGACGAAGCCGAGCTGAGACGGGTGGATACCGAGACGGGCGAGGTACTGGAAACGGTCGACATGCCCGCAGGGGTCGGCGTGTCCGGACTGGAATCCAACGGGAGCGACCGGTTTTTCTGCGGGGGAGGGCACAGTGGTCAGGTGAGAGCTGTGCGCCGCCCTCGGCGCGGCTAGAGCCCGCCGCACAGCCTTGGTTGCGAATGTGCCCGTCGCGAATTTTCGGCGTCACTCGTAACCATGAGAGGGGAATGCGCTCGAGTGCTGTATGTGTAGCCGCCTTGGTAATCGCGATTGGCTGCGACGCGACGCGGGCCGTCACCTCCGACGAGCGCGCCGCGTTGCAGCAGCATGAGGATCAGTGGGCGCAGCGCAGCTTCCACTCGTATCAGTTCGACTACTCCGAAACTCAGCTCAACACGAGCTACAACGTGCACGTCACCGTGCAGGACGACACGCTCGCGAGCGTCGTCGATCTGCAAACCGGCAATGCGCCCGTGGTTCCCAGAACGTGGCCCACCGTGGATGCCCTGTTCAACGAGGCCGATTACGCTGTGCGTCAGGGGGGCGCGAGGTTCGAGTTCGATGAGCAGTACGGCTACATCACGCTGTTCAGCGTTCAGTCCAACAATCCTGGCGGTGGATTTCTCGCCAGGGTGTCGAATCTCCAGCCGCTGGAGTAGTAACCGGTTCCGCTCACTTGCGGAGTTGCCGTCCGGGCGCAAACGTGTCGGCCGATCGCATTGCCGCTGCTGGTGCAGATCTCAAATTCGACGCCCGTCGTCTGTACCCGAATAGCGCAATCAGTGTGGCAGAAGATTGTCGATTCCGTCGTCGTCCGTTCGTCGCATGAAGGGAAGTACATCGTCATGCCAAACCGGAGGAGCGAGCACATGAGCAGCGCACGAGTTCTCGTTGGTACACGGAAGGGGGCGTTCGTTCTGACATCCGATGGCACTCGCAAGAAGTGGGATGTGAGCGGCCCGCACTTCGCGGGCTGGGAGGTCTATCACGTGGCGGCGTCGCCAGCGGACCCCAACCGAATCTACGCGTCGCAGTCGAGCGGCTGGTTCGGGCAGCTGATTCAGCGGTCCGATGACGGCGGTAAGAGCTGGGCGCCGATGGGGAACAAGTTCGAGTACGACGGAGTGCCTGGAACGCACCAGTGGTATGACGGCACGGCGCATCCCTGGGAGTTCAAGCGTGTGTGGCATCTCGAGCCATCGCTCACCGACCCGGACGTGGTATATGCGGGCATCGAGGACGCGGCTCTCTTTCGCTCGGGCGACGGAGGACAAAACTGGGAAGAGCTTTCCGGGCTGCGCAAACACGGTTCGGGACCGAATTGGCAGCCCGGCGCCGGTGGCATGTGCCTGCACACGATCATTCTCGATCCTGTGAACCCGGACCGCATCTACATCGCCATCTCTGCAGCGGGCGCCTTTCGCACCGACGACGCGGGAAAGAGCTGGAAGCCGATCAATCGCGGGCTCAAGTCGCAGTACATCCCCGATCCGGCAGCGGAAGTCGGACACTGCGTGCACAAGATGGCGATGCACCCGTCACGGCCGGACGTGCTTTTCATGCAGAAGCACTGGGATGTCATGCGCACCGACAACGCTGGCGACGAGTGGCGCGAAGTGAGTGGAAATCTTCCGACCGACTTCGGCTTCGTGGTCGACGTGCACGCGCACGAGCCGGAGACGGTGTACGTCCTGCCGATCAAGAGCGACTCCGAACATTATCCGCTCGACGGCAAGCTGCAGGTCTTTCGCAGCCGCAGCGGAGGCATCGAGTGGGAGGCGCTCACGAAGGGACTGCCGCAGGAAAACTGTTTCGTGAACGTCCTGCGCGATGCGATGGCCGTCGATTCGCTCGATAGCTGCGGCGTCTACTTCGGCACAACCGGAGGACAGGTGTACGCGTCCACGAATGCGGGCGACAGTTGGGCCCCGATCGTCCGCGATCTGCCCGCCGTTCTCTCCGTCGAGGTGCAAACGCTGTCATGATTCGCGTCGTGCTTCCACATCACCTGCGCACGTTGGCGCAGGTGAGCGGCGAGGTGCAGCTCGCAGTCGATGGTGACGCGACGCCGCGCACGGTCCTCGATGCGCTCGAGTCGCGCTATCCGATGTTGCGCGGAACGATCCGCGATCAGACCACGCACGAACGGCGTGCGTTCCTGCGCTTCTTCGCGTGTCAGGAGGATTTGTCGCACGAGTCCGTGGACTCGGTGCTGCCCAGCGCAGTCGCGAGCGGCGAGGAGCCGCTCATGATCGTGGGAGCGATCGCGGGAGGCTAGACTCCCTTCTCCTCGAGCAGTTTGAGAAACTGTCCCGGCTCCGTCAGTCCTAGGAGCCGTTGCGGCACGTCGGACTCCTTGCTGAACTGAGCGATCTTTCCGAGCACGGGGAGATACTGGTTCGACACTTCGAGGGGTGGTGCGACGATGAGGAAGAAGAAATTCACCGGCCTGTCGTCGATCGCCTTGAAGTCCACGCCGCTCGCCTTGCGCCCGAACGCGACGCGCAGCTTGCTCACGACCAGTGAGCGGCAGTGCGGAATCGCGATCCCGCGACCAATGCCCGTCGAACCGAGATTCTCGCGCCGCTTCAACATTTTGTAGAGCATTCCTTCCGACTTGTCGTCGAGGCCCAGCAGGGCGATCAGCTCCTTGAGCACGTCGTCCTTGCTTGTGGACTCGAGCTCGAGCTTGATCGCGTCTTCGGTAAAGAATTGGCGCAGTTCCATCAAATCCTCGTTGACGATACCGGAGCAGGCGCGGCATTGCGCCGCGCTCAGCGACGCCGGAAGCTATCCCACGCGGCATGAAGTGTCAAACTCCATGCGTTGCATGGAGTTGCAATTGCAACTAGATTCTCTCGGATGCGCTTCCCGGTCGCGCTGACCTCCTCCGTTCCGCTCTACCTCGCGCCCATGGCCGGGGTATCCGAGTCGCCGTTCCGCCGCCTCTGCCGGCGCTTCGGTGCGGACGTCGTCATCACCGAATTTCTCTCGGCCGAGGGCATTCGCCGGGAGAACGAGGCCACGCTCTCCAAGCTGCGTTTTGGCGCCGAGGAGCATCCGATCGGCGTGCAGATCTTCGGCTCCGATCCCGTCGCCATGGGAGATGCGGCCGCTCTGGTCACCGATGTGTTCGCGCCGGATTTCATCGACATCAATTTCGGCTGCCCGGTGAAGAAGGTCGTCAAGCGCAACGGCGGCTCGGGATGTCTGAAGGACCTCAAGCTCGTCGCCGACATCATTGGCGGTGTGCGTGCGCGCACGCACCTGCCCGTGACCGCAAAGATTCGCAGCGGCTGGAACGAGGAGATGCGCGATCCCGTCGGCATCGCGCGCGTGTGCGAGGACGCCGGCGCCGCCGTCATCGCGCTGCACGCGCGCTCGCGAACGCAGATGTACAGCGGTCGCGCGAACTGGGACGAGATCGCTTCCGTCGCTCAGGCGGTGCGCGTTCCCGTGCTCGGGAACGGCGACATCACGTCAGCCGCCGACGTCGTTCGCATGCACGAGCACACGAAATGCGCGGGCGTGATGATCGGGCGCGGTTCGTTCGGCCAGCCGTGGATCTTCGACCAGGCGCGCGCGCTACTCGACGGCAAGCCCATGCCTGCCACGCCATCGGTGGCTGCACGCTTCGCGATCGCGCTCGACCATGCCCGTATGGCCGACGCCTACGAGGTCGATCAGCGCGGCGCCGCGATCGAGTTTCGCAAGCATCTCGGTTGGTACGTGAAGGGCCTCCCCGGATCGGCCGAACTGCGGAAGCGGCTGCACGCCGTGACCTCGCTCATGGAGGTCGAGGGCATCTTCGCCGACTATCTGGCGGCCGTCGAGCGCGGTGATGTTGCCGAACGCCGGCCGGCGGAGCGGGAAGAGGAGACGCTCGCCGCGTGAACCTCGCGCGTACGCGGGCTCTCCTCGACCGCGTCGCGAGCGGAGAGGTCGACAGCACTGAGGCGCTGCGTCAGCTCGCACTGCCGGAGGCGGAGTCGCTGTCGTTCGCGACCATCGACCATCACAGAGCGCTACGGCAGGGTTTTCCAGAGGTCGTCTTCGCCGCGGGAAAGACCGCCGAGCAGGTTGTGGCCATCGCCACTCGCCTCAACGCCGACCACGAGGGATTCCTGATCACGCGCGTGCAGCCCGAGATGTGGGCGCCGCTCGCGGACTGTTTTCCACAAGCGGAACTGCACCGCCTGGGTCGGGTCGCGTACCTCGCTCCGGAGACGCCCCCGACGCTCCGCGAGGGCACCGTGTTGATCATCACCGCCGGCACGAGCGATCTGCCCGTGGCGGAGGAGGCAGCGGTGTGCACGCGGGCGTTCGGGGGTCGAGTCGAGCGTCTTACCGATGTGGGAGTCGCGGGAATCCATCGCCTGCTGTCGCGCGGGGAGCAGCTCCAGTCCGCGGCGGTGATCATCGTCGTCGCGGGAATGGAGGGGGCCCTGCCGTCGGTCGTTGGGGGGCTCGTGGCGGTGCCGGTAATTGCCGTTCCCACGAGCGTCGGATATGGCGCGAGCTTCGGTGGAATCGCCGCCTTGCTCTCGATGCTCAACAGTTGCGCTGCGGGCGTAACCGTCGTCAATATCGATAACGGATTTGGAGCGGCGTACGCGGCTTCGCGTATAATCCATCGCTGATTCAATACCTCCAGCCCTTCAAGGCGGCGTCGTCTGTCTGCCACATTTCCTGACCGGGCGCGTCCTGTAATTCTGTTGGCGATCTGCACGTCGGTAGCAATCATCGCCAGCAGCGTCACTCGCTCGCCACTGTTCGCCCTCATGTGCTGCATCACAGCGCTCCTTTCGTATCAGAAAGGGGTGCAGATCGGCGTCATCAGCGCGATCATCGTCGCCGCTCTCGCCTTCACGATCGATCCGTACGCGGTACATCCATTCCCGCTCAAGGTGATGATCGGGATAGTCGCGCTCGCGATCGTGTCCGTGGTAAGCGGCGACGCATTCGGGCGAGTCGTTCCGGAGAGCACCGCACCGCGGCCCTCGGCTCCGCCGACGCGCAGCGTTCGCGGGCTGGAGACACCGGCGCGAGGCTCCCGCACCGTCCCGGAGCCGCGCCGCTCACTCGCTATCGATGCGGAGCCCGAGAGCAATGTCGAGCAGGAAACCATCTCACGATTTCTTCGCGAGATGCGCGATCAGGTGGGCGGCGATGAAGTCGTGCTCTGGCGCTACCTGCGCGACACGGATGAGCTGATCCCAATCTCTTCCGCTACCAGCGCCGTTCCCAAGGTGGCGTTCGAGACCAACCCGCCGCTCGAGTCGCTGGTACACTGGGCGGTGCAGCAAGGGCTCCCCACGACGAACTACGACACCGAGCCGTCGTTCTTTCTCACCGCAGCGGTGGGCAAGGAGGGCCGCTTCCAGGGCGCGCTCGGTGTGTACGCCGAGGATCGCGAGAGCCTGTCGCGCGAGCGAGCGAAGATCTTTCTCCCACGCTATGCGACGCGCCTGACACTCCTCGTCGACATGCTGAGCGACGGAAAGGAGACGCGGCGCTATCGAGGAAAGGCGGACAAGGTGGTCGTTGCGGCGCAGAAGATTCAGAAGAGCCACGATCTCGCATCACTGAGCGCGTCGATCTGCGAAAGCGCACTCGATGTCACGGGAGGAACTCGCTGCGCCTTCGTGCGCTGGAACGCGGCGGAGCAGAAGGCGGTTGTCGAGAGTGTGACGCCGCTGCACACGATCGAGCCGCTCTTCGCCATCGCTCCTGAATCCATCATCGGAAAATTCCTGCGCAATCCCGACCGGCCGCGAATGGCGGTGCGGGAATCGTACAGAAAGTCCGAGGGGTTGCCGTTCAGCCCCGCGGAACCCTCGAGGCGCATCGGCTCGCTCGCCATCGTTCCGCTCGTGGTCGAGGATGAGGTCATCGGCGCGATTTGCGTGGAAGGCGATGAGGAAGCGCAGGTGACGGCCGTTGAAGGCGAGCTGTTGTCCATGCTCGCCCCGGTTGCATCAGTCGCGCTCAGGAACATGGAGCAGTTGCAGGACGTCACGCAGAAGTCGAATCACGACCCGCTCACCGGGCTCGCGAATCGCCGCCAGTTCGAAGATCGACTGCGTCATCTCCTGCTCGAGCACGCGAGGCACCGGCAGCCGGTGTCGCTCATTCTGCTCGACATCGATCTTTTCAAGACGGTCAACGACATCTACGGACACCAGGGCGGCGACGAGGTGCTCGTGGAAGTCGCGCGCGCGGCGGAGCGAACGGTGCGCGAGATTGATCTGTGCGCGCGGTATGGCGGCGAGGAGCTGGCGATCCTCCTGCCGCAAACCAACCTCGCGGGCGCGTCCCGCACGGCCGAGCGTCTGCGGGAGTCTATCTCGATGCTGCGCGTGGCTTCTCCGAACGGCGGCGCGCCCATCAAGGTGACCGCCTCGTTCGGGGTTGCTTCGTACACCGAGAGCGTCAAGGCAGGCGATCTCCTCTTTCCGGCGGCGGACATGGCGCTGTACCAGGCGAAGAGCGCTGGTCGAAATTGTGTAAGGCAAGCGATGTCGCGAGGCGCACTGGGGAAGGGGTGAGCCGCCGCGCCAGCACGTTGTGCCCGCGTACGCTCGTTCAAATCGCTTGGCGCCCTGCGCCGGCGGTGCTATATTTCTCGCTAGGTCGGGCCTGAAATGGTTTCGATTGTGTAGAAGAAACTGTGGTTGCGTGCCCAGGTCCTCGGGTTCCTGGTAAAACCCTCGGGAAAATTTTCAACTGCCAACTCAAACATGGCTCTCGCAGCGTAACTTCGGTTACCGCTTGTGAGTGCCTGCGAGGAAGCCCGCCCGGGGCGGCTTCGCAGGTATCGAAAATCTGGGCTAGCCGCGCGTTGCGCTTTCCGGCACGTGGCGAAATTCTAGAAAGCTCATCCAGCGGTGGGTCGTTCACCAACCAGCCACTGGAGACATCAATCGGTGGACTACGCACGTAGACGCTGTGGTTGATCCTGCGCAAGACGCGAGTTCGACTCTCGCCAGGTCCATGCAGAACGCCGGTCGGGGCTCACGCTCCGCCCGGCGTTTTGCGTTCGCACGCGTCCGGCACGGTGTCTGCGAAGTAATGTGAGGATGCAGTCGCCCCCCGATCCCCACCGCAGCACCGCTCCGCGCGAGGAGCCCACGGGAGAGGTGAGCCGCGCGCTGGCCCAAGCCCGAAAGCTCGGCGACCTGTCTCGAGAAGAGGAGCGATCCGTCACGCACGGCTCGTTCTGGGTCCCCGATGCCGAGCGCGCGCTCTACAAGAGGGCGCTGACGGCGCTGAATGCCGCGGGGATCGCGTACGTCGTTGCAGGCGCCTATGCGATTTACGAGCACACAGGGATTTATCGCGAGACAAAGGATCTCGACATCTTCGTCGAGCCTGCGAATCTCGTGAGCGCGATGCGCGCACTGAGAGGCGCGGACATGAAGGCGCGTCTCGAGCAACCGCACTGGCTCGCCAAGGCAATGTGCGGCGAGTTGTTCATCGACATCATCTTCGGCATGGGGAACGGACTGGCGATGATCGATGCGGACTGGTATCGCCACAGTCGTCCGGCGATACTCGCTGCGACTCCCGTGCGCGTGGCGCCGGCAGAGGAGCTGCTCTGGCACCGCCTCTTCATCAACGAGCGCCACCGCCAGGACATGGCGGACATCGTCCATCTGATGGTATGCGTGGGTCGCGCGATGGACTGGTCTCGGCTGGTGGCGAAAACGGCGGAGAACTGGCCGCTGCTGCTCGCACAGGTCCAGATGTTCGACTACGTGTATCCCGAGCACCGCGAAGGCGTGCCGCGCTGGGTGCGCGAGGAGCTGCTTACGCGCGCGCGCGCGGATCTCGACAGGGAGCGCACGGGCGAGGGCATTACACGTGGACCGCTCATCTCGCGCTTCAGCTTCACGATCGATGTGCACGAGTGGGAGATGCAGGATCTGCGGAAGGAAACGGTGGATCGTGCCCTCGAGAAGCCGATCGTGCGCGAGATCGCGACGAGCGATGTGTGGGACGAGCGGAGCCCTCAGGTGGAGGCTTTTCTGGCATGACGGAGCGATCGACTGCGGGCGCGATCTCGAACGGCCACGAGCGCCGTGCACCGCACGCGCGCAAGCCAGGCACGACGCGCATTGCGGCCGTCGGTGATTTTCACTGCGGCGTGGATGACGTGGGGCTCTATCGCGAGCTGTTCACTCGCGTCAACGACGAAGCGGATGTGCTGGTGCTCACGGGCGACCTGACACGGTGGGGCGCGCTTGCGGAGTTCAAGGTCGTCGTCGGCGAGCTCGCCGATGTTACCGTCCCCATCGTTGCGGTGCTCGGCAATCACGACTACGAGACGGGCGAGGTGCAGGAGGGGATCCGCACACTGCGCGGCCGCGGTGTGCATCTGCTCTGCGGCGACACCTTCGAGCTCAATTCGGTGGTGGGCTTCGCAGGGGTAAAGGGATTCATGGGCGGCTTCGGTCGCGGCATGCTCACGCCATTCGGCGAGCCGGAAACGAAAGCCTTCGTGAAGGCGACACTCAACGAGGTGCACGCGCTCGAGCTGGCGCTGCGCCGGCTCTCGACGCCTGTGCGCGTGGCCATCCTCCACTACGCACCGATCGCCGCGACGGTCGCCGGTGAGCCCGAGGGAATTCTCACCTATCTCGGAACCGATCGTCTCGCGGAACCGCTCGACCGGTATGGTGCAGCCGTCGCGTTTCACGGCCACGCGCACTCCGGAACGCTTCGGGGCCACACGCTCGGCGGAGTGCCGGTGTTCAACGTCTCGCTGCCGCTGCTGCGGAAGGAGCGGCCGGGCGCGATGTACTACATCTACGACGTCAGCGCGCCGGCAACCGCCGAGTCGCTCAAGGCGACGATGTCACTTGGCTAGGTTGAGCGTCGCCTGCGCTGCGGCCAGCCGAGCGATCGGCACGCGATAGGGCGAGCACGACACGTAGTTCAACCCCGCAGTCTGGCAGAACGCGATCGACCGCGGTTCGCCACCGTGCTCGCCGCAGATGCCGGTCTTCATGTTCGGGCGAACCTTGCGTCCTTCGCTCACCGCGTACTTCACGAGCTTGCCGACGCCGTTCACATCGAGCACGCGAAATGGATCCTCGGGATAGATGCCGGACTCGACGTACATGGGAAGGAAGCGGCCAGCGTCGTCGCGGCTGAGGCCGAGCGTGGTCTGCGTGAGGTCGTTGGTTCCGAAGGAAAAGAAGTCGGCCGCCGTCGCGATCTCGTCCGCCGTCAGCGCGGCGCGCGGAAGCTCGATCATTGTGCCGATCGTATACGGCAGCTCCTCGCCCATCGCACCCATCACCTGATCCGCGACGTGCTCGAGGATCGCGCGCTGGTGCGCGAGCTCCTTCACCGTAGATACGAGGGGGATCATGATCTCGGGCTGCACGTCGATGCCGCGGCGCTTCGCACGCACCGCCGCCTCGAAGATCGCACGCCCCTGCATTTCCGTGATCTCCGGGTACACGATGCCCAAACGGCATCCACGCAGACCGAGCATCGGATTCGTCTCGCGGAGCGATTCCACGATGCGGTTGAGCTCTTCGCGTGCGAGCCCGAGCGTACGAGCCAGTCGCTTGGTGTCCTCGCCCCCGTGCGGCAGAAATTCGTGCAGTGGCGGGTCGAGCAGGCGAATGGTGACCGGGCAGCCGTCCATCGCCTCGAAAATGCCCTCAAAGTCTCCGCGCTGCATCGGGAGCAGCTTGGCGAGCGCGCGCCGCCGGCCGCCCTCATCGCGTGCGACGATCATCTCGCGCATGCCGGTGATGCGATCTCCCTCGAAGAACATGTGCTCGGTGCGACAGAGCCCGATCCCCTCGGCGCCGAAGTTGCGCGCCATGCGTGCATCCTGCGGCGTATCGGCATTCGCGCGTACCTGCAGCGTGCGAGCTTCATCCGCCCACGAGAGGAGCCGCGCGTACGTGACGTACACACGCGAGTCCGATCCCCGCATCTGCCCCGTGAGCACTCGCACGACGTCGCTCGGGATGGTCGGCAGATCGCCGCTGAATACTCGTCCGGTCGCGCCGTCGAGCGTGATCCACTCGCCTTCGTTCACCGTCGTGCCGTTCACCTTGAAGCTGCGGTGCTGGAGATCGACCTCCATCTCCTTGCACCCGACGATCGCGCACTTGCCCATGCCCCGCGCGACCACTGCCGCGTGGCTCGTCATGCCGCCACGCGCCGTGAGCACCGCGCGCGCGGCGACGATGCCGTGAAAGTCCTCCGGCGTCGTCTCGTCACGAACGAGGATCACGCGAATCCCTTCGGCGGCGCGCTGCTCCGCAACGTCCGGATCGAACACCGCCTGACCGCTCGCGGCTCCCGGGCTGGCGGGGAGTCCCGTCGCGATCTCCTCCGCCCTCGCACTCGGATCGATCACCGGGTGCAGGAGCTGGTCGAGCTGCTCGGCGTCCACGCGCAGCACGGCCTCGCGCTGCGTGATCACTCCCTCGGCGACCATCTCGTCCGCGATGCGAATGGCGGCGGCAGCGGTGCGCTTGCCCGTGCGGGTCTGAAGCAGATAGAGAGTGCCGCGCTCCACCGTGAATTCGATGTCCTGCATGTCGCGGTAGTGTTGCTCGAGACGATTCTGCGTCTCGAGCAGCTCCGCGTACGCGCCCGGGAGACGTGTCGCCATCTCATCGATGGGCAGTGGCGTGCGGATGCCTGCTACCACGTCCTCGCCCTGCGCGTTCACCAGAAACTCGCCGTAAAAGCGCTTCTCGCCCGTAGACGGATTGCGAGTGAAGGCGACGCCCGTGCCCGAGTCGTTGCCCAGGTTGCCGAACACCATCGAGACGATGTTCACGGCGGTGCCGAGCGTGTCCGGGATGTTGTTCTGGCGCCGGTAGTCGATGGCTTTCTTCAAAGTCCAGGAGCGCCACACCGCCTCGATCGCACCCTTCAGCTGGTCGCGGGGCTCCATCGGAAAATCGGCGCCGGTGCGGTTTCGCACGAGCGCCTTGTATTCCTCCACGAGATTCCGGAGTGCGTCTTCGGAAAGATCCGAATCGTTCTCGGCAGACGTCGTGAGGCGCTTCGACTTGAGCAGATGCTCGAAGTCGTGCATGGGCACGTTGAGCACGACGTCGCCATACATCTGGAGAAAGCGACGGTACGAGTCGTACGCGAAGCGCGCGTTGCCGCTCTGCTGGGCCAGTCCGATCACCGTGCGATCGTTGAGGCCGAGATTGAGGATCGTCTCCATCATTCCGGGCATCGATATCGGAGCGCCGGAGCGCACGGAGACGAGCAGCGGATTCCTGGAATCACCAAAGCCGCGCCCCGACACCTGCTCGAGGCGAGCCAGATTCTCGTCGATCTCTCCCTGAAGGGCCGCGCTCGTGCCGCCGCCACGCAGATAATCCAGGCAGGCAGAGCATGCGATCGTGAAGCCGGGCGGCACGGGAACCCCGAGATTCGTCATCTCGGCGAGATTCGCGCCCTTGCCACCCAGCACCGCCTTCATCTCCCGCGTGCCGTCCGCGGTACCGCTGCCAAAAAAGTATACGAGCACGCGTAAAGTCTAAAAGGAGATGCGGCAGTCCGCGACCGGCAAAATCGTCAGCAGCCGCAGCCGAACCGGAGCTTGTCGGGGTCAGTGGGCGGAGGAGTCGGGTAATCCCCCGAGAAACAGGCATCGCAAAAGCCGCGCGGGCCGCCGGGAACCGATTTCAACATCCCGTCTCGGGAGAGATAGCCGAGCGAATCGACGCCAAGGTGCTCGGCGATCTGCTTGATCGTCATGTTCGCCCCGATCAGCTCCTCGCGCGAGGGCGTGTCGATGCCGTAATAACATGGACCAGTCACCGGGGGCGACGAGATCCGCATATGGACCTCGCGCGCCCCGGCCTGTCGCACGAGCGCCACGAGCCCCCGCGTGGTGGTGCCACGCACGATCGAGTCGTCGACCATCACGACGCTCTTTCCCTCGAGCACCTCGCGGACGGGGTTGTACTTGACCTTCACCTTCTGCACGCGCCCCGCCTGGCTGGGTTGAATGAAGGTACGGCCCACGTAGTGGTTTCGGATCAGCGCAAATTCGAGCGGGAGCCCGGTCTCCTCCGCAAATCCCAGCGCTGCGGCATTCGCCGAGTCCGGAACGCCGAAGACGAGATCCGCTGTGGGAGCGGGGCACTCGCGGCCGAGCTGGCGTCCGAGCTCGCGGCGCGCATGGTCGACGGAACCGCCGTCGAAGATGCGGCTGTCGGGGCGCGCGAAGTACACGTACTCGAAGACGCAGCGCTTGAGCTCCACGCGCTCGGCGATCTGCACCGAGCGCAGACCGTTCGAATCGATGATGACGATCTCGCCGGGCTCGACGTCGCGCAGATGCGTCGCGCCGACGATGTCGAGCGCGCACGTCTCCGACGCGAAGACGTAGCCATCACCAAGCGTCCCGAGGGAGAGGGGGCGCCAGCCGTGCGGGTCGCGCGCGGCGAGCAGCGTGTCTCCGATGGTGACCGCGAGGCAGTACGCACCCTCGACGCCACGCAGCGCCTCGAGGAGCTTGTCCTCGGGGCGCTCGCAGCGCGATCGCGCGATGCGGTGAACGAGGATCTCCGAATCCATCGTGCCGGAGAAGATCGCTCCCTGGTCCTCGAGCTCGCGTCGCAGCTCCGTCGCGTTGACGATGTTGCCGTTGTGCGCCAGCGAGATGCTCCCGTCGCGGAAGCGCGCCAAAATCGGCTGCGCGTTCTCGATGGTCGACGATCCCGCGGTGCTGTAGCGAGTGTGTCCGATGGCGAGCATGCCGTTCATCGCCGCGGTCTCCGCAGCGCCAAGCCCTTCGGAGACGAGCCCCATGCTGCGCACGGCACGCGCCTGCCCGTCATCATCGACCGCAACGATGCCCGCAGATTCCTGCCCGCGATGCTGCAACGAATACAAACCGAGATGAACGAGCGCGCCGGCATCCTGCACGCCGCGCACGCCGAATATTCCACACATGTTCTAGGCGCCAGATGGTTGAGGATGTTGCTCGAGTATGGCGACTTCCGCGGCGGACGAGTTCATGATCTCCGGTATCGCGTCGTGATACGCGTGCGCGAGCGCGTCGAGCGGCGCATCAATGACACGATCGCTGACGCGGATCGTGAGGCCCTTCTCTCGTGACCGAACCTGACCGATCACTCGCGCGGGCACACCGTGCTTTCGCGCGATCTCCAGCACCTTCGGCGACTCCGAGGTGCTGATGACGATTCGCGCCTGCGCCTCACCGAACAGCAGCGCGCGGAGCGGTAGCGAGCCCCACTTAGTCAACTCGATTTCCGCCCCGATCGTTCCGTCCAGATCGGCGATGCAGCACTCCGCCAGCGCTACCGCCAGTCCACCGTCGCTGCAGTCGTGCGCGGAGCGGACTGCCGCGGCGTGGATAGCTTCGAGGAGCGCATCTATCGTGGCCTTCTCGCGGGCGAGATCGCAGCGGGGCGGGGCACCGGCGACCACACCGTGTATGCGCGCCAGATACTCGCTGCCACCCAGCTCGTCCGTTGGCTCGCCCAGGAGAACGACGTCGTCGCCCTCGGTGGTAAAGCCGGAGCGCGTGATGTATTTGAGCGAATCGATGAGCCCGACCATGCCGACGACGGGCGTGGGATGCACCGCTCCCGACGGGCTCTCGTTGTAAAAGGAGACGTTTCCTCCCGTGACCGGCGTACCGAGCGCGACGCACGCCTCGCCCATGCCGCGCACCGATTGGGTGAACTGAAAGTAGACCTCGGGTCGCTTCGGATTTCCGAAGTTCAGGCAGTTCGTGATCGCCATCGGGCGCGCACCCGTACACGCCACGTTGCGCGCCGCCTCGGCCACCGCCAGCTGCGTTCCGACGCGCGGATCGAGTGCGACGTACCGGCCGTTGCAATCGGTTTTCAGCGCGATCGCGCGATCCGTGTGACGGAGCCGGACCACCGCGGCATCGGCGTCGCCAGGGCGGAGCACAGTGCTCGTGCGAACCGTGGAATCGTACTGGCGGTATGCCCAGCGCTTGCTCGCGATCGTCGGCGACGACAACAGTCGTTCGAGCGTCCAGACGGGGTTCTGCTCCTCGGGAAGCTCGCGGATCGCGTGGACATCACGCGCGCGCAGCTCCGCGACAGCCGGATCTTCCTTTGCGGGCGGGTTGTACATCGGGCAGTCGCTCACGAGCTGCGAGCCTGGGAATTCCGCGACGACGCGGTCGCCTTCCGTCACGCGATAGACGGGTTGTGCGATGACCTCGCCGATGACCGCTGCGCTCAGGTCCCACTTCTCGAGGATCGCACGCACCTGCGCCTCGTGCCCTTTCTTCGCCACGACGAGCATCCGCTCCTGCGATTCGCTCAGCAGGATCTCGTACGGCGACATCCCCTCCTCGCGCACCGGAACCTTCGCGGTGTCGATGCTCACTCCGACATCGCCGCGCGCCGCCATCTCAGCGGACGAGGACGTGAGCCCCGCCGCACCCATATCCTGGATCGCGACGATGTGCCCGCTCGCGATGAGCTCGAGACTCGCCTCCAGCAGGAGCTTCTCGGTGAATGGATCACCCACCTGCACCATCGGTCGCTTCGCCTCGCTTGCGGCGGAGAGATCTTCCGACGCGAACGACGCGCCGTGAATGCCGTCGCGACCCGTGCGCGCGCCCACCGCCATGATCGCGTTTCCGACGCCTTCGGCGGCGGCGCGAATCAGATCGGTCTCGCGAAGCAGCCCAACGCACATCGCGTTGACGAGAGGGTTGCCCTCGTACGCAGGATCGAAGACGATCTCGCCGCCAACCGTGGGAATCCCAACGCAATTTCCGTAATCGCCGATCCCCTTTACGACGCCGCCGAAGAGCCCTCGCACGCGTGGCGAATCCAGGGAGCCGAAGCGCAGGGAATTCAACAGCGCGATCGGACGCGCGCCCATTGTGAACACATCGCGAAGTATTCCACCGACCCCGGTGGCAGCGCCCTGATACGGCTCGACCGCGGACGGATGGTTGTGCGACTCGATCTTGAAGGCGATCGCCCAGCCGTCGCCGATCGAGATGACGCCGGCGTTCTCACCGGGCCCCTGCAGAACGTACGGCGCTTTGGTCGGCAGCGTCTTCAGGTGGATGCGCGAGTGCTTGTACGAGCAGTGCTCGTTCCAGAGCGCACTGACGATGCCGAGCTCGGTGAATGTCGGCTCGCGATCGAGGAGCGCGACCAGACGGCCGTATTCTTCTGCGGTGAGACCGTGCTCCGCGACGAGCGCGTCCGTGATGACCGGATCGCCCGGCCGTGCTGACGGCGGAGGCGTTGTGCTCACTTCGGCGGCGTGGGAGGATGACTCGTGCTCGAGGACGCGCTGTCCGCCGGTGGATGACTCATGCTGCTACGAGCGCTGTCCTGTGGCGCGACACTGGTGCTCGTGGTTGCACTATCGGCGGGCGCGTGAGTCGTGCTCGAGCTGTCGGCGGCCACGGGGCGCGTCCCTGGTTTTACGCGCTCCGCTGCCGTCGGCGGCTCGGCCGGCACGGCGAGCGGCTGATTGTGCACGCTGCGCGCGTTGGGCTTGGTCGCCTCTGGCGAGCTGCTCGTGCCGGTGTAGTGCCGGTCCGGCGAGCGAAATACCGCGTCGACGACGACGTCGTGGTCGAGAATGACGACGTCCTGCATCCCGCACGCCTTCCCGCACTTGTTCGAATACATCAGATACGTGGAGCCGTGGTAGGTGCGCACGGTGGCGGGCTTTCCGAGTCGTTCGATCACCTGCGCCCGCGACATGCCGGGGTCTACGGTACCTGCGGGGCCGGAGCCGCTGGCGTTGCCCGCGGCCGTTTGCGCCGAGGCGGCGGTAGCTAGGAAGGAGAGCGCGAGAAGCAGGCGATGCATGAATACCTCGGGGTTAGGCGGAGACTCTGGCGAGCAGCGACTCGAAGATGCGGCGACCGTCTGCCGATCCAATGAGATCCTCCATCGCGCGCTCGGGGTGCGGCATGAGGCCGAGCACATTTCCCTCCGCGCTGATGATGCCGGCGATGTTGCGCATCGAACCATTCGGGTTCGACTCGGCGTCAGGAACGCCATGCTCGTTCACGTAACGGAACACGACGCGGCCCTCACCCTCGAGTCGATCGAGGGTGTCTTCATCGGCCGTGAACCGGCCATCGCCATGCGCAACGGGGATGCGCAGCACATCGCCGGTTTGGCAACGCGACGTGAACATGGTGTCCGCGTTCTCGACGCGAATGCGCACGCTGTCCGACACGAACTGCAGCTTCTCGTTCCGCAGCAGCGCGCCCGGCAACAGGCCGGCTTCGCAGGCAATCTGGAAGCCGTTGCAGATACCGAGCACCGGTCCGCCGGCGCGCGCGTGCGCCGCGACCTCCTGCATGATCGGGCTGAATCGCGCGATCGCACCGGCGCGCAGATAGTCGCCGTAGCTGAAGCCCCCCGGCAGTACGACCACATCGACGCCCTCCAGATCAGTCGATTTGTGCCAGAGGTAGACGGCCGGCAGTCCCAGGATGTCTGTGACCGCGTGGAAGCTGTCGTAGTCGCAGTTCGAACCGGGGAAGGTCACGATGCCGAATTTCATACGCTCTCCAAATTTGCGATCTCGAAGTCTTCCGTCACCGGATTCGCCAGCAGCCGGCCACACATCTCTCGCACTTGCGCGTCGGCTGCCGTCGCGTCCGAAGCAGAGAGGTGCAGCACGATGTGCCGTCCGATCCGCGCATCCGTCACCCCGTCGAAACCGAGCGAGTGCAGAGCATCTGAAACCGCCTTCCCCTGCGGATCGAGAATTCCCTTGCGCGGCACGATGTGAACGGAAACGCGAAAACGACTCATTCGTTGTCCTCGTTCTGGCGTGGAACGGCCTTTGGAAAGTTGGCGCTGCGCCGATCGCGGCGACCTCTTCGCTCTCCAACGGGAGTGTCGACCACCTCGACCTCGCGTCGAATCGTGTACTCATCCGGCTCCTCGTCATCCTCGTCATCCATGAGCGGGTCGCCCGTGGGCAGGCGGTCCATGAGTCCGAAGAAGAGCGTCCGCAGCAGCCCGAACGCGACGTACGATACGAGGATGGGAAAGGCGAAGCGCAGCGGCTCGTACAGGATTGCGATGATGGCCGCGAGCAGCAGCACAGAGCCGATGATGCCGCGCACGTTGCGCATGCTCACCCGCGGCATGGCGGGATATAGCACGTGGCTGATCATGAGGAAGCTGAGCGTGAGCATGACCGCCGGGAGCACCGTGTGCCATGGCCACGCGTCCACGTAGTGGTACCAGCTCGTTTGCGTGAACCAGTAGTACGTCGCGAGCGTCATGCCCGCGGCGGGACTCGGGAGCCCGTGAAAGTGCGTTTTGGCTCGTCCGCCCTGTTCGACGTTGAAGCGCGCGAGGCGCATCACGGCGCACGCGATATACGCAAAGCAGACGAGCCACGCCCACGAGTCGCGATTGAGGATCGCGAAGTACATGATGAACGCGGGCGCGACTCCGAAGCTGATCGCATCCACCAGCGAGTCGAGCTCCACGCCGAACTGGCTTCCCGTGCGCGTCGCCCGCGCGACACGTCCGTCGAGCGCATCCATGACGCCGCCGAGGATGACGCACCACCCGGCCGCGTTGTAGTCGCCGCGCGCCGAGTTGACGATCGCGTAAATGCCGAAGAACAGATTCGCGAGCGTGAATCCGTTGGGGAGCAGCACCACGGCGCGGCGCATCGCCGGACGCGGGATGGGCCTCACGCGCCAAGCTCCGCGAGCACGGTGGTGCCTGCAACGGTGCGCTCGCCCACCTTGACGCGGACCGTGCTATCCGCCGGGATGAACACATCGACGCGCGAGCCGAACCGGATGATGCCCATCCGCACACCTTGCTGCGCCTTGTCTCCCTGCCGCGCGTAATTCACGATGCGTCGGGCGATCAGGCCGGCGATCTGTCGCACCAGAATCTTCCGTGCGCCCGACTCTATGCCCACGGACATCTGTTCGTTGTCCAGGCTCGCCTTCTCGTGCGCCGCGTGCAGGAAAAGTCCCTTGTTGTACTGCAGATAACGCACGACGCCGTTCACCGGATATCGATTGACGTGCACATCGAACACGTTCATGAAGATCGAGATGCGAGTGGCCATCCCCGCGATGAACGAGGGTTCCTGCACCTCAGTCACCATCACCACGAGGCCGTCGGCGGGCGACACCACGAGATGTTCGCCTCGATCGCCCGTACGCTCGGGATCGCGGAAGAAATAGACGACCCAGACTGCGATCACGAGGAGCGGGATTGCGACGATGTACCAGCCCAGCGAGTGCCGTGAGTGGCCGATGTAGAGTGCGCCGAGAACGAGCAGCCACGCGACGACGATGAAAACGATCCCTTCGCGTGCGACCTTCATTCGAGTTCCGAAAGATCGAGCGGCGCCCCGGTGATGCGCTCGAACGCCTCGAGGTACCGCTCGCTTGTCGCCTGCACGACTTCGGGCGGCAAGGGCGGGGGAGGAGCGTCGCCGTTCCAGCGGCCAGCCTCGCGCTCGAGGTCGAGATAGTCGCGCAGCGGCTGCTTGTCGAAGCTTGGCTGCGCTCCGCCCGGGAAATAGCCGGTCGCCAGCCAGAAGCGCGAGCTGTCCGGCGTCAGCACCTCATCGATCAGCAGCACCTCGCCAGTCGTGGTGCGCCCGAACTCGAACTTGGTGTCGGCGATGATGATCCCCCGTTTCTCGGCGATGTCGCGTCCGCGTTCGTATATCATCCTCGATCGCTGCTCCAGCTCCGTTGCCGCGTCCCCGATCAATGCGCGCATGCGGGCGATCGTGATGTTCTCGTCGTGGCCGGTCTCCGCCTTCGTGGCAGGGCTGAACAACACCTCCGCCAGCTGGTCGCTCTCCCGCAGCCCCTTCGGTAGCGGCTCGCCGGCAAGCGTCCCGGTCCGCGAATACTCCTTCCAGGCGGACCCTGAAATATAACCTCGAACCACGCACTCTACCGGAAAAACTTCCGCGCGCCGGCAGAGCATCGCGCGCCCCGCAATTGCGGCCCTTTGCCCAGCCAACGCCGGCACCAGACGCTCGATATCCCCTGCATCGGCCGAAATCAGGTGGTTGGGCGCCACATGCTCGAACTGCTTGAACCAGTAGGCACTCATCTGGGTAAGCACCGCGCCTTTGAAGGGAATAGCCTCGCGCATCACGACGTCGAACGCGCTCACACGATCGGTGGCGACGAGAAGCAAGCGGTCCGCGTCCACCTCGTAGATGTCGCGCACTTTGCCGCGCCCGAGCCGGCGGAGCGGCAGCGCGCTGGAGGTCATGAGCGTCATACGCGGAGCGCCTCTGCCACGTCCGGACGAGGCGCCGATATCAGAATTGGACCGACGACCTCGCTCAGAAACTCTTCGACCTGCTCGGGCGCTCGACCGGTGAACCGCTCCGCGGCCGTGAGATCCGACATCTCCGCTGCGCTGAGCGTGAACTCGGGATCCGCGAGGAGCCGGTCGAGCAAGTCGTTGTGAAGTGCTCCGTCCTTGAGGGCGCGTCCGGCCTCGAGGCTGTGTCGGCGAACGATCGCGTGAGCATTCTGTCGATCGCCGCCCGCCGCCACCAAGCGCACGATCACCTTCTCAGTCGCCATGAAGGGAAGCTCCGTCGCGATGCGCTGTTTGATCCGAGCGGGATGCACTTCGAGCCCCGAGGAGATGTTGCCCATGATCAGCAGGATCGCATCAGTCGCCAGAAACATCTCCGGAATCACGAGCCGGCGATTTGCGCTGTCATCGAGCGTGCGCTCGAAGAACTGGACGCTGTGCGTGAGGTTCGCGTTCTCCTCGAGCGTCATCACGAACCTTGCGAGCGAATTGATGCGTTCCGAGCGCATCGGATTTCGCTTGTACGCCATCGCCGACGATCCGATCTGCTCCTCCTCGAAGGGCTCTTCGAGCTCGCCGAACGACTGCAGCAGCCGAACGTCCGACGCGAACTTCGCCGCCGACGCGGAGATTCCGGCGACGACGCCGAGCACGTGCGCGTCGAGCTTGCGCGAGTACGTCTGTCCGGTCACGGGGAGCACGTGCGAGAAACCCATTCGCTCCACGACCTTTCGCTCGAGTTTGCGCACCGCGTCATGGTCGCCGCGGAAGATCTCGAGAAAGCTCGCCTGCGTTCCCGTCGTCCCCTTCACTCCACGCAGCGGCAGCGTGGACACGCGATGGTCGAGATCCGCGAGGTCGAGCACGAGATCCTGCATCCAGAGCGTCGCGCGCTTGCCCACCGTCGTGAGCTGTGCCGGCTGCAGATGCGTGTAGGCGAGCGTCGGTTCGGCGCTCCACGTGCGCGCGAATTCCGACATGGCACGCAACACCGCGATGATCTTCGCGCGGAGCAGCATGAGCCCTTCGCGCATGAGCACCAGGTCCGCGTTGTCCGTCACGAACGCGCTGGTGGCGCCGAGATGAATGAACGCTCGCGCGGCGGGCGCCGCCGCCGCGAACGTCTCCACGTGCGCCATCACGTCGTGGCGAAAGCGCCGCTCGAACTCGGCCGCCGCCGCAAAGTCGATGTCGTCGAGATGCGCTCGCATCTGCGCGACCCCCTCCTCGCTGATCAGCGGATGCCCGCCTTCGTCGCGAGCGCCAAGGTCGCGTTGCGCCTCAGCCAGCGCGAGCCAGAGCTCCCGCCAGGTACGGTGGCGTCGCTGCGGCGACCACAAGTCGAGCATCGCCGTGGAGGCATAGCGCTCGCTCAGTGGCGAGCTGTATCGCGCATGACTGCTCATCGAATCATAAAATCAGTGGAATAGATACGACCCCCTCGCTCGAAGAACATGTGAATGGTCTCGCGCCCCGCGGCCGCATCGAGCGCACGCGCAGCGTCGTTCGCGGTCTCCACCGGAACTCTGTTGATCTGCACGATGAGATCGCCCTTCTCGAGCCCGAGCTCATCGGACACCCGTCCGCTGAGATTGTAGATGAGCGCGCCGCGCGGACTCCGAATGCTTCGGTCCCCGCGAATGGCCGGCGTCAGCGTTACGAGCTCGAGCTCCTTGAGCACGGCGACCTTCGCTGCACTCACCTCCGGAAGATCAGCGATCGTCACTTTCACCGGCACCTCGCGCCCGCCGCGCTTGAGCAGGAGCGGCACCTCTTCGCCCACTCGCAAATCGAGCAGCTCCGCTTCCCAATCGAAGGCGTTGTGAATCGCGCGACTTCGCGAGCGCACCAGCACGTCGCCGCGCTGGATCCCCGCGCGATCCGCCGGAGAGCCGGGCACCACCGCGCCGACGATCACGCCGGCGCGCAGCGACTCGCGCTGGTTGGCCACCTGCGGAATCTCCGGCTTGAGCCCGATCCATGGACGACGCACCGTTCCGTGTGCGAGCAGATCTTCGGTGACGTGCTTGACGCGGTTCACCGGAATCGCGAAACCGAGTCCGATCGACCCACCGTTCGGCGTGAAGATCGAGCTGTTCATTCCGACGATGTCTCCGAGCGCGTTCACGAGCGGGCCGCCGCTGTTTCCCGGATTGATCGATGCATCCGTCTGGATCATGTCGACGTACATGGCCGATCCTTGCGACCGCGCCACGAGATTGCGCCCCGTGCCGCTGATGACGCCTACAGTCACGCTCGGCTCCGAATTGCCCAGCAGAAAGCCGTACGGATTTCCAATCGCGATCACCCACTCACCGATGATGAGATCGTCCGACTGCCCGATCGGCGCGATCGGCAGCCCTTTCGCATCGATCTTGAGCACTGCGATGTCGTTCGTTTCGTCCTTGCCCAACAGGCGTGCGGGATAGGTCGTCCCGTCGCGGATGGCGACGGAGATGGTGTTCGCGCCGGCCACGACGTGCGCGTTGGTCACGATCACACCGTCCGCCCGCACGATGAATCCCGAGCCCAACCCCGGCAGCACGCGCTCGCTCGTGCCGTTGTAGATGTCGAAGGGATTGGTGGAGCGATCGACGACTTCGGTCTGCACCGTGACGACTGTCGGAGCGACGCGTGCAACCGCCTTCGTTATCGCCGTGCGCCGCTGCCCCGCAGTCGTGCTCTCCATCGCCGCGAGCGTCTGAGACGTTGCGGCTCGCGCGCTCGTGACGGACAGTGCAGGCTCGTCGTGCGAGCTCTCCCCGCATGCCGCGGTGAAGGCGAGTAGAGAGAGGGCGAGCGGTCGAGTGATCACAGGCTCGTGCGGCTCCGCGAAACGCGCTTGCTCCAGTCGTTGAGGAAATGATCGAGCCCGAGATCCGTGAGCGGATGCACGAGCAGCAGTCGCAGCACATCGGGCGGCACCGCCGCGGCATCCGCGCCAATGACCGCAGCCTCCGCAAAATGCTTCGGCGCACGGATGGATGCCGCGATGAGCTCGCACTCCACATGGTGCCGGTCGAAGAGCTGGCGGACGTCGCGAATCAGTCCGATACCGTCGCCGCCGATATCGTCGACGCGGCCCAGGAAGGCGCTTACGGAATGTGCGCCGGCCTTCGCCGCGAAAAGCGCCTGTGCCGCACTGAAGACGAGCGTTGCTGTCACCTTGATCCCGTCCGCCGCCAGCCGCGAAGTGGCGCGAAGACCATCCTCGATCACCGGCACCTCGACGACGATGTTTTCAGCGATCCTGGCCAGCTCCTTTCCATCGCGATAGATGTCGTCGGCGGTGATCGCGAGTACCGGCGCGAGCACGGGTCCGCGCGTGAGTCGACAAAGCTGCGCGAGCAGCTCGTGGTATTCGTCGGTGGAGTCCTCTTCGGCAATCAGCGTGGGATCGGTCGAGATCCCATCGACGATTCCGACCTCCGTCGCCCATCGCACTTCGTCGAGACTCGCCGTATCGAGCAGAATCTTCATGTGCCGCCCAGGTAGAGGTCGCGCGGATA
>JBDTXN010000022.1:0-30211 GCA_040006175.1 Gemmatimonadota bacterium | reverse complement strand
TGCACACGGCAATGATGCGCTTCTGCGCGATCGGCACCTCCTCGAACGGAAGCTCCACGCCGAGGTCGCCGCGGGCGACCATCACCGCATCGGAAGCTTCGACGATACTGCCGATCGCGGCGAGCGCCGTGTCCTTCTCGATCTTCGCGACGACGAGCATGCCTGTCGGGATCAACAGTCGCAGCTCCGAGATGTCCTCCGCGCGGCGAACGAAGCTGAGCGCGAGATAGTCGAGCTGCTGCTCGCACGCGAAGGCAATGTCGGCGCGGTCCTTGTCGGTGATCGACGGAGCGGAGACCGCGACGCCCGGGAGATTCATCCCCTTGTGACTTCGCAGCTGCCCGCCGTGCACCACGCGCGCGCGCACGCGCGGCGCCGTGACGTCGAGCACGACGAGATCGATCAGCCCATCGTCCATCAGCACGCGATCGCCCACATGCACGTCGTTCGCGAGCGCTTCGTAGGTCACGGGAATCTCGCCGGCGCGCTCGCGTCCCTCGGGCGCGAGCACGATGTCGTCTCCCGAGCTGAGCTCCAGCGGTGCCGGCAGATCGCCGACGCGGATGCGCGGGCCTTGCAGATCGCCAAGGATCGCGACCGGCCTCGCGAGCGACTCTGCGCACCTGCGCACGAGCGCGATCGTGGCGGCATGCTCCTCGTGCGTGCCGTGTGAAAAGTTGATGCGGGCGACGTCGAGCCCCGACTGCATGAGCGAGCGGATGACGCTCTCGGTGGAGGATGCGGGGCCGAGGGTGCAGACGATCTTCGTGCGTGGAATCGGCGAGGCCAAGATCAGGTCCGAGGGTGAGAGAGCCGGCGGTCGTGCGTGCTGCCCACGAATGCGGAAAGAGTTGCCGCCACGGGCGCCTTAACGACGCCCAGCGGCGGGCGTCTCACGGGCAGAGCGCAACGAGTCATTCACAAATCTAGTGGAGGATTACGATATGCCGGTCGGCCCTCGCCGTAGCGCCCTCGCAGCACTCGCGGCCACGATGGCGATCGTGGGTGCAGTCGCGTGCAGCTCGGACTCCGCGGTCGACCCCGGAAACTCGATCCCAGCGAGCGAGATCGATCAGGCGGTCGCGAGCGACGCGGGCGAGGGATTCGCCTCGAGCGTGAGCCAGTTCCAGGAGAACGAGAGCTTCGAGGAGCACATGAGCGCCGGCTCGTCGACGTTCCTGGCGGGCCGCAGTGGCGCGACCTTCGGCGCGGACTCGCGCACGGTGACGTGCGACGGACCAGATGCAGACGGGTGGTTCGGATGCATCGCGTACACGAGCCGCGGTCTCACGATCGCCCGGCAGGTCCGCTTCTGGAGCGATGGCAGCCTCGCCCTCGGTTGGAGCCCAACGCTCACGGATTCCGTGAACCATCGCTGGACGCGCACGGGCACGTTCGAGTCGGTGGTGAAGCCTGGGAAGATGTTCTCGATCAACGAGGCGGACACCGGCTCCATGGTGGTGACGCACGGAACGTCGGTGCTTCACACGTGGAACGGCGCCGGCATCGCGCACGACACCAGCACCTACACGGTGAACGGCGTGACGCGGATCTTCGCCTACACCGCGCAGGACACCGCTATAGCGCTCACCTTCACGATGCCGCGCACGGCGAATCCGTATCCCACTTCGGGATCAGTCTCACGGAACCTCGCGCTGCATCTCACGGCGGGCGGATTCGACAAGACCATGACGCGGGTAGCGAAGGTGACGTTCGATGGATCTTCGATCGCCGTGCTGCAGGTGGGTGCGCTGACGTGCAGCCTCGATCTGGCGACGGGCGTGGTGTCGGACTGCCAGTGACGCTACACGACGGTGAGTAGCCGACAACTGGGACAGGCGTACACGCATCGAACCAATTGAAACGAATCGAACGTGTTGAAGGCGAGCGCTGAGGTTCGATTCGTCGCTCTTGCTTTTCAAATTCGTGTAGAGCGCCGTTGTATCCGCTGCCTCTTCTACTTCCCCGCGGTGACCTCGGCGCTCAGCGTGCGACGCTTGGCCTCGAGCCCCGCGATCAGGGTGTCGAAGGACTTCTCGAAGCTCGCCAGCCCATCGCGCAACAGCGTGTCGGTTATGCCGGTGAGCGACACGCCGAAGCTCTCGAGATTCGCCAACAGTGCGCGTTCCTCGTCGACGTTGGAGTCGACCGTGCGCTTCACGATGCCGTGATCCGCGAAGGCGGTGATCGTTCCGGGAGGCATCGTGTTCACCGTGTCCGGTCCGATCAGATCCTCGACGTACATGACGTCGCGATACGTCGGGTTTTTGGTGCTCGTGCTCGCCCACAGCGGTCGCTGCACGCGCGCGCCGCGCGATGCCAGCGCCTCCCACCGCGCTCCCGAGAATCGCTCGCGGAAGAGCGCATAGGCGAGCTTCGCGTTCGCTACCGCGACGCGCCCCCGAAACGCCTTCGCAGCCTCTGCGCGCTCAGGGCTCGCCGCCGCGAGCGCATCGAGACGCTTCTCCGCCTCGGTGTCGACGCGACTCACGAAGAACGAAGCGACCGACGCGACGGAGCTCAACGGCAGGCCGCGGCTCGCGCGCTCCTCGAGGGCGGCGATATACGACTCGATCACCGCTGCATGTGCATCGATCGAAAAGAGCAGCGTGATGTTGATGTTGATGCCATCGGCGAGCAGGCGACGCGCGGCGGCTGCACCGGCATTGGTGCCTGGCACCTTGATCATCACGTTCGGGCGGTCGACCACTGTCCACAGGCGCCGCGCCTCGGCGACCGTGTCGTCCACATTGTTTGCGGCGCCCGGCGATACCTCGATCGAGACGTAGCCGTCCACGCCTTTGCTCTTCTCGTGCGCGGGGCGGAAGATGTCGCACGCAGTGCGCACGTCGTCCGTCTCGAAAAGCTCGAAGAGCTCCCACGCGGTGAGCTCCGGCGATGCCCCAGAGAGCTGTGCGTCGTACGCCGATCCCTCGGCAAGCGCCTTCTCGAAGATCGTCGGGTTCGAGGTCATCCCTGTGAGCGCATCACGATCGATGCGGCGCGCGAGCTCGCCGCTGCGGAGCAGCGAGCGGTCGATGAAGTCGAGCCAGATGGACTGACCCGCGTCGTGGAGCTGCTGTAAGCGATCCATGCTCGCGCCGGTGAGGGGAAAGAGTACCGTGCGCGAAAGATAGCGCGCGCCCGGCGAGTCGTCAGCGGGAGAGACGCGTGCGCGACGCGTCTACCAGCTCTATGCGCGACTCAGCGGCTGGAAGGTCGCGATGGCGTCCGACGGCTCGAGGAAGGGCTCCTGACCGTCGCAGGCGAGCCACGCATGCGCCTCGAGTGCGCCTGCCAGGTCGCGTCGAACACCGATGACGACGCGCGCGTCATGCCCCGCGCGACGGAGAAGCAGCGCCAGCACCGCAGCGCGACGAAGACAAGTATGGCGCCAGATCCATTTTCCGCGATGGAGAATCCGATCGACGTGAAAAGCCAGCAGCGTGGGATTCACACGCTCGCCACCCTCGGGCACGCGGGCGAGCCAACCGAATGCACAATTGGCTGGAAGGAGCTCGAGGGCGCACGGCACCGCCGCGCAGGCTGTCACAATCTCGACTTTGGTGCGCAGTCGCACGCTAGCGAGCGAGTCCGATGCTCACCGCGTGCGACCGCGGTACATCACTTTCCGCTGTACGCCGGAACCTTGGCGTCCGCCGAAACGTCGAAGCGAATCCACATCCCACTCGGGGCATGGCCCGGAACGCCGCACGCGATCACGTACTGCCCCGGAGTGGAGGCCTTGAACGTCGTCTGGTCGGTGCCATTGGTCGGAAGGCCGCCGGTGACGTCCTTGGTGTACGCCCGCGGAATGGCGGGATCCTGCGGCTGCGCGGGGAGTGGCATCTTGTTCACGAGCACGATTGCCGAGTGGGGGATCGCGTCCTCGTTGGTGAACGCCCATGCGACGGACCAGCCGGTCGGAACGATGATCGTGTTCCCGCCATTCGACGCGCCGTTGAAGTTCATCCCGCCATTCGTGGAGCCGTGCGCGGCGAAGAGCTTGAGCGTGACGGTCTTCGCAGAAGGATCGTAGGCCATGAATTCATTGACTTTGACGCCGGAGTCCGCTGTAGCAGCGGGCGCGGCAGCGGCGGCAGGCTTGGCGGCTGCCACGCTGGCTGCCGATGCAACCGGCCGCGACGGGTTCGCATGCTTCTTAGGCGCAACGCCGCCGGAGCCCTGCGCTGAGAGCGTTGCGCTCACGAGAAGGGCTGCGCCCACGATCGTCACACCAAATGCCTGCATGTCTACTCCCGCTGGAGAATGAGTGGTGCCGCTGAATATAGAAGTACCCCATTGGGAGTGGAACGATCGTGCCACAAGCCGACGCACGCGCTATTCCGGCTTCGACACATGCTTGAGGGAGTCGAGCGACGCGGTGAGCGAGTCCATGTGATGTTTACGCGCGTCGATCTCCGCGTGAATGGCGCGGAGCTCTTCGAGGAACTGTGCGTTGGTTGCGGCGGGCGCGGGCGTCGACTGCGCAGTGGTAGAGGGCGCCGCGGTCGCCGGCGGGACGCCACCGGATGAAGCTGGTGTCGACGGGGATGTGATCGTCGGAGGCGGCGCGATGGCAGGCTGCGCGCCGACGTGCTCCGCGATCGAGACCGCATGCCGCGCCGCGCGCAGGGATTCGTTTTTGGGCTGGCGCACGCGCGCGACGGGCAACGGTGAGATTCGCGTCGCCGGCGGCGGAGGCGCGACCGCCCCTGTCGCCACTTCGTGATTCGGCGTGGTATCCGCGTGCACAGTCACCGCGGCGACAGCGGAGTCCGCTCGCGCCGCCACCGCACGCGCCACGACCGTGTCAGCCGTGGGCACGACCGGAGTCGAGGTGCCGGCAGCTACGGACCGTGCGCTCGACACAATCACCGACGTGTCTGCGCGCTGCATTCCGCGCACCGTCAGGGCGCTCGTGAGCACGGCTATCAGTACGCTGCTCGTGAGCATGAGCCCCGAAAGCAGCCAGCGATCCGCGGTCGCGAGTCCCGCGCGCTGCATCGACGCAGCACGAGGCCCGGTCATCCCTTCCTGCGTGGCGCGTCGCGCGACCCACTGATTCGGTCGCGCTGAAGTGATCTCCGCGCGGCGCGCGTAGTCGGCGCCGGAGCCCGCTGCGGTTGGGCCGGCCATCGCGCTTTCGGCAGCGGACTCCTGCCGCTCGTGTTGCAGCGCTGCGATCGGCTGCGTCGAGCCCTCACGCCGCGTTGCGTTCCGGTCGCGGCGCAGGCCCGATCGCGCAGCCATGTAGGCGCGCGGCAGCGCGGCCTTCTTCAGCAGTGCGCGGCGGGGCGCGGTGCATGACGACTCCCTCGTCACCCGCGGCGCTGTTGCGTCCTCGGGATGCATCGCCAGCGCAGCGGGAAGCGCAGCGAGGAAGTCTCCCCACGTGACGTCCGCATCATGGTGGTCGCCCGCGATCGCCAGCGATACCTCGACATGCTCCGCCGCAATCACAATCTCCGTTTCCGAGCGCGGTGGCTCCAGCGCGATCACGGCGTTGCGCGCATTCTGCGCATCAGTCCCGCTCACCGCGCCCGCGCACGCACAGCCGAGTTGCGGCGCAAAGTCGATCAGCGTGTTGCCGCGCGAGAGCGTCTGGTTCGCGAGCCCCGCAAGCGCGTCGCCAGCGTGCGCGTCGACGAGCGTGCGCTTGGGCCACTGCGCGCCCAGCCACTTCTCCGAGGGGACGCCTCCGGGGAGCGAATAAAAACGACGGCGGTCGTGCGCCGGGTGCTCGCCGAGCTCCGGCCGTTGCGAAGCGGGGAAAATTCCACTCTTCGCGAGCGTACGCAGCAGCTCGTGCGGCGAGAGTCGCGCATCGATTGCCGCATCATCGGCACCGGGGCAGTCGCCAACGTACGTGATGCGAAGCGTGTCCTCGGGATTGAGCGAGCGCAGATGGCGCGCGACGGCAACGGGGGGCGAGACGAGAGGCACGATGAAGCGGCGCAGCTCCTGCGCACCACGCAGCTGCTCGGCCACCAGCGGGCACGCGCAGAAGATCGCGGGACCGGTGCGATGCTCGAGCTGCGCGAGACAGCCGCCCGCGATCAGCTCATCACCCCACGTGGCGGGAATCACGTCGTCGTACCCGCCCGCGAAACATGCGTTGGCGAGCTGCGTGGGCGTCGAAGGGAGCGCGACCAGCAGGGCGTCGACGCCCAGGATCGCTACTGAGCGTGACGTTGGTTCAACAGCGGTGAGTTGGTCGGACATTGGGCCCGTGGTCGAGGCGCTCCGGCACTCCGGCTGCGCTATACATCGACGAATGGCCGTCATCCCGCGTTACGGAAATCTCACCCGTCTGTTTGCGGATCCGCGAACCAGCGGAAGAACACCACCGAGATCACCGCGAGCACGTACGTGCCGCCAATGGTGAGCAGCAGGCCGCCTGCGACCTGCTGGTCCTCCAGTGCAGACAGCGAGGTCACGCGGGGCGCGAGCTCGTAGATGCCGTACACCGGAAGGTCGGCGAGCAGCAGCCACATTGCGAGATACAGATGTGCCTGCGTGCCGGCGAAGAGATAGAGCATTCGCATGGGCGGGCCGAAGTGCTCGCGCACTGGAGCATCGAGCACCACTGGCCACCAGAACGCGAGCCCCGAGATGAACCACGCGATATCGAGAGCGAACGCGCCCAGTTGCGAGCGCATGAGCACATCGACCGCGCCCGGCGCGTGCGTCGCGAGCATCACGATCGTGAATGCGATCATCGCGAACAATGGCTTGGTCGCGAACCCGACGATGCGCGCGGTTCCCGGGCTGCGATCGAGCAGCGCTCGCACACGATCCGGATCGATGCCCCGCAGGAGCAGCGGCGGCCCGATCATCGCGAGCGAGAGGAACTGCGCGCCGTGTACGCTCGCGAGATAGCCCGTGCCGAGTGGCCCGCCAGGCCAGTCGAGCGTGAGCCACACGAGCAGAACCGCGATCCATCCGCCAATGCGCCGCGCTGCACTCACGCCGTTGGCGCTCGTGCCGGAGTCCAGCGGCTTCGACCAGCGCGCGTATGCTGCGCCGAGTGCCAACACCGCAATCCAGACTCCGGGATAGGGCGTCCACTGCCACCGCCACGGCAGTCCGCGCGCCGAGCACCACCACTGCACGTTCACGAGATCACTTCACCTGCGCGAGGAGAGGCAGATCGTGCAGCCAGTCCGCCTGGCGTGTGCCGAACGGATAGACCACGTGGGCGCTGTCGTCCGGCGCGAACGCGATCACCTGGGCCGCATGTCCGATCTGGTAGTCGCCCGCGGAGTCCGGCGCGTCGGCAACGGCGGGTGGAAGCTCGAGTGACTTCTCGATTGCCCTCACCTGCTCGGGCGTGCCGCGCAGACCGACGAACGATGAATCGAAGTTGGCGAGCCACGACTGCAGCTTTTCCGGCGTGTCGCGCCCGGGGTCGGTAGTGACGAACACGACGCGCAGCGTGCGAGTGACGTCGTACGGCAGCTTCTGCATCACGGCCGCAATGTTCGTCAAATGCACCGGACAGACGTCCGGACAGTTGAGATAGCCGAAGAAGAGAAGCGTTACCGTGTGATCGGTTCGCGAGCGAAAATCAAACGGTTGACCGTGCGTGTCGGTGAGCGTGAAGCTCGGGCGTGGCAGCGCATGCGCGAGGGTCGTACCTCGATACGAGCGCCCTCCGCCCTCAGCGTCGACGCCGCAGCCGGGCAGCGCGAGCAAGGCGCCCGCCACGGCGAGCGCGACGACAGGAGCAGTACGAAGTCGAAGAGGCACGCGTGAAAGATAACGTCGGCGTGCGGGCTGCCGGGAACGACAGCTCGCCTCCCAAGCTGGAGCGCGTCAGCTGGCGAGCTTGGCGTAGTCGTCTTTCGTGGCCTGGTAGCAGGTGCACGACGCGCCCTCGAGCCCGGCGCGGTCGGTGACGACGATCTTTCCGCGCGAGTAGTGAATGTACCCCGCCTTCTGAAGCACGCCCGCTGCAAGCGTCACCGCCGGTCGGTGCACGCCGAGCATGAAGGAGAGAAACTCCTGCGTCAGCTTGAACTCGTCACCGTCGACCCGGTCGTGCGTGATGAGCAACCAGCGCGCGCACCGCTCCTCGAGCGAGTGCAAGCGGTTGCAGGCGACCGACTGCGCAACCTGGTTGAAAAACGCCAGTGCGAAGCGCAGCAGCGTGCGATAGGCAGAATCGCTCTCGGCGATGTTGCGGAGGAACGCTGCAGTGGAGATCCGATAGCCCTCCCCTTCCACCTGCACCAGCGCGCGAGTGGGAGCGGAGCTGCCGCGCAGCAACAGCGACATTCCCGCCAGTCCTTCGAAACCGACGGTGCCCACTTCGATCGTTCCGACCGGGGTGACGTGCACCATGGAGATGCAGCCAGCGGTGGGGAAATACGCGTACTCGATCTCCTCGCCGGGCTCGTAGAGCACATGGTGCACCTCGAGGCGCACGTGCTCGAGATCCATGCAAATCCGGGTGAAATCGTCGCTCGACAGACGGGCGAGTAGCGCGTTGTCCGAAGCCGGGCGCGCCACACGCTGCGGTGCTATCAACTTGATCGTTGTCATTGGTCCCTCACTTCTGCCGACGGAACAACCGTTCACGGCAGAGGGGAGGGCGGCAGACGCCGTCTCACACCCGAGTGTCGCTTCAAATCTCAATGGGGAGCGAGCACCAAACGAGTGCCCGCTCCTCTATCTCAACAGTACACTGATGTACAATGGTGCGTGCGTACGGATTGATACCGTTTGCGCTTAGACCGACTCTGGCGGGGCTACCTCGTCAACCGGCGAGAAACCTGGACACGAAAGGACCGGCAATGGCGGATACCGCACGAACGCCGGGTCCACATCCGCGAGGCCGCAGCGATAAAAGCGCGATCCGCGGCGATTCTCGACGATGCGAACATTCACGCAGCGGTCGCAGAGCCCAGCGACGAAACCGCTAGCGTCGATTCCCATCTCCCATTGCCCGGCCCTCCGCCTGCGCTCCGCGCAGCACCAGGCAGGTACTCGTCGCGTGCGCGATCAGCCGATCGCGCTCGTCCGTCACGCGGCAGTCGACAAGCCCAGTCGTCTTCCCGCGCTGCACGACCGTCGCCGACGCGGTGAGTGTTGCTTTCCACACCGGACGAAGAAAGCTCACCTTCATCTCCAGAGTGGCAAACGACTCGTCCGCGGCGAGCGTCGTCGCGAATGCGAATCCCATAGCCGAATCCGCGATGGTCGCGAGAACACCCCCGTGCAGCGTGCCCATCACGTTCCCGTGACGCGCCGGATCCGTCACCATGCTGAATGCGGCCTTTCCCTCCTCGAACGACAGCGCCGTGAAGCCGAGGGTGACCGCGAGTGCGGGCGGTGCGATGGTGCCGTCGCGCACTTGCTCGAGAAATGTTTTCACGCGGCCGCCTTCACTCACACTGCCACCACACCCACGTAGTTCTCCGCGAGGCTCGCCGCGGCATCGCGCGACGACGAGACCCAGCGCAGCTGCGCGAGCTGGAGCTTCCGCTGGAATGCGTCATCACCGGGAAAGCGGTGCAGCATCGTCGTCATCCAGTTCGAGAAGTGCTGCGCGCGCCAGATACGTCGGAGACACGTCGCGGAATACGACGCAAGCGCGCCGGGCGATCCCGTGCGATACCACGTTTCGAGCGCGCTCGAGAGCACGCGCACATCCGCCACTGCGAGGTTGAGTCCCTTTGCGCCAGTCGCGGGAACGATGTGCGCCGCATCGCCGGCGAGAAAGAGGCGGCCGTACTGCATCGGCTCGGTGACGACGCTGTGCATCCACGCGATCGTTTTCTCGACGACGGGACCCTCCGTGAGTGTGAATCCCTCCTCGATCGCGAGGCGAACGTGGAGCTCCTCCCACACGCGCTCGTCTGGCCAGTCATCGACCGTGTCGCTCCGGTCGCACTGCACGTACAATCGCGTCACCGTGGGAGAGCGCATGCTCAGCAGCGCGAAGCCACGCTCGTGCGATGCGTAGATGAGTTCCTCCGAGCTCGGGGCGACCGAGGCGAGAATCCCGACCCAGCCGAAGGGATACTCGCGCTCGTAGCGCGTGAGATGAGCTGCGGGAATCGAGTCGCGCGAAATGCCGTGAAAGCCGTCGCACCCCGCGATGAAGTCACACGCGAGCTCGACCTGTTCGCCGCCAAGCGAGTAGCGCAGCCACGGCGCCTCCGAGTCGATGTCGTGCGCGCTGACGTCCTCCACCTCGAAATGCAGCCCGGCGCCTGCAGCCATTCGCGCCGCAATGAGATCCTTCACGACTTCCTGCTGACCGTATACCGTGATCGTGCTCCCGCCCGTGAGCTCGTCGAACGCGATGCGGTGGTCCTCCCCCTCGAACCGCAACGAGATGCCGCGATGCACAAGCCCCTCGCGGCTCATGCGCTCCCCGAGTCCGGTCTCGCGCATGAGATCGACCGTTCCCTGCTCGAGCACTCCCGCGCGCACGCGTTTCTCGATGTACTCGCGGCTGCGCCGTTCGACTACGACCGACTCGATGCCCACACGCGCGAGAAGGTGCGAGAGCATGAGCCCTGCTGGTCCCGCGCCGATGATGCCGACCTGCGTCTTCTCACGCATGCGCTATTTCCCTGCCCCGCTGGCCGCCAGCGACGCGACGACCTCGCCGACAACTCGGAACGCCGTGTTCGCGGCGGGAACGCCGCAGTAGATGGCCTGCTGCAACACGATCTCCTTCACGTCATCCTCCGAAAGCTGTTCGAGCGAGAGCGCGGCGCGCACGTGCATCGCGAGCTCCTCCCAGTGGTGAAGCGCCACGAGGGTACCGATCACCAGCACGCGCCGCGCGCGCACGTCGAGCCCCGGCCGCGACCAGATCTCGCCCCATGCGTAGCGCGTGATGAGACTTTGAAAGTCCGCCGTGAGTGGAGTCGTCGATGCGATCGCCCGGTCGACGTGCGCGTCGCCAAGTACGGAGCGGCGCACGGTCATGCCCGCGCGGAGTCGCTCGTCATCGATGTCGTTGTGGTCAGCCATTCGATCCTTCGGAGAGCGTCGGTTGCATCACGCGAGTTCCTGTTCACGAATCCTGGCGATCACGGCATCACGAAGAGGGACCGATGCCGACGCGGGATCCTGCGGCTTTTGTGTCACGTCTCGCCTCCGCACTCCGCTCGCGCGCGTGCTGCGCGAGCGCGTCGCGCACGATCTGCCCGGATGAGCCCAGATAGTTTTCCGGTACGAGCCGACGTTCGATCTCGGTGCGGCTCAGGTGCTTGGTTACGCCGGGCATCTCGGCGAGCACCGCCGCGAGGTCCCGCTTCTCCGCCATCGCACGCGTCGCTGCTGCGCCGATCATTCGATGCGCGTCGAACCTTCCGATATGCTCGGCAAGCGCCATCGACACGGATTCTGCGAGCGACACACCGTGTGTCATGTCCACGTTCGCGCGCATGCGAGCGGTGTCGACCTCGAGCCCACCGAGTATTTCGGCCGTGTGTCGCGCGGCGCCGGCCGCGAGCCGTGCGAGCGCGGGCATCGTTTCCCACTCGGCCTGCCATCCGCCGAGCGCGCGCTCGTGCTCCTGGGGCATCGCGGCGAGCATGGTGGCGACTAGGCCGGGCACACGCACTGACGCGGCGAGGATCACTGCCGAGCCGACTGGATTCCGCTTCTGCGGCATGGTCGACGAGCTGCCGCGACCGTCGCCGCCCGGCTCGAACGCCTCAGCCACCTCCGTCTGCGCAAGCAGCGCAACGTCGCGCGCGATCTTTCCCATCGTGCCGCTCGCGACACCGAATGCGCACGCGAGCGTCGCGAACCGGTCGCGCGCGGAATGCCACGGCTCGGCGGGCACCGCGAGCGCGAGCTCGGTGGCGAGCGCGCGCGTGACGTCGGCGCCGCGATCGCCGAATGCGGCGAGGGTGCCGGATGCGCCGCCGAGCTGCAGCACGGCGGCCTCGGTGAGCGCGCGTCGCACCTGGGCGCGCGAGCGATCGAGTGCCGACATCCAGCCGGCGGCCTTGAGCCCGAAGGTGATGGGCGTGGCGTGCTGCAGCCAGGTGCGACCCGCCATCACCGTGGCGGCGTATCGCTCCGCGAGCGCAGCCGCAGCATCGCTCGCGTGATCGAGCGACGCGAGCACGATCGTCGTGGCATCGCGGAGCTGGAGCACCATTGCCGTGTCGATGATGTCCTGACTCGTCGCACCCCAGTGCACGTACCGCGCGGAATCCGCATCGATGCGCGCAACACTGTCGGTAAGATGGCGAACGAGCGGAATGGCGAGATTCCCCGCCAGCGCTCCATCACGCGCCAGCGCGGCGAGGTCGTAGCCACGAGTATCGGCGCTCTGCTCGATCGCATCGACGGCCCTCTCCGGGATGATCCCGATGGCAGCTTCCGCTTTCGCGAGCGCGACTTCCACGCGCAACATCGCAGCGACGAGGCTCGCGTCCGAGAGGATCGCGTCCACCTCGGGATCACCAAAGAGCGCGTCGAAGATCATCGCGTGCGCTCAGACATCGAAGAACACCGTCTCGCCGTCGCCCTGCAGCACGAGATCGAATCGGTATTCGTTCTCGCCCGTGCGCTTCGCGATCAGTGTCGAGCGGCGCTCCGCTGGCACCAGCGCGAGGATCGGATCCTCGCTCGTCGAGGGCTCCTCGTCGAAATAGACGCGCGTCACGAGTCGGGTGAGTATCCCGCGCGCAAGAATGCCGAGCAGCAGGTGCGGCGCCTGCAGTGCGTCATCCGGACCCGGCACGCGTCCGGGCATCACCGTCTCGACACAAAAGCGTCCGGCGGCGTCGGTCGGTGCGCGACCGTAGCCGCTGAAGTGCGAGTCGAGCGCTTTGGGTTGGTGATCGTCGGGATGCGCATACCGGCCGGCCGCATTCGCCTGCCAGATCTCGACGAGTGCATCGGAAACTACGGCGCCCGCACCATCGCGTACCGTCCCTTCGATCGTGAGGTGCCGGCCGACGACATTCTGGCCAGCGATGAACGCGCATCCCGGCTCGCTCAGACAGATGGCGAAGAATGGTCCCACCGTTTGAAACGGCGTCAGCTCAGCCATGGTGCGTTTCCATCGGAGTCGCCTGCCGCCCGCGCAGCACGATGTCGAAGCGATAGCCGAGCGCGAATTCCGGCTGCGTGAGCGAGAGATCGAACGCCGAGATGAGGCGCTCGCGTCCGCGCGGATCTGGAACGCTGTTGTAGATCGGATCGAGCGCCAGCAGCGGGTCGCCCGGAAAGTACATTTGAGTAACGAGACGAGTGAGGAAGCAGGGACCCCAGAGCGACAGATGAATGTGCGCGGGCCGCCAGGCGTTCGCATGGTTGAGCCACGGATACGCGCCCGGCTTTATCGTGAGAAATCGGTAGCGGCCACTGTCGTCCGTGACCGCGCGCCCTGCCCCGGTAAAATTCGGGTCGAGCGGCGCGTTGTGCTGGTCGACGCGATGGGCGTATCGTCCGGCGGCATTCGCCTGCCAGAGCTCCACGAGCGAGTCGCGCACCGGGCGACCATCCTCGTCCGTCACGCGCCCCTCGACGATGATGCGCTCGCCGAGCGGCTCACCGTGGCCGCGATTCGTCAGATCGCGGTCCGCATCCGAAACGGAGCCGTGACCGTACACGGGCCCCGTGAGCTCCGACAGCGTCTGCGGGATGAGCACGAGCGCCTGCCGAGGATGCCGCAGCGCGGTGCTGCGGTAGCCTGGAAAGTCGCGCGGGGGGTGAACGTCATCCCTGGGACGCCGATACGTCTCGCCGGCCATCGAGCACTCGTGGATGCAGACGAAGCCAAAGATGGTGCGAGTACGATGCTCCTGCACAGTGGTGCGTGCAACTCGCGCGAGGTTGCACCGGGCGCTGCGCACACTCACCTTCGACAACCGCTCGACCCCCACGAAAGGAGCAGGCGCACGTGCCTACCACCCACGCCGTACGATTCGTCGATCTCAGTCACACGATCGAGAGCGGGATGATCACGTACAAGGGATTGCCGGCGCCGCTCATTTGCGATCATCTCTCGCGCGAGCAGTCGCGCAGTGTCTACGCGCCGGGAACGGAGTTTCAGATCGGCCGCATCGAGATGGTGTCGAACACGGGCACGTACCTCGACACTCCATTTCATCGTTACGATGATGGCATCGATCTCAGTGGGCTCGCGCTCGATTCGATTGCCGATCTGCCAGGTGTGGTCGTTCGCATCGCGCCGTTCGGAAGCCGGGCTGTGGATCGCGCGCACTTCGGCGCGAATGAAGTGCGCGGACACGCGGTGCTCGTACACACGGGATGGGACCAGCACTGGCGAACGGATCAGTATTTCGAGGGCTTCCCGTTTCTCACGGAACAGGCCGCCATCTATCTTCGGGATGCCGGTGCAGCGCTCGTCGGCATCGACTCGCACAACATCGACGACACGAGCACCGGCACACGGCCGGTGCACACAACGCTCCTGCGTGCGGGCATTCCGATCGTCGAGCACATGACGAATCTCGGCGCGCTCCCCCTGCGCGGCTTTCGATTCAGCGCAGTGCCGCCAAAGGTGAGCGGCATGGGGACGTTCCCGGTGCGCGCGCACGCCAGGATTTAGCCGCACACCGAGTCTGGATTGCACCACTCGGCTCCAAGGTGTTGATCGGCGGCGGCGTGCGCTGCACATTGAAGGCATGATTGAAACCTTCCTGATGGAACGCATGCAGTCGACGTACGAAAATTTCGTCGACTTCGATCTGAGCGAGTCCGGTGTCCGCCCCGTGACCCTCAGAGAAATGGTCAACTTCGGCTTCGATCTCGACGCCCTCATGGATGCTCCACTCGGCTACAGCCAGTCGAACGGAACCATCGAGCTGCGCGAGCGCATTGCCGCGATGTATCCGGGCTCGACGATCAACCACATCGAGGTGACGAACGGAACCTCTGAGGCGAACTACATTCTCGCGCTCACGCTGTTGCGTGCGGGCGACGTAGTCGCGCTTCAGGTTCCGAACTATCTCCAGCTCTGGGGCGTGCCGCGCAGCCTCGGCGCCACCGTCGAGCGGTTCGAGCTCTCGCGTGTGGACGGAACGTGGGAGGTGGACTGGGAGGCGTTCGAGCGGTCGGTCACTCCAAAAACGCGGTTCGTCTACATCACGAATCCGAATAACCCGACCGGCGCCGTGCTGTCGCGCAAGGCGATGGAGCGCGTCGTCGACCGCATCGAGCAGATGGGCGCCTATCTCATCGCCGACGAGGTGTATCAGGGCGCCGAGCTGGATGGCGATCGCACACCGAGCTTCTGGGGGATGAGCGATCGCGTGATCGTCACGAGCGGACTGTCGAAGGCATACGGCATTCCGGGTGTGCGCATCGGGTGGATGGTGGGCCCGCCGGAGATCATCGCATCATGCTGGACACAGCATGACTACATCACGATCTGTCCGAACAAGATCTCCGATCACATCGCGCGCGTCGCCGTATCCCCCGACGTGCGCGCGAAGCTGTACGCCCGCACGCGCGGAGTGCTGCGCGAGAATTTGCCGACGTTGCAGTCGTGGGCGTCGGAATTCGGAGATTTCTTCGACTTCACTCCGCCGAGCGCGGGCGCGATCGTGTTCATGAAGTACAACTCGGACGCGGAGAGCATTCCGCTGGCCGAGCGCATTCTCAAGGAGCAGTCGACGCTCATCGTGCCGGGGCTGCACTTCGGGCTCGAGAGCTACATGCGCGTTTGGCTTGGCTCGAAGCCCGAATACCTGGAGGCGGGGCTCGCTCGTTTGCGCACGGGACTGGCGCCGCTCGTTGGCGCGGGCGTTTAGCTCGCAGTTGCGCGGAACACCGGAGTAAGGCGACGTGGCCGATGTGCTGCCCCAGCCACTCATCGTCAGCGCGGAGGAATGCGAGCTTGCGGTGAACGTGCCCGAGCTCATCGAGGAGATCGCGCAGGGTTTCATCGATTATACCGCAGGTCGAGTGGTCGTTCCGCCCGTGGGCTATCTCGGTTTTGCCGAGCCCACGGGCGACGTGCATCTGAAGTACGGTTACGTGAAAGGCGGCGACGTGTTCGTGATCAAAGTGGCCGCGGGATTTCCGCAGAACTCGGCCGAGGCGCTGCCCACTGGCGACGGCTGCATGCTGGTGTTCAGCAGTCATACCGGATTTCTGCTCGCGGTCTTGCTCGACCGATCACGTCTCACGGATTTGCGAACGGCGGTTGCGGGGGCCGTTGCTGCGCGGGCGCTGGCGCCGCGATCCCTTGCGCGTATCGGCGTCCTGGGCTCCGGGGTGCAGGCGCGGCTGCAGCCGCTCATGCTCAAGCACGTGACCTCGTGCCGCGAGATCTCGCTCTATGCGCGTTCCGCGGAGCGAGCCCGCGGCTGCGCGGCGTATCTGGAGCTGCAAGGCTTTCGCGTGACGATCTGCGAAGCGGCGGACGAGGTGGCGGAGAGCTGTGAGCTGATCGTGACGACCACCGCATCGCACTCCGCGCAGTTTTCCGCGGCATCGGTGAAACAGGGCGCGCACGTCACCGCAGTGGGTGCGGACGCCCCTGGCAAGCAGGAGCTCGACCCCGCACTGTTCGCGCGCGCGGAGGTGGTGGTGGCCGACAGCATCGCGCAGTGCGCGGACCACGGCGATCTCGCGGTCGCGCTCGCGTCTGGCGACATCGCGTTGCACCGAGTGCGCGAGCTCGGCACGGTGCTCGCCAATCCGGCATTCGGGCGCACGAGCGAGGCGCAGATCTCGATCGCGGATCTGACGGGCGTGGCCGTGCAGGACATCGTGATCGCGACACACGTGATGCGACGTCGGGGCGGCGAAACGCGCACATGAAATTGTTCTGGGCGATTGCCGTGGGGGCCGCAGCAGGAGGCGTCTCCCGGTTTTATCTAGCGTCGGCGATACAGCAGCGGGCAGGCGTCGGCTTTCCCTGGGGGACGCTCGCGATCAACGTCACGGGGAGTCTGCTGCTTGGTTTTCTAATTCGATATGCCACCGCGACACCGACCATCTCGATGGAGATGCGGGCGATGATGACGGTGGGATTCTGTGGCGGGTACACCACGTTCTCGACGTACAGCTACGAGACGCTGTCGTTGATCGAGAATGGACAGCTGGGGCGGGCCGTCGTGTATTCGCTGGGGAGCGTGGTGCTCGCGGTTTTCGCCACCTTCGCGGGATTCATGCTGGCGCGCGAGCTGATCGCGTTTCGCCAGCGGTTTTGACGAGAGATTGCGAAGCTGATCAGCGCGGGTGAAGTGCGAAGACCAGTACCTTGGCGGGCAGACTCGTGAGCTTCCATCCGATGGGCGAATTGATCCCTGCGGCTACCGCGAGGTATTCCGTTCCACCTACCTGGTAGGTGATGATTCCGCCGCCAACCGGCTCGCCAGCCGAGTAGCTCCAGAGCTGGCGCCCGTCTCTCGCATCGAAGGCGAGGATGGTTCCGTTCAGGTCAGCCGTAAAGACGACGTCGCCTGCGGTCGCAGTCACACCCGCGATGATCGGCGTGGGCGAGGGATGGCGCCACTTGATCGATCCGTCGTCGGCATCGATGGCGGTGATCCATCCGCGTCTCGTGGAGTCGTTGGCGCCAAATGGCGCGCGTAGTTTATTCGAGCCGGTCCATGGCAGCGCTTCCTTGCCCTTGAGCTTCCCGGGTTGATCCGCGGAGTGAGTAGCGATGGTGGTGCACCAGTCGATCGACCCGACGTACAGGAGATTCGTCCGTGGCGAGTACGAGGGGCCGTTCCACTCGACGCCACCGTTCACGCCGGGGCAAAAGCGCGCGCCCTGTCCGGTGAGTGGCGCATCGACGTTCTCGATCGTTGAGACAGCGGTGGCGTAGATCCGGCGGCCGGTTGCGCGCTCGATGCCGTAGACGTGTCCGTCCTTTCCCGCGGCGACGACGAGATGCTGCCCGGTGCGCGTCGTGAGCAGCGAGGGCGCAGCCGCGACGTCCCAGTCGTGATAGTCCTTTTCCAGGAGTTGGTAGAAGGTGTCGAGCGTTCCCGCCTGTGACTTGATCCCGACCACCGAATACGTGTAGAGATTTCGTCCCGGTCGCACCTGCTGGATGAAATCCGGCGCCGCATTTCCCGTCGGCGTGTACACCACGCCCGCGGCCGTGTCGAGTGCATACGATGTCCACGACGCGCCGCCCACCTTTGGGAAACGCTCGGTTCCCTGCGGCCAGGTCTGCGCCGCCGGACCGTTCTCCGGAACCAGATCGAAGCTCCACAGTCGACCGCCGGTTTTCACATCGAACGCCATCAGCCGCCCCTTCACGGCGAAGTTGTCCCCGCCCGCATTCCCCATGAACACCATGCCGTTCCACGCGATAGGTGCGGCGGGAAAGGTCTCACCCTTCGAGGGATCACCCGCGACCGCGCTCCACAACTCCTCGCCGGTCCCGGGATCGAGCGCCATCACGCGACCGTCGTTTGCGCCGCGAAAGAGACGCGCGCGATCGGGCCCATCGAGATACGAGACGCCGCGATTCACTTTGTTCGGGTCGAAGGGCGGTTTGGGTGCGTAGTCGTACTCGTGCCGCCAGCGCAGAGCGCACGTGGCGGCGTCGATGGCGTATGTGTCCGTCGCAGTCGTGAAAAACAGAGTGCCGTTCACGGCCACGAGCCCCGATTGCATGTTCGCAGTGACGCCCAGCGGAAAGGTGCACGCAGGCGCGAGCGACGACACGTTCGCGGCCGAGATCTGCGTCAGCGGCGAGAAGCGCGTACCGTCGTAACCTCGATTGAACATCGGCCAGTCGGCGTCTACGCTCACCGCTGCGCGCGATCCGCTCGACGATGCGAACGCCGGTCCGTGCACCGTGGAGCTCGACCCCTTCTGGCGCGGAACCGACGGTGGCTTCAGAAAGACGAGCTGCGAGCACGCGCTCACGGCAACGATGATCACGCCTGCGAGCGCGCGCATCGAGGTGCTGCGCGTGCCGACGGCATGCGAATGCGATTTCATTGGCACCATGTAGTCGAGTTCCCTTCGCCGCGAGCTAACCCGGAATCGTCACTCGAAAGAGGCAATTCGGAGGCCCGACTCGGTCGCACGACTCGGCCACCGATGTCCCCGTCGCTGCACCGAGCATCTGCTCGACCGCGCTGCAGGTTTCCGGGCAGGCTGCTACGGCTTCGGAGAGCGGACACCCATGTGCCCGAATGACGTACGCATTGCCGTCGCGTGCCACTTCGGTGGACCCGCCGAGCTCATTGAGCAGCTTCGACGCGGCGCGCGCGCGCGCCTCGAGCGTCCCCTTGACGCGCTCGCGCGGTGCCATGCGCCGGCCTACGCGCTTGAGCAGCCGCCGCAATGCGCTCGGTGACGTCCGCGCTCGCAGCTCGGACAGCAACGCCGACAGCAGCGGCGAGTACGCTCGCGAGAAGAGCGGCAGCGCACCGGGCGCAATGGCATAGAGCGACGCAGGCTTGCCCACGACGCCCTCGCGGCGAACGCCTACCATCTCGACGATCTGCTCGCGCTGAAGGACCACGAGATGCGCGCGCACCGCGTTGTCCGTGAGACCAAGCTCGGCCGCGAGCTCCTCCACGCTGCGTTTGCCGCCCCGCAGCAAGGTGACGATGTGCCCGCGGGTCGTTCCGCCGTGCTCGCGTTCCCACACGCTCATGAATTCTCCGGGGCAAGTGCTCGCACAAAGATGTCGCAACGCGCCGACCCCAGCCATGAGTACGCCGCGCGCGGGGTCTCACACGAGATTACGGACCTTCTCTTGATAAGTCAAGAAACTACTTGACAAATTATTTCCCGCACCCCTTCTTCCATCCGGCGTCAGGATGCGCCCCGAATGGCGGCGATCTCCTCCCGCATTTCCCCATACGGAGTCGACCATGCGTGTGAGATTGCTGACTGGAATTCTTGCCCTGAGCATGCTGCCGCTTGCTCCCCTCGTTGCGCACGCCCGTCCGGGACGTGCATCCATGGATGATCCGACCATCTGCGCGATCTTCGATGCGGCCAACAGCTGGGACATCGAGACGAGCAACGTTGCCATGAAGAAGGGCACCACAAAGGAGGTTCGCGACCTGGCCGCGATGTTCGCCCGAGATCACAAGGCCGTTCGCCAGCAGGGTCGCGACCTCGTGAAAAAGCTGAATGTGAAGCCCACGGCGCCGAAGGATTTCGCGCTCGCCGCCGATCACCAGCAGGCGATGAAGACGCTGCGCTCCACGCACGGCAAGGAGTTCGATCGCGCGTATCTCAGCCACGAAGTGTCGTACCACAAGGCAGTCATCGATGCGATGAACGGCACGCTGCTGCCTGCAACACAGAACGCCGAGCTCAAGGCGCTGGAGGTGAAGGTCGGACCAGCGTTTCAGGCGCACATGCTCGGGGCCCAGAAGCTCCTCGACTCGATGGGCCAGTAGACACACTGCCTTGCCGCAACGACGAAAGGGCAGCGAGCGCGAGCTCGACTGCCCCTTCGCACTCATGGCATTCGCCGCCGCGTCATCCGCAGAACTGCACCGCGGTGCGTGCGAGAATGTCCGCGACGCTCGCCACGGAGGCGAGATCTACCCACTCCTTAGCCGCATGCGCGCCGGCACCCGTGGGGCCGATCACCACCGTCTCGATGCCGGCGTCGGCGAGTAGCGCCGCGTCCATCCAGTACGGCTCGCCGATGATCTTCGGGGGCGCACCGAGCACGCTCGTCGCCGCGGTGTGCACCGACTGCACGATGCGAGAGTCCGGATGCGCCTCGAACGATCCGCGAGAGAGCAGCGCGCGTACGCGTCCGCGGAAGGTGGAGTCGTCCCGCGCGAGCGCGTCGAGAATCCCCTGGATCTCCGCGAGCGCGCTCACTTCCGACTCCCCGGGAATGGTGCGCCGCTCGATCTCGAGGCGGCAATGCGCCGCGTAGGTGCTCGTGCCCGTGCCGCCAAGGATCACGGCCGCGTGCAACGATGGCGGCCCGACCAGCGCGTGCGGCGTTCGCGTGCGAAGCTCGCGCTCGAGACTATCGAGGCGGCCAAGGAAGCGGCCCATGGCCATGTTCGCGTCGATTCCCTCTTCGAAGCGGCTTCCGTGCGCCGCGCGTCCCTCAACCTCTACCTCCATCCAGCAGAAGCCCTTGTGCGCGAGGCAGAGCTGGAGCTCCGTGGATTCGGTGACGATCGCGGCGTCGGTGCGCACGTGCTGCAGCACTCCGGTCATCCCGGTGCTCGCCACCTCCTCATCCGCCGCGCCAACGAAGACGATGTCGCCCGCGAGCCGCGCCCCCGAATTGACCATCGCATTCACCGCCGCAATGCACGCAGCCACACCGCCCTTCATGTCGTAGGTGCCCCGCCCGTGCATGCGCCCGTCTCGCACGCGCGCACTCAGGGGAGCCTTCATCCCTTCGATGCCGACGGTGTCGATGTGCCCATACAGCATCAGCGAGCGCCCGCCGCCGCTCCCTCGCAGTCGTCCCACCACGCTCGGCCGGCGCGGTTCTGATTCGTAGAGCGTCACCTCCATCCCGAGCGCGCGCAGCACGGTGCCGAGGTGCGTCGCGATGGCGACCTCGTCGCTCGAGCCAGCGCTAAACTTGGGATTGACCGAGTTGATGCGGACGAGCGCCGCGAGCGTCTCCTGGAGATAGGTCCGGTCGATTTGCATGGGCCAATGTTGCGCGAATCGCTCGAGTTACGGAACCGCTCTCGCGAATTGGACCGCAAGATCCGGGAAGGAATGGCTCGAACTCTCCCGTATCTTCGGCACATGACGCTCAACACCTGCATCCGCGCGCTCCACGTACTTCTTGCACTCGCCAGGCCGAGCCACTGCGCAGCTCCAACGACGTGTGCTCCCGGGACGGACGCCGACAGCGCCGCGATCGTGCTCATCCTCGAGGAGTTGCGTGGCTACTATCGCGACCTCCACGACCGGAACTGGACGTCCATCGTCACTCACTTCTACCCGGCGAAAGTGACGGCGCGCTTCGCAGTGCCCGATCACGACAGTCGATGGATCGCGCTCGCCATGCCGCCGCTCGATTCGCGCGAATCAACTCACGCGCGGGGATACTGCGATCCTAGCGCGGCGGTAGTCACCGTGGGGCACTGGGCACGCGTGCGCACGAGGCGGTGCTCCGGCGAGGCCGACGAGCTCTGGATGTACTCGATGAGCGGACGGTGGAAGATCATCCATCTCGAGTCGGGTGCCGCGCCTGCTGCGTCGGAGTTGGGCGACCGCTAGCGCACGGCTTTTCGCGTCGTGCAGTTGCACGTTATCTTCGCTCATGCCCGAAATCATTCCGGTCAATTACCGCCAGGACATTCTCCCCGAGTACCGGGGAACCCCTGTCGAGTTGCTGCTCGAGTATCACAACCTTGGCCGCGCCGTCGGCACGGCCGCGGCGCCCCAGCTCCTCATCGGAATGTGCATGGACAGCCGGAAGTCTCTGCGGATTCCCAACGACTTCGCGTTCGTGTTGCGAACGGCCGGTGCGAACATGCGGGACAACGAGTTCCGCATCTCCTACGCGATAGCGGTTGGAGGCGTACGCATGATCGTGCTCATCGCACACACCGACTGCGGCATGGCCCGGCTCGACCAGAACCACGAACGGTTCGTCCAGGGACTCATGGACGCCGCCGGCTGGGACGAAGCGCGCGCAGAGAAGCACTTCGCAGACTCGGCGCCCAAGTTCGGCATACGCGATGAAGTCGAATTCGTTCTGAAAGAGGCCGAGCGCCTCCGCGCGATCTATCCGCGCATCCAGATCGTGCCGCTGCTCTATCGTGTCGAGGACGATCTCCTCTACCAGCTCAAGCCCTGAACCTGGCGGCTCAAAAAATATTTCTGATCCAGTGCGGGCTCGCGTACACGCTGAGCCACGTGGGATCGTAGCAGAGCTCGAGCTTGTCGCTGCGTACGTCGACACCAATGTCGGCCAGTTGCTGGCTCGGGAAGGCACGGACGCTGTACGGGAGTAGGTGCCCGAGGATTCGCGGCTCATCTCCGGAGAGCGCTCGCACATTCTCCGCGGCAGCAGCCCGCCACATCGCAAGCCAGCCGCCTTCGGGACGTCGGCGTAACGCAGGGCGCGGCGCGCCGATGTGCTCGTGCCAGAGCCGCTCGCGCAGCTCCGCGATCGTGCGCGCCTCCCCCTCGTGCACCACAGGTCTGTTGCGCCCGCGGGAAACATCGTGTGCGTCCTGCGCATCGATGATGATGTTCACCTCGACGTTGCGCACGCCGCGAAAGACGCGACGGCCGAGCGCGCCCGCGAAGTCGTCACCGTAGTCGCCCATCGAAACGCCATCGAGATTGGAGGTGCCCACGGCAGCCCACTCATCGTCCACCACCATCACCTTGCTGTGGATGAACAGTTGACTGATGCCGGTGACTCCGCCCAGCTCCGGATGCGGTCCCGTGCTCCAGAGCGAGAACACGCCTACCCGCGGATGCGCCAACAGCTCGCGCTCGGTGAGTTGCGTGTTCTGCCACGCGCGGTACGCCGTGAGATCGGGATTCTGGTTCAGCACGATGATGATCTCGAGGCCGGGCACGAGTCGAAGCGCGGTCGCGAGCGCCGCTGCAATGGGGCGCGACGTCAGATACTGATGCTCGATGTAGATGCAGTGGCGTGCCCTCGCGATCCCGGCGAGCAACTCGGCGAGCATGTGCATCGCGTGGTTGGGGACTCCAGGAAATACTCCGTCCGGCGCGTCGCACACGAGGCGCGTTCCCGCTCCCGAAGTGGACGCCGGCGGGGGCGCCGGCGTTGCGCCGGAGGGGAGCACCCTTCCCTTTCGCTCGCCACACGAGCGCCATAGGCTCGCGAACATCGTGTCGAGATCGCGCACGATCGGCCCGCGCAGTCGCATCGAGACATCGTGGAGCGGCCGTCCACCGAGCTCGCGCAGTGGACGACGCGCATCGAAGGGAATGTGGCTGCCGTCGTCCCAATACGAGTTCACGAACGGTGAACCCAGGAGAAAGCCCTCGCGCTGGTCGATGAGGACGAGCTTCGCGTGCATGAAATGCGGAAAGCGGCTCATCCCGCGCACCTCGATCCTCTTCGCGACTCCGCGCGCCGCAAAGAATTTGCGAAGTGGCCGCGCCGTGTTCAGCATCCAGCTCGCGTTGAGCAGGATCCGGATCTCCGGTCCCTCGTTCGTCGCCCGCTCGATGAGCGTCTCGGCGATCACGGCGTCGCGCGACGAGGAGTCGCTCGAATACGCGGCGCAGTCGGGATCGAATGCGAGCTGCGCGATGTGTATGGAACGTCGCGCGTTGCGGAGCGACTCGAGAAGCGGTGCGTACGCCGCGGCGTTGTCGATCAGCCAGTCGGTTTGGTTGCGTGCAGACGTGTCGGTCGCGCGCACGCACGAGTGGGGCGTGATCTCCGCGCCTCCGATTGTGGCGATCTCTTCGCTTCCCGCGCTGCTCGAAATTACGTCACGCATCTGAGTGGATAACCGATTTCCGAGCAAAAGTGCCCACGCTCCCAACGCCTGAAGGGGCGTATGGCGCGATACGTCGCCGATAAGCGGCTAGAGGACGTCTCACACGCGTGCGGCGGTCGCGCGACTCGGATGCACGCTCCGCACCATTACCCAAGCGACCAACGCGCCCATCGCGCAAAGCCCGGCAGAGATGAGCATCGCGCGCGCGTACCCTGTCGCGTAGGCCGCACCCTCCAGCTTCGCCGTGCCACCGATGCCCGCGGCGAGCGGGAGCGTTGCTGTCGAGATGAGTCCCGCCAGTCGCGCCACGGCGTTGTTGATCCCCGACGCGATGCCCGTGTCGCTCTCCTTCACGGCGCTCAGCACCGCCGATGTGAGAGGCGCCACCAGCACAGAAAGCCCGACACCGAACACGATCGTGGCGGGAAGGATCGTGGTGAGATACGAGACGCCCGGCTGCACACGCGCGAAGAGCACCATACCCACCGCGGCGATCAGTGCGCCGACGGTCATCAGGATCCGCGGGCCGACGCGCGCGCTGGCACGGCCCGCAATTGGCGAGAGCGCGAGCATGATCACGTTCGCCGGTGTGAGTGCGGCGCCCGCGCGGAGTGCGCTGTAGTGCAGGTTGCTCTGCAACTGCGGCATCAGGAGAAAAAAGAGTCCGCTCAACGCGCCGTACACGAGGAACGTCGCGGCATTCACGCCGCTGAACTGCTGCGAACGGAAAATCAAGAGCGGCAGGATCGGATGCGATACGCGCCGCTCGACCAACACGAACGCCACCAAACACACTACTCCGCCGACCAGTGCACCGACGATGCGCCAGTCTGCGAATCCGAGGGCAGGTCCTGTCATGAGAGCCCCGACGATCCCTGCAAGCGCGAGGGTTCCGAGCGCGGCGCCCAGGTAGTCGATGCGCTCGGTGCTCGTGCTCTCCGTGCGCGAATGCGTGACCTCGCCCTGCGCGATGTGGCGCGTCACGATGAGCGCAGCGGCGAGTGCGAACAGGATCACTGCGGAGAACACCCATCGCCACGAGAGTGCGTCCACGAGCCATCCACCGGCGAATGGCCCCGCAGCCGTCGACACAGCAGACCATGCGGCCCACTGCCCGATGGCCGCGCCGCGCTCCTCGCCCTCGAACGCCGTGTCGAGCATCGCGAGGCTGTTGGGCACGAGGAGCGCGCCCGCCGCGCCCTGCACGGCGCGCAGCAGCACGAGCAGATTCAGCCCCGGTGCGAGTGCGCAGCCCAGCGACGCGAAAGCGAACGCCACAGATCCCAGCGCGAACACGCGCGGGCGGCCGAAGCGATCGCCGAGCGCGCCGCCGAGGAGCATGAGCGCACTAAGAGTGAGCAGATAGCCGTTGATGACCCACTGCAGCCCAATGATGCCCACGTGGAAATCCCGTGCGATCGCGGGAAGCGCCACATTGACCACGCTGCTCTCTAGGAAGACAGCGCCGGAGCCGAGCACCGAGCCGGCGACGACCCAGCGGCCGGCCGCAGAGCGGAGCTGCAGAGGCCTTACGATCGCGAGGCACCCGCGCTGGCGCGCGTGCCAGCGCGGCTCATCACCAACCGCTCTCCGGTTGCAAGCTCCGCGGTCGCTTCCTCGCCCCGGGCGATGCTTCTCGGCAGGCGCACCTCCAAGGTGCTACCTCCATCGACCGGTTCGGCCACCTCCACGTTGCCGCCGAGGAGCTGCGCGAGATGACGGGTGACGGTGAGCCCGAGCCCCGTCCCAGCGACGCGGCGCGCCTTTGCCATCTCGATCTGATAGAACGGCTCGAAGATCCGCTCGCGATGCTGCGGCTCGATGCCGATTCCGGTGTCACTCACCACGAATCGCATTTCGGAATCGTCCGCGCTCACCGAGAGTGTGACTGCACCCTCGGTGGTGAACTTGATCGCGTTCGAGAGCAGGTTGAGCAGAATCTGGCGAAGCTTGGTGATGTCCGTGTGGCACTCGCACGAGCCGGCGGGAATGTCCATCACGAGTGCGAGCCCCTTGAGTGCGGCCATGGGTTCCGCGAGCGCCGCGGTTTCCCGCGTGAGCACGAAAGCGTCACCCTTCTCCACGTGCACTTCCTCTCGTTGGGCTTCGAGGCGCGTGAGCGAGAGGATCTCATTGATGAGCGTCAGCAGATGTTGGCCGCCCGTCTTGATGCGCATGAGTTGGCTTCGCTGCTGATCGCTCACAGGTCCCGTGATGCCGTCGATCATCAGGCTCGAGAATCCCAGAATCGCATTGAGCGGCGTCCGCAGCTCGTGCGACATCACCGCGAGGAAGTCGCTCTTCGCCTGGCTGGCCGCAACGGCATCTCGACGCGCCGACTCCGCCTCGGCCCGCTGTTGCTCGCTCGCCGACTGAAAATCGGACACGCGCTCGGCCATCGCATTGAATGCGTCCGCGAGCTGCCCGAGCTCGTCACTGCGCTTGACGCCTACGCGGCGCTCGAACCTTCCCGTGGAGAAATCGTTCGTCGCTGCCGTGAGCTCGGCGAGCGGCTGCGTGACCTCGCGACTGATGGCCCATGCGAGCAGCGCGCCGACGATCAGCGTGACGAGGGCGAAGACGCTCATGCGCCGCAGGAATGCGATCGGCCGCTCGAGCACGATCGCCCGCGGCATCGCGATCTGCACGACCCAGGGCGACCTCGGCACCGCGGCCTTCGCACCCAGCATCTCACCAGTGCCAGAGTCGCGATACATCACCGGACCGAGCGCCCCCTTCAGTGCCTGTGGCTGTACGGACAGCTCACCCGTCGTGGTCGTGCGCAGATCGTTCGCCGCGTTCGCGAGGTACATATCCAGCCCCGGCCCCATGATCGCGCGCAAGCCCACCTCCGAGGCTTTGGAGGAAGCATCGTTCGACAGTCGGACGCGCTGCGCGACGAACCCCGTGGCCAGTCCGCCGACGATCACCGGTTGCACGTACCAGGTGAACACGGAGTCGCCGCGCGCGTAGAATGCTCCCGTGTGCACCGAGTCCACCGCACCCGGCGGGGGCTCATGCGACGCGAGCATTTGCCGCTGCGCAGATTCCGTGATGTCTTCAGCGGACGTCATGCTCCCGACGAATCGTGCGCGCGGATGTCCGGATTGATCCCACACCTCGATCATGCCGTCGGCGTCCGCGGGCAGCATGAGTCGCTCGAGCGCATGACTGACACCCGCTGAGACATCCAGCTTTCCGGTTCCGGATGAACGCAGTAGCCGCTGCACGGCCGAGTCGGCGCCGACCTTCCGCATCAACACGCCGCGCGCAACGACGCCCGAGTGCAGAAGATCCGCGAGCTGTTTTGCCAGCCCCGTGACTCGGGCGTCCGCGGTCGAGGTCGCGGTGCGCTCGACCTCGACATACGCGGCGCCGGAGGGCGCCACCACCACGAGCAAAATGAGCCCCGAGATCAGGAGCGGTAGCTTGCGTCCAAGCGGCAGCTCCACAGCGGGATCCACGAGGATTGGTGTCCGAAAGTGCACGCGACTCAAGGCGACACGGAGCCGCGCCGGGCACGGAACGTTGATGGGCGCATCAGGTCGCTGCAAGGTCCGGTCCGAGGCACTGCCGCACCCCGGGTCCGATGCATCCTCTCTACGATATCAAGCCGGAGCCGAGAGAGCTACTCCCCTCCCCGGCGAAACCCAATGAGAGGACCGGTTCGTCTGCTGCCGTTGGTGGCCGGCCCCGGGAGCCGCTTCGCGCTGTCGAGATGTTGTTGCACGACGGGTACGAATGCGGCGATCGCCGGTTTCACCGACGCATTTGCATTCGGGCTTCGCGTTGTAGCTCTGGAAGATCGTGTACATCTCATGGTGTACCGATACCATTTGCGTCTCGTACAGCACTTCGAAATTCTGGCCGGCGCCTCTGCCCGGCGGCATCCGTGTGGGTGGCAAACGTCATTTCGTCATCTCGCGCACCGGATGCGGCGACGTGGCGCGGCATCGCGAGTCGGAAGACGATGCCTGCCAATTTTTTACGCCCCTTGCTGACGAGCCCAAGCGGCGATACAAGTAGCAGCGTCGACCCGGCAGCCACAGCCACCGCGAACACTTCTTTGGGGAACGCATGATCCTCGCAATCGTCTTCGCGCAACTGTGGGGCGTGATCCAGCTCGTAGTGTTGGGGACGCTGGCGCGTACCGTCCGCGTGCGTACGGTGATCGCCGCGATGGCCGTGGGCCTTTACGCGATCGGCCCGCTCACCGTGATTCTCCAGCTCTCGTGGATTCGCGTCGTGGCGTCGATCGTCGGCAAGTCGGTGGTCGATATGACGGGCGTCGCCTCCTACACGGTGGATCCGTTCATCGAGGAAGCACTCAAGCTGCTTCCTCTCGTTCTGCTAATGCTCATCCCTACGGTCCGCCGACAGTGGTCGTTGACCGACTGCGTTCTCATCGCAGCGGCCGCCGGCTCCGGCTACGGATTGGCCGAGCATCTGTATCGCTACGCGAGTACTCCGGGCATGGCGCATGGCGTGAGCGGCGGATGGGCGATCCCGTTCAGAAACCTCACGCCGATGGTGCCGGGCATCTTCAACTCACTCACGTCTTGGCTTCCTCCAGGCGTCTGGTTCGAGGAAGACTCCACGCACATCAACTGGCATCTAGCGTGGTCGGCGATCGGCGGCCTTGCGGTAGGATTGGCGCTGCGAAATCCGAAGCGCTCCGCGCGTTTGACCGCTGCGGGATTGTTTCTCCTGATCGGTCTCGATCACGCCGCTGGAAACACGCACGACATCGGCAATACCTGGATGGCGTTCCTCGCATGGCCGCTCGACCTGTTCACTAATCACCTTGGCCTCTTCGCATTCGCCGCGCTCATTGCCGCGCTGTGGCTCGACCGCTCGGCGCAGCACATCGGCGAGGCGCGTGAGCCGCTGCTCGCAGCCGAGCGCTCAGCGTCCTCGCCGCTGGCAGGGCTGCTCACCGCGGCGGTGACCCGGCTTCCTTGGTCGCTTTCATGGGTGCTCGGCTTCGACCGTGCGCGGCGCGCGTACTACGCCGCCCAGGCATCGGCGCCGGAGAGCGTCAGCGGCTTGTACGAAACGCTCGTGGCGGAGCGCGATCGCATCGACCTCAAGCTGACCCAGCCAGCGCCGCCGCTCATTCCTGCCACGTTGAAACTCGACGCGCTGCGCGCAATGCTGCGCAGACGTCCGGTCATCATTTCGTTGGTGCTGCTCGCGCCGTCCATTCTGTACCTGATCATCGGTGGCTACCCACAGACGGTGTGGGTGCAGACCCTCGTGAAAAACGGCCTGGTATGGCCGCTCGTGCTCCTCATAACCGTCTCAGCGCAGAGTCGACTGGCATTGAGGGTAGTGCGCGGCACGAAGCGAATGGCAAAGTCGTTTCAGCTCCCGATCGGCGACGATGCCGCCCTCCTCGGGCTTCAGCTCGCGTGCGGCGTCGGCTCCGTCGTCCTCGGCGGCTTCACGTTGCTGCGCGTGTTCGGTGGAGTGCATCCTGGTTCGACGCTGCTGTCGCACGACGCGCATGGGGCTGATGCGGCGAACCGGGCGACGCCGGCAGATGGAGCGTCGGTGTCGAATAGCGGGGGCGGCTTCGGACCATCGGGATCGGGATCGGGCTCGGGCTCGGGATCGGGCTCGGGATCGGGCTCGGGATCGGGATCGGGATCGAGCAATTCCAACTCGGGTCAGGGATCGGGTTCTTCCGATTCTCCCAACTCGAACAACGGCAGCCAGCCATCAGCGCAGGAGCCGTCCCCGCCTGCATCAAACGATGGAAGATCTTCGGACTATTCGCCACTCCCACCACCATCGCCGCCGCTATACGATCCTTCCGATTTTCAGCCCGCACCGCCGAA
>JBDTXN010000021.1:0-33180 GCA_040006175.1 Gemmatimonadota bacterium | reverse complement strand
CGGTTCATGATTTCGTGATGTGCCGATCCTCGTCGAAGCCCATCTTCTGCGACAGCGCAGCGAAGCGGGGGTCGGAGCGCAGTGAGTCGAAGGCGTACTCGGATCTGAGCAGCGCCACGGTGAAGACCCGGTCGGCGTACGCCAGCTCGAGCCATCGAAACGCCTCGTCCGTATCGCCGAGCGTGGCGTACGCCCAGGAAACCCACATCGTGGTGATCCCGGGAGGGTGGCGCCCATTTTTGGCATCAAGTGGGAGATCGCCGAGCAATCGCACGGCTTGGACATTCTCCCCATTCAGCGCGTAGGCCGCCGGAAGCATGTATTTCGCGGCGCTCCCGCAGATCGAGAGCGCCTGGTTCAGCGCCGCTATTGCGTCGGTGTACCGGCGAAGACTGGGATGGCAATACGCATACGCCAGAGTCTCGAGAGCCACCGCGCACTGTGGGTCGAGCTCCAGTGCGCGAAGGCTGGCTGTGACTCCTTCCTCGGGCAGGCCGGCATAGGTGAGGATGTGCCCGCACCGCGCGTGAATCACCGGCGCGAGAGGCTCGAGCTCCATCGCGTGTCGCGCCGCGGTCGCTGCCATCATCGCTGCGTGATTGCCGCCGCGGACCAGGAGACTCCAACCCAACCACTGATACGCTTGCGCATGGCAGGGATCCAACTGAATCGCACGTCGGAACTCGCGCTCCGCTTTCGCCCAATCCCAGTCGTACGCGAGTGCGACGTAGCCCACCGACACATGCGTCTCAGGGAGCGTGTCGTTCAGTGCGAGAGCCTTTGTCGCGGCGATCTTGGCCGAGGGGTACGCCTCTCGTGGTTGCAGCGCGCAGTAAAGAGCGAGCATGTGGTAGGAGTCCGCGAGCCCGCTGTACGCGAGAGCATATTCAGGATCGGCCTGGATGGCTTGCTCGAAGTACACGATCCCTCGCCGCATGGCATCGGGATTTCGCTTGTTCCAAAAGAAGCGGCCCTTCAGATAGAAGTGATAGGCACTCAGATTCTCCGTGTTCGGCCGCACGAGCTGGGTCACTTTCCCGACCAATGTCACACTCAGCGCGCGCGCGATTGCCTGCGCGAGCTCCTCCTGCACGTCGAAGAGCTCGATCAACTCCCGGTCGTACGTTTCCGACCAGAGAAGACAACCATCCTTCGCGCTTATGAGCTGGGCGGTGATGCGGAACGTATTTCTTGTTTTCCGGACTGTCCCTTCGAGCACGGCGCCCACGTTCAGCTGCCGGCTGATCTCACGCACATCGATGCTCATTCCCTTGAACGAGAATGCCGATGTGCGGGAGGCGACTCTCAAACCCTGAATCTTCACGCACGCTTTGATCAGCTCTTCCGTTATCGCGTCGCTGAAGTATTCGTTCTCGCGATCCTGACTCAGATTCACGAATGGAAGAACGGCGAGTGACGTGCATCGGCTGGACTGCGGCGCTGTCGCGGGAGCAATCATCTCTCGTGCGGCTCCCCATGCGCTTCCACCGAGCGCTTGCGCAAAAACTCTCGCGGTGGGGAAGCGGTCGCTAGGCTCCCGGGCCAATGCGCGTCCGACTGCTTCTTCGATCCCATTCGGCACTTCACCCATCACGGTGCTCAACCGGGGAGCCTCGCCGGTGAGTCGCTGCACGAGCTGATCTACCGTGCTCGAGCCGCTGAAAGGTGGGCGCCCGGTCAACAGTTCGAACAGGACGCAGCCAAGGCTGTAGATGTCGCTGCGTTGGTCGATGTTTGGATCACCACACGCCTGCTCGGGACTCATGTATCTCGGCGTGCCGACCACAAACCCACATTGTGTCGGTTTCCCGGCGGAGAACGCACCGATGGCGCACGCGATGCCGAAGTCCGCGACGACCGCGTGATCGTCCTCGAGCAGAATGTTCTCGGGCTTGATGTCCCGATGAATGACCCCATGCCGGTGCGCGTAATCCAGCGCGTCGGCCACCTCGCGCGCCAGTTGCAACGCCATGTGCGCGGGGAGCGGTTCCCTTCGCTCGAGGCGCGCACGCAGCGAGCCCTCTTCGAGATACGGCATGATGAAGTAGAGAATTCCACCTAGTGCCGACGAGTCGTGCAACGGCAGAATGTGCGGATGGCGCAGATGGGCTACGACCTCGATCTCGTGGAGAAATTGCTCCTTGTCGAGCGTCTCCGCGAAGTCCAGATGCAAGACCTTCACAGCGACTGGGCGTCCGTGCTTGAGGTCCTTCGCGAGAAACACGGTGGACATCGAACCGTGTCCCAGCTCGCACTCGATCCGATAGCGCTCGGCCAGGCAGGATTCGAGTTCCCAGGCAATGCTACGCATTTCGGAGGCTCGACCGGGAATCACGGCGGAGCGAGCGCGCATCGTGAGTGCTCTCCACTCGCTGATGTCGTGCATCAGGATGAGAGATTTTACCTCCCGATACCGAAACGTCGGTATCGCTGTACCCAGCGAGCGGAGGCTTTGCAGCGTCTACGTTTTGTCCTGACTTCGCCGGGAAGAACTTCGAGAACTCTCTACTATCCGCAAAAAGGTGACGCGGGTCAAGACATGATCTGATCCCTTCACGGACTGAGCGGGACTTTTCAACGCAAGCAGTCCTTAGAAGCTCCTCGTTCGCCGACTTCGACGCTGTCTGCATGGCTCTGGTCGACACGGATCCTCCGGCGTGAACGCAATCTTGCTCCATCGGTGAACTGAGGATACAAGAGCCGGAGTATCTCTTACATACGTCAAACCACGTAGCCGCGGCCAAACCCCGCTGTTCAATGCACGAGCGCAGCAAGCGCACGCATCCGCTCGGTCAGCTGCTGATCGTCACGATGGGCTGCGGAACGTGCTCGATGCGCGGGGATGGGAGTCGCGATCAGAACCCTTCACGCCAAAGGAACGGCCACGGCTGTACGCCACGCTCCAATCACTGGATCATCTCTTTGCTGCGCACGCCGAAATGCTCGCGAACTTTCCAGGCGAGCCTGCTCAACGAGCTGCCCGATGACCGCAAGCGCTGCCGTGACGTCTCCGACTTTCTCGGGCACGTGCCGGTTGATGAGGCCTTCGAGCTCCTCGTGCATAATCGCGGACTCCCGGTCGAGATGTTCCAGTGCCCACCCTTGCTGGTGCCGCATCTTGCCGTGCAGAGCGGACACGACCAGCTGTATCTCACCTCCTGCGCGATACAGGTGCGAATCGATGCCCCCCGTTTCGTCGATCACAATCAGCGATTGAATCACATCGGCGAGAAACGTCAACTGGTGGTCCTCCACCTCCGATGGCGACAACGCATCCGAGGAGGGAAACACGGGGTCGGTGCGGAGCCGAGTCGCCACTCGCGCCAGAACCTCCTCGACGTGGCCGCGCAAGTGACGTCCGATCTCCGCGAGGCCGTACACCCGATAGTCGCCGGGAATTTCCAGGGCGCGCGCGAGACGCACGTCGGGCTGCTCCGACACGTCGGTTTTTCGCCGCGAACCCGCGCCTGTCGTGCTCGGCAGCCACAGGGTGAACGCCGCACCCGGATTCGTACCGAGCGGGCTCGCATCGAGAACCAGATCCCCACCCATGAGACGCGCGAGCCGCCGACTTATCGTCAGGCCGAGCCCTGTACCGCCCTTGCTGCGAGCAAGTCCTCCCTCAGCCTGCACGAACGGCTCGAACACCGCGTCACGCCGATCCTCAGGAACGCCCGAGCCGGTATCCGTTACACGGATGAATGCCCACGGGCCGAGTCCCAGCAGGTGCGTTTCGCTCGGACTTTCTTCGACGGCGCCGCACGAGACGGTCACCGTCCCTTCCGGTGGAGTGAATTTGATTGCGTTGGCGATGAGGTTTATCAGAATCTGTCGTACGCGTCGCTCGTCACCGACGTAGCTGACTCCTCCCCGCTGATCGGTGTACGGTAGGCCGGCCTCCACGAGACTCACCTTGGCATCATCTGCCGCGTGTTGTGTCGTTGCCAGCGCCGTCGCAACGGCCGACGTGGTGCTCGCCGCTTCGCCAGCCAGCATCAGCTTGCCTACATCCGCCTTGGCGAGATCGAGCACGTCGTTCACGAGTCCCACGAGGTGCATTCCGCTCAGCCGCAATCGCGCAACGTATTCGCGCTGCTTCTTGCTCAGCGGGCCCGCCAGGCCGAGCTCCAATAGCTCTGCGTAACCGACGATCGCATTCAGCGGCGTGCGAATCTCGTGGCTCATGGTAGTCAGAACTTCGGATCGCACCTGGTGCGCCGTATCCTGCCTCGCTCGTTCGATGGCGCCTCGGTAGAAGCGCGCATTGTCGAGCGCGAGGGCTGCGATTCCGGCGAGATCCTCCGCCAACGATACATCGCCGGCATCATAGCGATGCTCCTTCGCGTCGCTCACGAAGGTGATCGCGCCCAACACGTGCTCCTTGGCCAGGAGCGGGACGGTGATCACCGAGCCGATCCCCAGCGCGAGAAGCGCGCGGAGGTTTTCGGGCGTTCGCGCCATTCGGCGCAGCAGGTCATCCGTGACGTTGGGGATCGCGATCGTGCGGCGGGTGCGCATGACCGCGGGTACACCTACGAGATCGTCGACTTCCGGCGGCCACCCTTTCTCGAGCGCGCGGACCAGCGGTTCCTTGGCTGGGTCCGGATGGATGACGGCCACCCGGCGCATCGTTCCGTCTTCCTCGCAAACGTCGACGGCGCACCAACTTCCCATGTAGGGAAGCACGAGGTGGGCGATCGAGGAGAGCGTCGCTTCGTACTCCTGACTCTCGGCGAACACACGGCGCACGCCCGAGAGGAGAGCCAGGAAATCGTTTTTGTCGCGCGTGATCATGAGCCGATCCCTCTGCGCCGTGAAGCGAACGGGGCGCGTGCGTCGCAGGGGATTTCATGGCGGGCTTCACAATGCCCCGTTCCACGGGAAGACCGCGGCGGTAGTACAAGCTGATACTTAGCGTATTTCTCGATCGGCCGCTAGTGAAGATCAGTTCGCCGCTCACCGCGCTCACCGCGCGTCACTCAGCCTCCGCGCTCGCAGGGTGTATAGCACGGACGCCAGCATCACGACTACCGCCGCGGCAAGAAACTCGACGCCGCGTGCACTCGTGAGCAGCCAGATCACTACCGTGCACGCGAGCACGGGCACCACCGGCCCTCCGGCCATGCGAAACGGCTCTCCCTCCGCTCTCACATCGCGCCGCCGCAGCTCGAACACCGCGAGACAGCACGCCAGATCCACGAACAGTATTCCGACTGCGGAGAGCACCGCGAGCACGCGAAAAGATCCGCTCAGTGCCACCGCGCACGCCACGGCGGCGTACGCGAGAATCGCGATGTGCGGAGTGCGGAAGCGCGGGTGCACATCGCCGAGTCGCGCGGGCAGGAGCCCGTCGCGACCGAATGCGAAGAACAGCCGTGGGCTCGACAGCATGTCGCCGCTCACGTAGCCGAGCGTCGACACGATCGCCGCGAGCAGGACGAGTGTCCGACCGGGACTCCCCAGCACGCGCTCGGCCACCGCTCCGAGCGGCGCGTCCGTGGTGGTGGCGAGTGCGGGTCCGAGAGTTCCCTGGCTCACGACCTGAAGTCCCGCGTACAGGATCGCGACCGCGCCAAGACCGAGCAGCACGGCGCGCGGCACCGTGCGCGCAGGATTCTTCAGCTCACCGCTCAATGCGAGCGGGCCCTCGACTCCGGTGAAGGCGAACATCAGGAGGAGCGACGCGCGACCGATATCGGAGATCGGGGGAGCGCCGTCCCACTTCAGATACGCCGGATGCAGCACGAACAGACCTGCGACCACCAGAAGACCGAGCGGTATGAGCTTCGCAGCCGTGATCAGCTCCATGAGTCGCGCGCCCGTGCGTACGCCGCGCACGTTCACGGTCGCGAGAATCGCGTAGAGCAGAATGAGCATCGTCGCTCGAAAGACGAGTCCGCCGCCGCCCGGGATGAATGCGCTCAGCGAGCCCACGAAGATCGTCGCGACGGCCGCACTCGCGACCATCTCCGCGCAACCGAGCAGCAGTCCCGCCGCGAAGCCGACGTACGATCCAAATGCCGCTTCCACATACGCGTACGCTCCGCCACTCGCGTGCACGCGGCTCCCGATCTCCGCGAAGCACAATCCGAAGAGTGCAACCAGCCCGGCGCACACGACGTACGCGATGATCGCCTCGGGCCCGAGTATCGCAGCGACGGCAGCGGGCAGTACAAAGATCCCGGAGCCGACGATCGTATTGACGATGTTTGCGGCGAGCGCGCGCACGCCGAGTGCGCGCACGAGCGTCGGCACTACGGCGCCGCGGACCCCGTCACTACGATCTCGACGCGCCGATTCGCCTTTCTCCCCGCGAAAGTCGCGTTCGACGCGACGGGCTTCTCGTGTCCCAACACGCGCGTCTCAACGCGTCCCGCGTCGAGTCCGCCCTCTACGAGCGCGTCGCGCACCGCCTGCGCGCGCACATCGGCGAGCGCATCTCCCTTCTCCGTGCGCGCCGTGGAATCCGAATGTCCCTCGACCACGATGTGGTAGTTCGGGTACGCCGCCACTGCCGGCGTCAGGCTCCCCAGATCCTTTTTGGCTGCCCTCGAAAGCGTTTTCGAACCCGCGGCTGTCGGCCCGTTCAGGAACGATGCGTCGCCGACGGTCACCACGAGTCCACGCGCTGACAGTGTAGGCGTGCGAAGCGTGGGTGCGCTGCGGCTCAGCTCCGACACCGCGGCGCTCAGAGTGGTTCGCGCCTCGACATCCGCGCGCAGCGAGTCGCGCGTTCGCGCCGCGGAAGCAGCAGCGCCGCGAAGCGAATCGACCTGCTTGGCCGAGATGGCGGCGAGTGCCTGCACCGAGTCGCGCTGCCGCTGGGTTTGCGCCGCGGACCGCCGCAAGCTGTCGAGACGAAGGTTCGATAGCTCCGACAGCTTGCGGAGAGAATCCGAGCGCTGCCGCTCAGCCGCGGTCTCTCGCAGCGACGCGCGTACGGTCGCCGAGCGCGCGGAGTCCGCAATCTGCGCCGTGAGCGCGGCTGCCTTCAGTACGGAGTCCGCGCGCAGTTTCTCGAGCGTGCGGGTTTGCAGCTGCACGGCCTGCGTGATGCGCAGCGAGTCCTGCTGCCGGGCCGCGAGATCGGCGACTGCACGCGCCGAATCGCGCATGCGGAGCGAGTCGCGCATCAATGTGCTCCGTCCGACCACGCGGCGCAGCGAGTCAGCTTCCTGCGCCGCCATTCGCGCCGATCGCTGCAGCGAGTCCGTGCGCAGCCGCTCGGCCTCCGTCTGCACGCGCGATGCCTGCGCGTTCGCGTACCGAATCGAATCCACCTGCCGTTGTGCGCGCTCGGCCACGGCGCGCAGCGAATCCGTTTGACGCCCCTGAGACGAGCGCACCTCGTTCGCGGCCGCCTGTGCGATTCGAATCGAATCCTGCTGTCGAACGGCCTGCGCCTGCATCACGCGCGCCGAATCCAGCTGTCGTGCGCTCACCGCCTGCGCGTCTGCCGCGGCTCTGAGGGAATCGAGCTGCAGCCGGAGCGAATCCGACTGCGAAACCGTCAACAAGTTCTGCGCGCGCAGATCCACGATCTCCGCGTGCGAGAGCTGGTTCTGCTTGAAGAGCTCATCACGCTGCCGCTGCGAGAGCGCAACGAGCTGTGTCAGGCGGTAGGCGTGGAGGCTGTCCGCAACCTGGCGATCGTGAACGCGACTGTTCGCTGCCTCGGCCGCCTGCGCGTCATGCAGTGCCTGCGTCGCCATCGCTTCGGACGTTGCGCGATTGTGGCCATTGGCCGTGGCGGAGTCCGCGGCGTCGATCGACGCACGCGCACGAGCCATCTCCAGCGAGACGCGGTCCGTGCCGCCAGTGGAATCGACGGCGTCGTATATACTTCTGGCCTGTTCGAGCGAGGTGCTTTGCGCATTTGCTCGAGTGGTGGCGAATGCGAGCAGTGCGAGAGCGCACAGTGCGAAGGGGATCCGGCGTTGCAACACGATGCACCTCTATGGGGTCGCCATGCCTCAATCGCGCATGGCACGATTCACTCGATCACGTGCCAGCGGTAGCCCGCTGTTGCAGTGCGCAGGATGGTTCGGTTGGTCGATCGTGCTGAATTAGTAACAGGATAGCGCCACGTCGGTGCATCGCCCGCGTTGCGGTCGGGTCTTCATCTGTCTCGAGCGGCGCGCCTGAGCAGTCACCGCCAAACCGCAGTGTCTTCGCAGCCGCAAAAAACATTTGACTCTCGCTTAAGTATATATCGATACGCACCAGCCACATAATGTTGCATTGTAATCGTTGTCGGTTTTGTAATGGTTGCGTCACCGTCCCAATGTCATGTTTTCCGCTATTGCGCATGCGGCAAGGAACACGTAGAACTAGAGTGCGTTGCTTGGTCATCGTGTGTCGGGACTCTTCCGGTCCACGCCACGCGGATTGGGCACCCCTCCGCCGAGGTTCGTATGTTGCCCGACTCTCCGAATCATCAGCCCTTCGATTCGCGCATGAGCGAGAGTGCAACCCCCAATACCAGTCGCCGGCTGCGGGCGAGTCTCGAAATGGTTTTTCGGGATGTTCAACTGCAAACTGCGGATGCACCGGCGAGTGCCCACCGGGAGTTGCGGGAGTCGCTGCGTCAGGTGTGCATGGACGCGCGTCATTCGGGTGTTCGCGCGGAGCAACTCCTTGTGCTGATCAAGGACGTCTGGTCCGGAATTCCTGCGGGGATCTCGCGCTCCACGGCGATGCACGGCGACGAGCGGCTCAACTTCGTGATCTCGACCTGCGTGGACGAGTACTACGCAACCGATGCGAGCAGCGAGCTGAACGAGCGCGAGGTTTCTCCATAGCGCTCGTGAGTCGCCGTTGAGCTCCACCGTCCCGGTTATCGTCAATGCCGGTGCCGGGAATCCCCACGCGGACGATCGCTCCCAGGAACTCATGGAGCTCTTTCGCGCGGGCGGCGTCGACGCGAGCGTTCGCCTCGCCCGGACCGGGGCCGACATCGAGAGACTCGTGCGGGAGGCCGTAGCCGAGCATCCGCGGATGCTTGTCGCGGCGGGCGGCGATGGCACCATTAGTACTGCCGCCGCCGCGGTTGCGGGCACCGACATCGCGCTCGGCGTGCTTCCGTTCGGAACACTGAATCACTTCGCGAAAGACCTCGGCATTCCCCTGGAGCTCGAGCCGAGCGTTCAGAATATCATCGACCAGAACGTGATCGCAGTCGATGTCGCGGAGGTGAATGGGCACATGTTCATCAACAACTCGAGCCTCGGATTGTATCCCGACATCGTGCGCGACCGCGAGCGGCAGCAGTCGCGGCTCGGCCGGGGCAAATGGCGCTCGTTCGCATGGGCATCGCTCGAGGTGCTGAGGCGTTTTCCCTTTCTCACCGTGCGTATCGAGATCGAGGCCACGAAGCGGACGTTCGTCACGCCCATCGTGTTCATCGGCAACAACGAGTACAAGATGGAGGGCTTCGACATCGGCGCGCGCGAAACGCTGGAGCGCGGAGTGCTCAGCATTTACGTCGTGAAGAAGGGGGGGAGGGCATCGCTCGTGCGGCTCTCGCTGGCGGCGCTCTTCGGGCGGCTGCAGCAAGCCCGCGACTTCGAGGCGCTCACCGCCACGGAGCTCGTGATCGAGACGCGCCGCTCGCGTTTGTTGGTGGCGACGGACGGCGAGGTGCGCCCCATGACGTCGCCGCTGCACTACCGCATTCGGCCCCGCGGTCTGCAGGTGATCGTTCCGCGCGTGGTGGGCTGAAAAACAAGAGAGGCAGCCGACGATGTCGACTGCCCCTCCTGCTAGTAGTAACTCTTTAGAACCAGATCAAGTCGAACCGTTGCGGCACGGCGGGCTGTTCGGCCCTCCGCACAGCTCATCACCAGTTCCACCGCCAATACCACAGATGGTAAATCCATCCGTGGATCCGTTGAAACCGACCTGGGTCAGCTCGCGGAACGTGCCGAACCGTTCCACCTTCGGCTTTTGATACACCGGGGCTCCATGTCGAAGGGTTCTGCCGGGCCGCCTGCCCGGGCGAAGTCGGGGCCATTGTGGCCGCCACACGTGTATTGATAGCGAGGATAATGCCATCACTTAGGGGTAAACGCAAGCAGGCTCTGCAGCTTCTGCTCAGTCCGCTTACTCTCCTTACAGTCAGTGTATTCCGAGCACCACTGCAATAACCACCGCCACCGCTCCAAGCGCAGTTACGATCGCCAATGCGGGCCCGGCGCCTCTGATCCACACGTCGTACCTCACCCCGGCAGCCGCCAACACGGCCATCAATGCACCATTCGTTGGCGTCATCAGTTCGCACATACCTGCCCCATATTCGTAAGCAAGCACGGCGACTTGACGCGACATGTGCAGCAGATCCGCAACGGGAGCGAAGACTGGCAGAGTCAGCACCGCCTGCCCGCTGACGCTCGGGACCGGCACATGGATGGCGCCCTGCGCTACCATCATTCCTACGGCAGCTGCCGCGGTCGGCAGCCCCGAGAGCGCCGACGCCGTCCCGTTTACGACCGTGTCGATGATGAAGCCCTGCTCCATCACGATGGAAATGGACCGCGCAAAGCCGATGAGCAACGCAGCGTAGGCCATGGACTGGAAGCCCTCCACGAACGCCTCGGCGGTTCCCGTGATCCCGAGCCCGCCCACGATGCCGACCACGATCCCCATTGCGAAGAAGAGCGCCGCCTCCTGATCGAAGTCCCAGTGGAGCTTCGCGACGCCCCATATGAACACCGCGAAGGATAAAAGGACGATCGCCAGCACCGCTCGTCCGCGCAATCCGAAGGCCTGCGAGGTGGCTCCGTTCTCCGCACCGGGCCTCGTCACCCGGATCCGGCGCGCGTGCCGTATCGTCGCGGCAATCCAGAGCAGGAGTGCGAGTGCCAGAAAGATCGTACGGAATCCGGCTGCCGAGAATTGCGGAATTCCGGCGACTTTCTGACCGATGAGGGCCTGAAATGGATTGATCGGGCTGAATGCGGATCCAATTGCCGCCGAGCCGACGCTCATTTCGGCGACCGTGAGATTGTCGAATCCTAGCCGCTCCGAGAGCACCAGAAGCGCAGGAACGATGGCGATGATCTCCTCCTGCATGTTCTCGAACGCGCCGCCGGCGGCGAAGGCGAGGCAGATGATCGGTATTGCGACAATGCCGTAGCTCCCGAGCTGGCGCACCATCGCATCGATTCCCTCGCGCAACGCACCCGTCTTTTCCACCACGCCGAATGCGCCGCCCACGAGGAAGACGAATGCGATGACGGACGCCGCATCGATGATGCCGTCCGGAATCGCGACTACCGTTTCGAACGGCGTGAGCGGATGCGCGTCCACACGGTGATACGATCCCGCAACGGCAACCTTCTTCCCTGTGGCCGGATCGTCGCGCATGTCGAACTTGCCCGCGGGGAGCACGTGCGTGAGTGCCGCAGCGATGATCGTGCAGCCGACGAGCAGCGTAAGAGGATGCGGGAGCCTCATCTCGAGGCCCGGACCAGACCGGCGGTCTCGAGAGCGCGCAGGTACTCGGTGATGAGCGCGAGGTCTACAGGCCCGAACTCGGCGCTCACCTCGTCGCGGATCTCCCGCGCGCCGCGCTTGCCGTTCACGAAGTTGAGCACTTCGTACGCGTAATCGGCACCGGTGCCGCGCATGCCTGAATACGAGAGAAGCTTTGGCGACGCAGCGCCGTGCAGATGCTCCATCAGATAATCGTAGCCGAAGACGATGGTCGGACCCGAGACCGTCGTGCGCGAGTACAGCGGTGTCGCAAGCCGTGGTGCGGCTCTGTCGACGGCGCCAGCACTGATCGTCTGCCCCAGTCTGGCAAAGAACTCTTCGGCACCGCGACGCACGCCTGCCGGAATCTCGGCGAAGCCCGCGATGGATTCGAATTCCGCGCGCTCGGAGGCGAGATACTCGCGCGTGTAGATCGCCGCCTCCTCCGGCGAGAGCCCCGCCCGGCGCTCGACGACCTTCGCCGCGCGCGCGAGCGCCGCGCTCTGCATGGTGGTCCAGAGCGCAGGCACGTCCGCGGACTTCATGTTCGCGAGAAAGAGCACGCTCGACGCGCCGATGAAGGCCGCGCGCTGCAGCTTCGTCGGGTCGATGTTCGCGGCGACGTCGCGGTTCGTGTGGATATAGATGTCCGGCCAGTCATCCATGTAGATGGAGGGAATGCGATACGAGCCCTCGGTGTACAGCTCGTTGTCGCTCCCCATGCTGAACTCCCCCAGCTCGGCCAGGAGCGGCTCCTTGCCGCCCTCGCCGGAGACGAGCGGAAACTTTCCGCCGTTGCCAGCGGCGTACGCCTGGGACTCGGCGTTGACGAACGCGCCGAACGCGTGCCCCACATCGTTCACGAACGACGGAAGACTGAGCGGGCTGACGTTCACGTGGAACACGGCCTTCGTCACCTGTGCGCCCCCGACCATGTCCATGTGCACCACGGCCTTGAAGTGCGAGCGGAGCTCGGGCTCGGAGTTGAAGAGCGCCATCGTGCATTCGACTTCGCATGGCCATACAAAGCGGATGCTGCGTGACGGGCGAGGGATTCTCCCGTCGGCGATGAGCTTCGCCAACGCGCGCCCGACCTCGAGATTCGTGGCGCACCCGCTCGCGTTGTCGTTCGCGCCCGGACGCTGATGGTCGAGGTGACAGCTCAACACGATCTCCTCGGCGCGGCGATCGGTGCCGGGAATCAGTGCGGTCACCGAATTGTAGGTCGATGGATGCCTCGCCGCGCGCACGACGGCGTGCAACGAGATGTGCTCGCCGCCGGCGAGGCGACGGCGGAGCGTGTTCGCCTGCATCTGCGAGAGCATGAAGGCAAAGGTGCGGCGGGATTCGAACGCGTCGAGGTGTCCCCATCGAACGAGGCTGCCATCCTCCTTCCACCACGCGGTCACCTGGTTCGGCATGTCGCTGAGCATTCCCTTCGCTCCGTACTTGTCGATCGCCAGCGATGCGGCATCGGTGGGCGGGCCGGAGATCAGCACCAGCTTGCCCTTGACGTCTTTCCCCGCGTAGTCGCGATCCGAGCCGCCCACACCGGCGTCCACGAGGTCCGCGGTCACATCGGCACTGTCGCTGTCCTCGGCGAGAACCACGGGCTCATCCTCGAAGCTCGCGATGCGGGCAACGGGCTTGGTGTGCCCGGAATCCGTGCGCACCTCCCAGAGCTCCGCGAATTCGGCATCCCACCCCGGTCGCGACTTCTGCGTGCCGTACATGGTGTGCCCGTCCGCCGGGATTTCGTGCACCTTTACATCGGTAAGCCCGTACGCGCGTGCCTGCGCAGCGACGAAGTCCGCGGCCGTGCGAAAGTCCTTCGAGCCACGCATGCGGTGCAGGCGCGTGATGTACTCGAGATTCCGCTTCGCCGAGGATCCCGACAGCTCGCTGGCGAGTGCTTCACCCACGCGCTCGGGGATGAGCGGCACCGTCGCGGTGCTCTTGACGCCGAACGAGAGCGGGGCGACGACCTGCGCCCGCATCACTGCCGGGGTCGCGCAAAGCGCCGCCGCGAGAAGGGATCGGGGAGTCCGCACGAGTCTCACGTGCCTCGCGAGATGACGCCTGCGGACTCCAGCGCTCGTAGATATTCGATCACGACGCTCGTGTCGACGGGGCCGTACTCGGAGCTCACCGCGTCGCGAATCTCTCGCGCGGTTCGCTTGCCGTTCACGAAGTTGAGCACCTCGTACCCGTACTCGTCGCCATTTCCGCGCAGCCCCTGATACTCGAGCAGCTTGGGCGGCGCGTGATTCTTCGTGTGATCGGCGAGATAGTCGTAGCCGAACACCACCATCGGTCCGCTCACCGCAGCGTTGCGCGTGAAGACGACCGCGTCGTCACCTGTTGTGTTGGTGGCAGGCGCCGGCTTTCCCGTGATGGTCTCGAGGCGCTGAAAAAACGAAGTCGCCGCAGTGCGTACGCTATCCGGAATGGCTGCGAACGTCGCGATCGACTCGAAGGCATCGTGCTGCTGCGAGAGGAAGGTGCGCGTCAGCGCGGCGGCATCACTCTGCGAGAGCGACTGGCGGCGGTCGAGCATCGTTGCTGCGCGTCGCAACGTCGCGGTCTCCATCACGGCCCACAGTGCGGCAACATCGTTCGACTTGAGATTCGCGAGGAAGAGCGCGCTCGCCGCGCCGATGAAGGCCGAGCGTTGCAGCTTCGTCGGGTCGATGTTGCCGGGGATGTCGAAGTTGGTATGGATGTACCGGTCGGGCCAATCGTTCATGTAGATCCCCGGGATCTTCCAGGACGCCTCCTCGTACAGCTCGTGGTCGCTCCCCATCGAGAACTCGGCGAGATCGCCGAGGAGGGGCTCCTTGCCGCCTTCGCCGGAGACCATGGGATACTTGCCTCCCGTTCCTTCCGCGTACATCTGCGACTCGGCGTTGAGGAACGAGCCGAAGCGCTGACCGACGTCGTACACGAACGAGGGGAGGCTCGCGGGTCCGCGCGTGACGTGGAAGATCGCCTTCGTCACAGGTCCTCCGCCCACCATGTCCATGTGAATGACGGCCTTGAAGCGCGCGCGCATCTCGGGCTTCGAGTGGAAGAGCGCAAGGGTGCACTCGACTTCGCATGGCCAGACGAAACGGATACTGCGCGATGGACGCGCGATCTTTCCATCGGCGATCAATCGCGAGAGAGTGCGCGAGACTTCGAGAATGGCCGCGCAGCCGCTCGCGTTGTCGTTGGCGCCCGGACGCTGGTGATCGAGATGGCAGCTCAGCACGATCTCCTCGGCGCGGCGGTCCGAGCCAGGGATGAGCGCGGTGACGGGGTTGTACGTTGCGGGATGCCGTGACGCGCGCACGATCGCGTGGAGCGTCACGTGCTCGCCAGATGCCAGCCGCTCCTGGAGCGCGCGATACTGCTTGAGCGACAGCATGAAGGCGAAGGTGTGGCGCGTTTCGAAGGAGTCGAGATGGCCCCAGCGAATCGCGTTCACATCCTCGCGAGACCAGGCGTTCGGCTGGTTCTGTGCCGCACTCAAGACGCCCTTCGCACCGAACTTGTCGATCGCGAGCGGCACCACGTTGTCGAGCGCCTGCGAGGTGAGCACGAGCTTTCCGTGCACATCCTTGCCTGCGTAGTCCTTCTCCGACGTTCCGGCGCCTACGTCGACCAGCTCCGTGGTCACGTCAGCGCTGTCGCTGTCCTCGGCGAGAATGACGGGGGAGTCCTCGAAGCTCGCGATCCGTGTGACGGGCGTGGAGCGACCGCTGTCCACGCGCATGTCCCACAGCTCGGCGAACTCCGGATCCCAGGCGAGGCGCGCCTTTTGTGTGCCGTACATCGTGTGACCGTCTGCGGGAAACTCGTGCACGGTCACTTCATCGAGCCCGTAGAGCCTGGCCTGAGCGGCGACGAAGTCCGCGGCAGCGCGGAACCCCTTTGATGCACGCATGCGGTGCTGGCGCGTGATGAACTCGAGATTGCGCTTGGCGGACGCGCCGGAAATCTCGCCGGCGAGCGCCGCGACCGTAGGCTCGGGAAGGAGCGGCACAGTAGACGCACGCTGGGCGCGGGCCGCGAGCGGGGCAATGGACACAAGGAGGGCGGCGAACGGAAGGCGGATGCGCATGAGGAGGGAGCAAGGGGAGGCGAGGTGGGGCGTCGGAGGCGCGAGAGCAAGAGCGCCGCAAGCGAGTCTGCCCACGCGCGCCAACCCCTGTCAAGACGAGATCACCACGTGGGCATCTCGCCTCCGAGAAAGCGTACGGATTTGCAAACCGTGTAAACCATCGGACGGCCTTGCGCATCCAACTCGTACATGCAGGAAAGCCAGAGCTTTCTGCCACTTCTCATGCAATGCGGCCAGAATTCGATGCACAATCTTCTTTGCGGTGCGAGCTCACGTGGTACGGTACTCCGTAGCGGTCTTGGGCTCGCTTTGCTGGCGGTGGCGCTGCTCTCGGTCGGTGTCGGTGCGACGACGGCGGTATTCTCACTTACGACCGGCACGGCCCCGGAAGCTGCGCGATTCTACAGCTGTGAGATGATGCTTCAGATCCAGGGAGATCGATTCCCCCGTTTGAGTGGAAGCATGCCCACATCGGTGACGCTGCAGCAGCGCGTGACTGATGACTACCAGGCGAGCTACGAGGCCGCCGGCGATGCGGTGGGATCGTGGTCGGACGTGGCGGACAATCTCGACGGGTGGCCGCTCGCCCCCTTCTTCGCGGCGGGTGCGCTCGCGCTGCTGCTCAAATGTGCGCGCGGCGCTGCGAGCGCCATGACTGCCTCTCGTTGTCCTACCGTCGTCGCCGGCTCGGCGATGGGATCGGTTATCGTGGCCACCGTGCTGCTCAAGCTCCTTGGATTGCCCGGCCTCGGAATCAGGGCGATCGCCTTCGCCGTATGCGTGTCGTTTCTCGCCGCAAGGTTCGCGATCGCCGCGAACAGGAATCTGACACTGCTGAGCGCCTGATCGATGCTCCGGACGAAGGAGTCGCGCTCGACGCGACGTGCGCTATCTTGTGCGCATACCCCGTCTTCTGGAGCACGATGCGCACTGCCGCAGTTGCCGCCATTCTCCTGGTCGCCGCCTCTGCAGACGCGCAATCGCCTGCGCCGCAGCCGGCTTTTGATTATCGGCAGGTGATGATTCCGATGCGCGACGGCGTGCACCTGCAGACCGTCATCCTCACACCGGGCGGCGACCATGGCTCGCTGCCGATTCTCTTTCGGCGTACGCCGTACGGCGTTCCGGACGCTGCACCCACCGAGACTCCGGCGGACATGAAGGAGTTCATCGCGGACGGCTACATCATTGTCATCCAGAATTTGCGCGGGCGCTTCAAGTCGGAGGGGGTGTTCAAGCTCACGTCTCAGGTGAACCTCGCAGACTCGACGTCCACGAACGAGACGACCGATGCGTACGACAGCATCGATTGGCTGGTGAAGAACGTATCGAATAACAATGGAAAGGTAGGGATGTACGGAGTGTCGTACGACGGCCTGACGACCGCACTCGCACTTCTTCATCCGCATCCCGCGCTCAAGGTGATGAGCGAGCAGGCGTCGCCCGTCGACCAGTGGATGAACGACGACGATCATCGCTACGGCGCGCTGCGCTACAGCTATTCGTTCGAATACGCGGTGATGGAGCAGGCGGACAAGAACAAGAACACACACTTCGCATTCGAGACGTACGACAGCTATGCGTGGTATCTCGCGCTCGGGCCCCTCTCGAATCTCAATAGCAAGTATCTCCACCGCTCGATCCCGTATTGGAACGACGAAGTCGCCCATCCCGACTACGATGACTTCTGGAAGCGCGAAGCGTGGGTTCGGCAGCTCCACTCGTCGACGGTGCCGAATCTCAACGTCGCCGGGTTTTGGGATCAGGAGGATCCGTGGGGGCCGTGGCAGATCTTTCGGCACGCGGCGGAGCACGATCCGGATCACACGAACTTCATGGTTGCGGGCCCGTGGTATCATGGCCAATGGCGCCGGCCCAAGGGCGACAGTCTTGGCCTGATGGCGAATGGTGGACACGAGACGTCGCGTGAATTTCGCGAAACGATCGAGGCGCCGTTCTTCCGTTACTATCTCCACGGTGAGGGGAAGAAGCCGAACTGGCGCGCGTCGACCTTTCAATCGGGTTCAAATGCGTGGCGCACGTACTCCGAGTGGCCACCGCGCGAGTCGAAAGCCAAGAGTCTCTTTTTGCTTGCAGACGGTACGCTCTCGTTTGCGAAGCCAGCGGCATCGGCGCGGGCGTCGTATCGCGAGTACGTGTCTGATCCCGCGAATCCGGTTCCGTATCGCCAGCGTCCGATTTCTCCGACGTATCCTGCAGGTGATTGGCGCACCTGGGAGATCGCGGATCAGCGCTTCGTCGACAACCGTCCGGATGTGCTGAGCTACACGAGCGCGCCACTCGATCACGATCTCACCATCACGGGCGAGGTGGCCGCGGACCTGTTCGCGTCGACATCGGGCACCGACGCGGACTTCATCGTCAAGCTGATCGATGTCTATCCTGAAAACGCGACTCCGAACGCGTGGGACGAGGACGCGGGCCCGAAGCCTGGGCAATATGCGCAATCCGTGAACGGATACGAACTTCCAGTCGCAATGGAGGTTCGCCGCGGGCGCTACAACAGGAGCTACGACCATCCGAACGCGCTCGTTGCCGGCAAGCCCGTCGAGTGGAAGATCCCGCTACGCGATCGCGACTACGTGTTCCTCAAGGGACACAGGCTCATGGTGCAGGTGCAGTCGACTTGGTTTCCGCTCATCGATCGCAACCCACAGAAGTTCGTACCGAGCATCTACCAGGCGACTGCCGCGGACTTCGTCAAAGCGACGCAGCGCGTGTACTCGTCATCAGCATTGCCCTCGCACATCGTGCTTCCAGTGATGCCGTAAGGTCCCCGGCAACGTATCGAGCCCGACGCTGGAGGGCGCGTCACCGACCGGGTGACTACGCGACCCCCATCGTGAGCACGACGCGGAAGCGTGCCTTGTTGTCCATCATCAGCTTGTAGCCCTCCGCCGCGCGCTCGAGCGGTAGCTCCTCGACCATCGGCCGGATGCCCGTGAGGGCGCTGAAGCGCATCGTGTCCTGCGAATCGATCGAGGAGCCCGAGGGCCAACCTGCCACCGACTTGCGACCGCCGATGAGCTGCATCGGCGAGACCGCGATCGGCTCGGGCGACGCGCCCAGCGCGATCAGCTTTCCGTCGACTCCGAGACCGCCGAGCACTTCACCCATCGCCTTGCCACTCGTGACGGTCGTGATGATCACCTTGGCGCCGCCCATTTTTGCGAGCGCTTTTCCCGGATTTTCAGCGGTGCTGTCGATGTACTGGTGCGCGCCGAGCTTCTTCGCAAGCTCCGCCTTGTCCGCGCCGCGCGCGATGGCGACGGTGCGGAATCCCATGCGTGCAGCGTACTGTACGCCGAGGTGTCCGAGTCCGCCGATGCCGTGCACTGCCACGAGATCACCGGCGCGCGCGCCGCTGTTGCGCAGAGAGTTGAAGGTCGTGACGCCAGCGCACATCAACGGTCCTGCATCGACGAAGGAGATCTCGTCGGGAACGAGCGCGAGCGCCTCCTTCGGGACGACGATGTACTCGGCGTAGCCCCCATCGAACGAGATGCCGGACACCTGTGGGTTGATCTGGCAGGCGACGAAGTCACCGCGCCGGCATCGGTCGCAGTATCCACAGCTCCCGCCGTACCAGCCGATGCCAACGCGGTCGCCGGCCTTCCAACCGAGCACGCCGGCACCGAGGACGTCCACTACACCAGCGACCTCGTGTCCGGGCACGCGCGGATACTTGATGCCCGGCCAGTGTCCCTCGATCGTGAGCGAATCACTGTGGCAGATGCCGCACGCGTGCACCTTCACTCGAACCTGGTTGGGCCCGGGCTCAGGAATCTCTTTCTCGACCAGCTCGAGTGGACCTCCGGCTTTTGCCACCTGCACCGCACGCATCGTAGCCATACCTGCTCCGCGAAATTCCGTTTCGATGGTTCGTGAAACGGGTCAACGCACGACGGGTGGCGAATGATCCCGCGGGAGAGTATCCGCCGGGGGTGGTGACGCAATGGCAACGCGCGTCCAGCGTTTGTTGCAGCTCTGCCGTACGAGTTGCGGGTTCCCTGGGCCGCGACATGGTGTCATCTCTGCAGTGAACGCGCGCAAGCGGTGTGCGGGTGCCGAACCGAAGTCATGTGCGGATGTCGCGTACATGCCTTTCGGCAGGTCCGCATACGAATATTCGTGCGAACGCGGAGAGCCGGTGAGCCTAAGCGATGTGGATCGGGCGCGCGACCTGGTTCTTCGATATGGATGGAACGCGACGGCATACCAAATTCTGAACCCCGGAATCGCGCACTGGTTTACGGCCGCCTCCGACGCGGTGATCGGCTACGTGCGCCGAAGCGGCGTACGCGTGGTCGCGGGTGCACCCGTGTGCGCCCCGGAGCGGCTGCACGACGTGGCGCTCGAGTTCGAGGCGGATGCGCGCGCCCGGGGCGACCGGGTGTGCTACTTCGGCGCGGGGACACGATTCGAGGAGACGCTGCGGCGCGACCGTGCGCGCGGCACCGTCGGCCTCGGCGCACAACCAAGCTGGGATCCGCGGCGATGGAGCGAGATCGTTGCGCGGCGCGCGTCGCTGCGCGCGCAGCTCAATCGCTCCCGGAATAAGGGAGTCGTGGTGACGCGGTGGAGCGCGGCGCGGGCCGAGCGAAATCCCGAGCTCGAGCGACTGCGGGGCGAGTGGCTCGACGGACTCGGGCTTCCGCCACTGCATTTCCTGATCGAGACGGACACGATCGCATTGACGCGCGACCGGCGCATCTTCGTCGCGGAGCGCCGCGCCGCGGCCGTGGCCTATCTGGTGGCGTCGCCCGTGCCGGCGCGCAAAGGATGGCTGATCGAGCAGATCGTGCGCGGGCGCAGCGCGCCGAATGGCACGTCGGAGCTGCTCGTGGACGCCGCGATGCACGCGCTTGCGACCGAGGGGGCGGAGTACGTGACGCTGGGGCTCGCGCCGTTGTCGCGACAATCGAGATGGACGGATCCCGCGGTGCCTGCGTGGCTCCGCCTCGTGCTTCACTGGGTGCGTGCGCATGGACGCCGGTTCTACGACTTCGATGGCCTGGATCGCTTCAAGACGAAGTTTGCACCCGAGGCATGGGAGGAGATCGTCGCCATCGACGACCGCGAACGATTCACCATGCGAGCACTGTGGGCGATCGCCGCCGCGTTCGGGGGGAGCTCGCCGATCGCGCTGTTCGTGCGCACCATCACGCGCGCCGTCGCGCAGGAAGTGCGATGGCTCGCGCGACGCTAGCGGCGCGTGCGATCAGCCGTGATCGTGCTTCTTCGGCGCGCTGGGGCGACCGTCGGTGCTCTCCTGAAGCCCCTCCGTCTTGCGTCCCGGCTCCTGCTCCTTGTTGTGTTCCTTGTCGAGCGGAGCGTTCGCCTTCGCGAGGTGCTGTTCGTCGATGTGCTCGTGGCTTTCACTTGGATCGTGTCGCCGATTAGACATGTTTCACCTGTCCGAATGTGAGTATAACTCATTTATTCCTGTGCAAGATCGAGCCCGTGGTGCCCGGAGCCGGGCACGGCATTTCACCCCTTGCGAGAGCGCGAGTCATGAGCGGCGAACAACAATTGCAGGGTCCGGATCTCGCGGCGGGAGTTCCGGCCTCCAGCATCCCCGACGGCGGGATGCTGGTTGGGCACGCGAAGGAGCAGGCAGTGCTGCTCTCGCGCCGTGGCGATGAGATCTTCGCGATCGGCGCTACGTGCACGCACTACAGCGGCCCCCTGGGCGAAGGCCTCATCGTCGACGACACGGTGCGCTGCCCCTGGCATCACGCCTGCTTCAGCCTGCGAACAGGGGAGGCGATTCGCGCACCGGCGCTGAGCCCAGTGTCTCGCTGGGCGATCGAGCGTCGCGGTGATACGATCGTCGTGACGGACGAGATCAAGGCGACCGATGGGGCCACGCCACTCGACGGCGTGGCGAAAGCGTCGCCGCCGGCCGACGTGAAGCGCGTGGTGATCATCGGAGCCGGCGTGGCGGGGAATGCCGCGGCGGAGATGCTGCGCCGCCGCGGCTTCTCGGGCACGATCACGATGCTCGGCGCCGATCCCGCGACACCGTACGACCGCCCGAATCTCTCGAAGGACTATCTCGCAGGGACGGCCGAAGAGAGCTGGATTCCGTTTCACTCACCATCGTTCTACACGCGGCACGACATCGACCTGCACACGGCCGCGCGGGTCAGCGCCGTGGACACCAAATTGAAAAAGGTGTCGCTCGAGAATGGCGACACGCGCAAGTACGACCGCCTGCTGCTCGCCACCGGCGCGGATCCGATCGTGCTGAAAGTTCCGGGCGCCGATCAGAAGCACGTGTTCTATCTGCGCACGCTCGCCGACAGCCACGCGATCATCGCTGCCGCGGAAAAGGGAATGCGAGCGCTGGTCATCGGTGGATCCTTCATCGGGCTGGAGGTTGCTGCATCGCTCCGAACGCGCGAGCTCGATGTGAGCGTCGTCGCGCCCGAGGCGGTGCCGCTCGCGAAGGTATTCGGGGAGCAACTCGGGACGTACATCAAGTCACTTCACGAGCAGCACGGGGTGAAGTTCTTCCTGCAGAAATCAGTCACCGCGATCGGTGCGACCGATGTGACGCTCGATGACGGCTCGAGCATTCCGGCAGACATTGTAGTTATCGGCATTGGTGTGCGTCCGAGTCTCGATCTCGCGAAGCAGATGGGTCTCCGTGTCGACAACGGGGTCGTGGTCGACGAATTCCTGGAATCGAGCGCGCCCGGCGTGTTCGCAGCCGGAGACATCGCGTCGTTCCCCTACCGCACGGGAGAGCACGTGCGTGTCGAGCACTTCGTCGTCGCCGAACGGCAGGGACAGTGCGCCGCAGAGAACATGCTGGGAATGCGTCAGAAGTACGACGACATCCCGTTTTTCTGGAGCGCGCACTACGGCAAGGAGGTCAGATACGTGGGGCACGCCGCGAAGGCGGACGACACCGCGGTTGGCGGCAACATCGAAAACGACGATGCGATCGTTGCCTACCGCGAGAAGGGAATTGCAGTGGCCTTCGCATCACTTGGACGGGATTTCGAGTGTCTTCTGGCGGAGCGTGCGCTGGAAATGGATGACACCAAGACCACGAGCGAGCTCACGTCGCGGTAGTCGAGCGTCTCAGCGCGCCAAGCCAGAACGCCCCGCACGCGGTGCCAGCGAGTACGCCGCCCAGGACGTCTGAGGGCCAGTGAGCGCCGAGATACACGCGGGCGACGGCGGCCGCAATCACGAATAGCCCGGCCGCGCCGATTGCCGCGAGCCGCAGCGCGGACGAACGCAACGACGACGTGAGCAGCAGCGTGCCGAGTCCGAAGATCACGACGGCGAGCATCGCGTCGGCGGAAGGGAAGGAGTATCCGCCGGCGGCAGTGAGCAGCGGACTCACGCCGTGCGGCCGCACGCGAGTCACGACGTGCTTGAGAATGGCGTTGACCAGCTCCGCGGACACACACGCGCCGACGTAGTATGCGGCCGTGCGCGCCCCGTACTGGCGGTAGAGTATTGCGGTGAAGAGAATGACGAAGGGAATGCCGAGCTTTCCCGACGTGAACGTGACACCCAGCAGGAACGCGGTGAGCGTTGGGGTCGCGTCGGCTCGGAGCGAGAGAATCAGATCACGGTCGATCGTTCCCGTGAGATGCGCCATCACCAGCACGGTGAGTGCGACGAACAACACCGATGCGGTAGTGGCAAGCGCCACGACAGAAACCGCGTTCTTTCGCGGCACGAGCACTCGGTCGGTCATCGACGCGAAAGATAGCAAGGGCCGCCAGAGGCGCCCTCCATTCAGATTGGGTGGTCCCCCATCAGCAGCCGTGATACCGGGAACACGACAGATCGCGGGAGCACGCGCCCGGAGAACGCTGCGAGCTTGTTCACCACACCGGTGACCAAGACGGGCTTTCCTCGCATCATCGCCTCGTAGCCGGCGCGCGCCACGTTTGCCGAGCTCATTTTCGGCACGAGCGTGCTCCTGAAGAGCGGTAGCGATTCCGCGCCCGACGCCGCGGCGAAGCCGGTGTGCGTCGCGCCTGGGCAGAGCGTCGTGACCGTGACACCCGTGCCGCGAAGCTCCTCGGCGAGCGCTTCGCCCAGACTGAGCACGAATGCCTTGGAGGCGCAGTACGTCGCCATGTTGGGACCGGGCTGAAATGCGGCCGTCGACGAGAGGAGCATCACGCGGCCGCGCCTGCGAGCGATCATCGCCGGAAGAAACGCGCGCGTGAGCGCCGTGAGCGCCACGACGTTGAGCTCGAGCATCGCGTCGATGCGGTCCGCATCCTGGCGCGCGAAGGCACCGACGTCGCCGAAGCCTGCGTTGTTGATGAGCACATCGACATGCAGGCCGCGCGCATCGATGTCACTTGCGAGCGCGCGCGCTGCACCGGGCGCGGCGAGATCCTTTGGCATCACCGTGGCAACCGCACCGAGCGCGCGCAGCTCGATCGCGAGTGCTTCGAGCTCGACCGCACGTCGCGCGGTGAGCACGACGTCATGGCCATGACGCACGAGCTCGCGCGCGAGGTCCGCACCGATACCGCTCGATGCGCCGGTCACGAGCGCCAGTGGTCGTGAGCCATGTTCTTGCATGCGTGCTCCTTCAGGGAAAGACGAAATCAACTCGACGCTCGGCAAAACACCACACCCTCATACAACATGCAAACGCGCCAGCTCGGTTCCACGGGTCCCGTCGTCTCCGAGCTCGGACTCGGTTGCATGGGAATGTCGGACCTCTACGGCCCTTCGGATCGCAACGAGGGGATCGCGACCATTCACGCCGCACTCGACGCAGGAATCACACTGCTCGACACGGGTGATTTCTACGGAATGGGCACGAACGAGCTGCTGCTGCGGGACGCCCTTGCCGGTCGCGATCGGAGTCGGGTCGCGATCAGCGTCAAGTTCGGTGCGCTGCGCGATCCCGAGGGCGCATTCCTCGGCTACGACGGCCGGCCGAACGCGGTCAAGAACTTCCTTTCGTACTCGCTCCGCCGGCTCGGTACCGACTACATCGACATCTATCGCCTCTCACGCGTCGATCCGAGCGTGCCGATCGAGGAAACCGTCGGCGCGATTGCGGAGATGATCACGCGAGGCTACGTGCGCTACGTCGGGCTCTCCGAAGCCGGTGCCGAGACGATTCGCCGAGCGCACGCGACGCACCCCGTCTGCGATCTGCAGATCGAGTACTCGCTGTTCTCGCGCAGCATCGAGTCGTCAATCCTCCCCGCCACGCGCGAGCTCGGGATCTCGATTACTGCGTATGGCGTGCTCGCCCGCGGGCTCCTGAGCGGCCGGTGGACCGCACAAAATACGGGTGCTCGCGACATTCGGGCGAATCATCCACGCTTTTCGGGAGAGAACCTCGCGCACAACCTCGCGCTGGTCGATGCGCTGCGTGCCATTGCCGACGAGAAGAAGGTGACGGTCGCGCAACTGGCAATCGCCTGGGTAGCCTCACGTGGGGACGACATTCTTCCTCTGATCGGCTCGCGCACCCGCGCGCAGCTGGACGAAGCGCTCGGCGCGCTCGACGTACGCCTCTCGAGCGAAGAGCTCGTGCGAGTAGAGCAAGCAATTCCGTCCCACGCCGCCGCCGGTGACCGGTACCCGACTCCGCTCATGAAACATCTCGACAGCGAGCGCAGCTCAGGCGCGAACGGCTGAGGGCGGCCAGTTCATCATCGAGGTGCAGCGAAGCTCCAGCCGAGCGCCGCGCCGCCGCGCTCCAGACTCGGCGACACGCTCGGGACGGCCGAGAGCAGCCAGCGGTTCACGCGATTGTGCCGGCTCGTCACGTGGTTGTAGCGAAACACCTTGAGCGCAGTGAGCGTACCAATCCCGGCGCCCATCACGACGTCGCTGCTCCAGTGCGCATTCGTGTAGAGTCGCGCCACGCCCACGAGCGCAGCGCCACCGAACATCACCGGCGCGACGTACCAGGTGGAGCTCGGCTTCCAGTGATGCATCTCGAGCGTCACGAGCGTCGCCGTCGCGAATGCAGCGGTCGCATGCCCCGATGGGAACGACGTACTGGCATGCTTGCCGAAGCCGCCGCCGAACTTGAAATCATCGGGGTCATCGACGCCGGCCACCCCCGGGCGCTGTCGCCCCGCGAATCCCTTGATGATGGACGTGACGCCGGCGCTCACGAAGATCGCTTCAGTGGTGTGCAGCCCCAGGTCCGCGACGTGCTCGAAGTGCCCGACGCGCCCCACGCCGTAGGCGGCAACGCTCGCGAGCAGTACTCCCGGGCTCCCGATGAAGTTGAATGCCTTCGCCGCGCGCGACGCAGCCTTGTCGGTCTGCACCGACGGCTCGCGGATCGCCCGCGCAATGTTTCTGTCGAACGGCCCGATTGCCGCTGCACCGAGAACGAACGCGCCGAGAATGAGCGGATCGGCGCGCGTGAACAGTGGAAGCCGGTGATGGGCGCTGTCCGATGCCACCGCCGCTCCCGGCACGGCGGCACCGCCTTGCGCGTGTGCGAGCTCGGGAGAGCACCAGACTACCGTGCACATGAGCAGCGCGCGTACACGTAGAACCAGCACGCTCATACGGGAATCGGACTGGCCGCTGGCCGTCGGAAATCGCGTCCGCGAATGGCTACGAGCAACGTGGGCACCAGGTAGAGTGTGATGGGCGTCGAGAGTGTCAGTCCGCCGATCACTGCTATCGCCAGCGGCTTCTGCAGCTCGCTTCCCGCCCCGAGTCCGAGCGCGAGCGGGATGAGACCGGCGAGCGTGCACAGCGTAGTCATGAGAATCGGGCGAAGACGTACGCGGGCGGCGTGGCGAATGGCATCCTCGAGCGGCTCGCCGTTGTATCGCATGCGAAGCTCGGTGAAATCGAGCAGAATGATTCCGTTCTTCACGATGAGTCCTACGAGGAGAATGAGCCCCATCAGGCTCGAGACGTTGAGCTGCGTTCCCGTGACCCACAGCAGCCCGACCGCACCCACGAACGACACCGGAGCGGCGAGCACGATCAGCAGTGGCTCGATGAACGAACGAAACTGAATCAGCATGATGGCCACTACGCTCACCGCGGCGAGCGCGAGCACGATCATGAGCGCCCGAAACGAGCTCCGCTGATTCGCATACTGCCCTGCGATCTCCACGCGCGTATTCGCCGGTGGAGGGTTCTGCGCGAGCACCGTCTTCACATCAGCCATCACCGCGCCGAGCGAGCGAGTACTGACGTCAGCAGTGAGCGCGATCATCTGCTGCTGGTTCTCCCTGCGATATTCCGCGCGCGACACGGTTGGTGTAGACGTCGCGATCGAGGAGAGTGGCGTGGTGCTGTGCGTCGCCGGATTGTGGATCGGCAGGACATCGAGACTCGTGGGCGCATATCTGAACGCATCGGGAGCCCGCACGCGCACCCCGATGGTGTGATCCTCGAGGCGCAGATCGCCTGCACTCACGCCGAGCAGCGCGTTGCTCACCTCGGTCCAGACCTCCTGCGGATCGAGACCAATCCGGCTCGCCTCCGCCGCCTGCACCTGCAGATGCATCTCGGCGGAGGGCTGGCTCACCCCGCTGTTGAGATCCTCCAGTCCCTCCACCGCTCCGAGCTTGGGCTCGAGCGCTGTCGCGTAGCGCTCGAGCGTGTCGATCTGCGTTCCGAAAACCTTGATCTCGACCGGGCGGGCCGCGCCAGCGAGGTCGTTGACGACATCCGAGAGGATCTGCACGAACTCGATGTGCATCCGCGGCGCTGCGCGGTTGATCTTCACCCGGACGTCGTCGATCACCTCCTGGCTCGAGCGCGAGCGATCGCTCAGGCTCTTCAGCCGCACGGCGATGTCGCCGATGTTCTGCGGCGTCGCGAACAGTCCGAGCTCCGCGCCGAGTCGCCGCGAAGTGCTGGCAACCTCTGGCTCACTCGCCAGAATTCGTTCGGCGATGTTCACGAGGCGGTCCGACTCCTCGAGCGGAGTTCCTCCGGGTGTGATGTAGTCGATGACGAACGCACCCTCGTCCATCTCGGGAAGGAAACCGCTGCCGACCACGCGCTGGATCAGAAATCCGACTACGAGCAGTGCGACCGCCCCCGCGACGAGTGAGCGCGGATGGTGCAGCGTCGCGCCCAGAGAGCGTTCATAGCGATCGGACAGTCCGTCGAGCGCGCGGGAGATCACAGCGCCCACCCGGCCAAGCCACGATATCGGTCGTGTATCTGCGTCACCGGCACCGGGCGCGTGCTCCGCGAGCAGCGATTCCGCGAGCAGCGGGATGATCGTGATCGCCAGGATGAGCGACACGATGACCGCCACACTCAGCGTAATCGAGAGGGCGGAGAAGAACTGACCGACCACACCCGTCAGCAGCGACAGCGGCGCGAATACCACGACCGTCGTGAGCGTGGACGTCGTCACGGGCCAGATCAGCTCCTGCATCGCCTCACGCACGGCGTGCTGCCGGTCTGAAGTCAGACGCATGTGGCGCACGATATTCTCCGTGATCACGATCGCGTCGTCGATCACGAGTCCGATCGCGATCGCCATCGCGCCGAGGGTCATCAGATTGAACGTCTGGCCGAGCCGCGCCATGATCCCCACGGTGATGGCGAGCGTCAGCGGTATCGACGACGCGGCGATCGCCGTGACTCGCCCATTGCGCAGGAACACGAGCAGCACGAGCACGGCAAGCGTGGCACCGATCAGCATCGCGTCGCGCACCGAGGTGAGCGCATCGCGCACCAGCGCCGCCTGGTCGTACACCGGCACAAGTCGCACGCCCGGCGGCAGCGTTCTCGAGAGGCTCGCCGCAATCGCTTCGACGCTGTCCGCAATGGCCACGGTATTGCCGCCGATCTGCCTCGTGATGTTGATCAGCACAGCGGGGCGTCCATCTCCGGCGATCACGTTGACACGATCCATCGTGCCCACCGACACGGCCGCGATATCGCGCACGCGGAGTCCGTTGCCCAGCACGATCTCGCCGACGCTGTCCGCGGAGCGAATCGCCTGGTCTGCGACCACCAGATACTGCGAGTAGCTGCGCGTCACCCGCCCCACCGCGTCCACTGTCAGCGAATGATTGATCTCCTGCGCCACGTCGGAGTAGCTCATCCCGAGCGCCGCGAGCCGCGTGGGATCCGCGATCACCTCGACCTCGCGCACGGCGGAGCCCTGCACATCGACCCGTCCCACGCCAGGCACGCGCGAGAACGAGGGACGAAGCTGATACAAGGCGAGATCGTACAACGTGGCGGGATCGCCCCCCTCGAGATTGTACGAGAGAATCGGAAATACGGATGGCGATAGTCGTTCGGCGTCTACGTGCACGTCGGCCGGGAGCGCCTCGCGTGCCTGCGTGATGCGCTGCTGCGTTTGCTGGAGCGCCAGCTGCATGTCCGCGTGCTCATCGAAGTAGAGCTGCACCTCGCTGTTCCCTCGAATCGATCGCGAGGTGACGCGGCGCACGCCCTGCACGCTCGTCACCGCCTCTTCGATCGGCCGCGAGACGGCGAACATGATCTCCCGCGCGCCGAGCGCGGTGCCCTCGGCGACAATGGTGATGCGCGGAAACAGAAGCTCCGGGTAGATCGCGGAAGGCAGCGACAGCGCGGTCCAGATGCCGGCAACGCTGGCGACCGCTACGGCGAGATAGACGAAGCGACGCTGTGCCGAGAGGAGATCGAAGAGCTTCACGGCTTCTGCGTTCCGACCGGAATCGGAGTCGCCGCCGAAGTTTCCGTGGGAGACGCAACCTTGGCACTGTCGGCCACGCCGTACGCGCCGTACGTCACCACGGTCTCACCGCCGGAAAGCCCGGACGTGATCTCGGCGACGTCGCCATCGCGGACGCCAACCGTCACGGGGGTGGAGTGCGCGATGTGCGAGTCGTCCACGACGAACACCTTGAGCCCCTCACCTTCGGGAACCAGCGACTCCTTCGGCACCGTGATGGCATTCTCGTGCGCCGCGAGCACGATGCGCGCGAACACCGTTTCGCCGATGCGAAGCTGCCGCGCCGGATGCGTGATGGGCGCGCGCACGACGACCGCTCGCGCCGTGCTGTCGATCGTTCCGCCAATGTCCGCCACGGTCGCGATGCCGAGCGCCTCGGCGTCGCCACTCGAGCGCGCCGTCATGTCGATGCTTGCGCCGCGGTGCACGCGCGCGGCGGCGTCCGGTGGAACCGGCATGAGGAGATCGAGCGATGAGAGATCCGCGACCGCGATCAGGGTCTGAGCCGGATCGACGGTGGCACCGAGGACGGCGGCCATCGTGGTCACGACTCCGGAGATCGGCGCGCGCAGCGTCGCGCGCGACTGCATCCGCTCGGCCGCGATCGCATCCGCGTTCGCGCGAGCGACATCGTTCGCCGCCTGATCGAGATCCTTGCGCGGGGCGATCCCAGCGTCGACGAGCCGCTTCGCGCGGTCGAGTCCCCGCTGTGCGGCGGTGAGCGCGGTCGCGGCGGCCGCGGCCTGCGCGTCGAGTGGAACGCGATCGAAGGAAACGAGCGGCGTGCCCGCGCTCACCCGCTGCCCGACCGTGACGTAGACCTTCGTCACCCGGGTGACGGCCGGCGCGCTCATCTGCGCCATGTGGTCGGGTCGAGTTGTGATCGTTCCGATCCCGTCGATCGTTTCCCGCACCGACCTCCGCGTCACCACCGCCGTTCGTGCGCCAACGACCGGAGGCACCTCGGTCGCACTCTCGGCGGCGTCGTCCTTCCTGCACGCGGCGATCAGCACGCAGAGGATGAGCGCTGCGGATCGAAGCGGGCGCGCTGTGGAGCTGGCGATCATTTGGAGGTTACCCCTGTGTAGAGTCGCAGCGCGGCGGCCGCCGTGTTGGCAGCAACGAGATCGTCGATGAGATCGGCGAGAGTGTCGCGGGCGTTCCGCTGCGCTTCGAGCACGGTGGTCAGCGGATACGCGCCTTCGACGTAGGCCTGCAACGACAATCGCGCGACGCGATTCGCCGTCTCGACGAGCTGCCGATCGCGCGCCACGCGTTGCGAGGCTGCGGAGAGATCGCTGCGTGCACGCGCGACGAGCGCGGCGCTTTCGCGCTCGGCGGCCGCGAGCTCGACGCGCGCACGATCGCGCTCCGCCTGCGCCACGGCGATCGCGCCTTGCCCCTGATTGAACAGCGGAAGCGGAATCGAAACGCCGAACGTCGGCAGGATTCCCGGCTCGGCGCCTGTGGGGTCGTGATTCTCGAGTCCTGCCTGGAGTGCGAGCCCGCTCCAGACATTGCGTCGCTCGAGAGCGAGCGCCTGGTTCGCCGCCCGCAGATCGCGTTGCGCCGCTGCCACCGACAAGGGGATCACGGCACCCGATCCCGATGAATCGGGTGCGACGATGGTGTCGAAGCGCGGAACGTCGAGGCTGTCGGCAGTCGCAATGGTTTGCCGGGCGGCCGGAAGTCCGAGCGCCTGTTGAAGCTCGAGCGCCGCTGCGACGGCGGACTGGGAGTCTGCAACGGCGATGTTCCGCGCCCTTCCCGCCGTGATGCGCGCGACGTCCACATCCAGATCACTCGCGTCGCCGGCGCTGCGCCGCACCGAAGCGATCGTGAGCAGGCTCTCCGCATCGACGGCGTTTCGGAGCGAGAGCCGCGCCCGTGCCCGGCGCGCGGCTGCGATCGTGTACGACGTGTCGGCATCGAGCCGGATTGCCGCGCGCTCGAATGCGAGGCGGAACTGTGCGGCCTCGCTCGACGACCGCGCGGACGCTACACGAAGGCCGCGCAGCGTGAGAAAGTCGAGCGGAAGGTCGATCGACGCGTGATACTGCGGCAGCGACTTGCTGTACGAGGCGGACAGCAGCGGATTCGCGAACGCGCCTGCCTGGCGCACGCGCGCAGCCGCCGAGCGGGCAGTCGCGTTGGCGATCGCCGCGCGCGAGCCGCGCGCCAGCGCCAGCGAGATCGCGCTGTCGCGCGTGATCGCGGAAAGCGATACCGCCCGTTGGGCGCGCGCGCCCGCGAGCCCACTCCCGAGCAGGAGTGCGGCACATGCCACGGAGCGCCGAAACGTCATCACGGCGGTGCTGCACGACGGAGGATGACCGAGTGGCATCGAGGGAACGATGCGGTGCAAAGCTGTCACGTCTATGACACAGCCGAGGTCGCCGACCGTCCGGTTTTTCTCACCCTGATCTCCTCTGTGACTGGGCCGGTGTCGCGGCGGGAAAGCGCATCGTCACGCACGTCCCACGCTCCAGCGCGGGCGTGATTGCGATCTGCGCACCGTGTACGTCTGCGATCCATTTCGCGATGGCAAGTCCAAGTCCCGCGCCGGTTGTCGCACCGCGCACGCTCTCGGCACGGTAGAAACGATCGAAGATCCTGGAAATATCCACGTCCGCGAGGCCCACACCTGTATCCCGAATCGTTACAATCGCGGAGTCGTGTTCCACGCGAACGGCGATCGTGACCGTGTCTCCGATGTTGCTGAACTTGATGGCGTTGTCGAGGATGATGAGCACGAGCTGGCGCAAGAGCGCCGCGTCGCCATCGATCATTACCTCCTCGGCCTCCGCTACCTCGAGCGCGATCTCGCGACGCGCCGCGATCCACCCCGCGGTGCTCACCGCCTCGAGCACGATCTCGTCGAGCTGCACGCGCGTGGGCGTGAACGCGCGTTCGTCTGCGTCAGCGCGGGCGAGGGCGAACAGGTCGTTCACGAGCGCGGCCAACCGCTCGATCTCGATACGAAGCTCCGTGAGTGTGGTCTCGTATGACGCGGCGTCACGTGGACGCTCGAGCGTCACCTCCACGCGGCTCCGGATCACCGCCACCGGCGTGCGCAGCTCGTGCGCGGCGTCCGCCATGAATCGGCGCATCCGCTCCATCGTGAGCTCCACCGGCGCCACCGACTTCTGCGCGAGCAGCCAGCCGCCACTCGCCACCAGCACGAGGCCGAGCGCGCCGAGCGCGCCGGCGAGGGACAGCAGCATCGCGTATCGATCATCTATCGTGTCGCGATTCACGACCGCCGCCGCGACGAACGATCTTCCTTTCTTCGTCGTGAACCGCTCGGCGTACGCCTGCAGCGTCTTGTCCTCGGGCGCGTCCCAGCTCTTCGTGCTCGAACCTCGGGAAGCTGCATCGCGAGCGAGGGATTGCATTGTGGAGTCGGCACTCCGCGGCATGAGTGGACGACCGGCGAGATCGAAGAGAAAGAGCTCCCGATCCGGAATTCTGAGCTCGCCGAGGTCGTCATCCGATCGTCTCTCCGGAAGCCGATCGTCCTCCTCCCGACGCTCCACGGCGCGCGCGATCTCTCGCGTCGATGCGCGCAGAGATGCGTCCAGGCTCACCGACAGGTCGTGAGCGAGCGTGGCGAAGAGGAGCGCGCCGAGCATCACGAGCACGAGCGCGAAGGTGCCGACATACCACGCGGTGACACGGAGCCGGAGTCTGCGAAGTGCGCGCGTCGCTGCAGCGGAGGGACGAGTGTTGCGAGCGTCCGGAACGCCGTCGGGCGTCAAGGACCGAAGCGGTAGCCGGAGCCGCGCAACGTGTGGATGAGCTTCGGCTCGAAGTCGTCATCAATCTTTCGTCGCAGTCGGCGGACGAGCACCTCGAGCACGTTCGTGAACGGGTCGTGATTCTCATCCCACACGTGCGCCGTGATCGACGCGCG